>CAYWKV010000004.1:10348-57860 GCA_964458835.1 uncultured Gammaproteobacteria bacterium | reverse complement strand
CCGCGGGGCAGATGCTGATCCCGGCGCAACCGGCCCCCCTCTCTCTTCTCTTCCTGTCTCAGATCGGGGTGACACATGGCAAAGCTGCAGCGTAAGACGGTGCGGGAACCTGAACCGGCGGAAAACGAAATCGAGGTCCGCGACGTCGGGCCGGTCGAACGGTTGCGGTTCACGCTGCCGGAGAACGGCGGTCTGGTCGTTCTCTCCGGCGACAACGGTGCCGGGAAGTCGACGACACTGAACGCGGTCGGGGCGGCCCTCGGCCAGAAGAACCGGCTGTCAAAGCGGGACAACACTGCGGGCGGCAGTGTGAAAGCCTGCGGGATCACGATTCGCGTCGGCGAACAGATGCGGCGGGCGGGAGAACTGACGGTCGCCAGTCTGGAGGATCGGCTGTCGATCGCCGACCTGGTGGACCCCGGCATCGCCGATCCGGCGGCCGCGGACCGGCGGCGGCTGAAGGCGCTGCTGACAATCCGCGGGGATTCGACAGATGCGGATTCCTGGTATGACCTGCTGCCTGGCGGCGAAGCCGAATTTAAGGCGATCATTCCGCCGGAAGTGATCGAGGAAACCGACCTGGTCGTACAGGCCGAAGGGATCAAAAGAGCGATCGAGGCCAAGGCCCGCGAAGCGGAAGACGCGGCCGACAATGCCCGCCGTGATGCGGCTGCGAAGCGGGAGGCCGCGGCCGACGTTGACGTCAGCCAGTCGGATGATGATGCGGACCTGCAGGCACAACTCGAAGCGGCGATCAAGGCGGAATCTGTGATCCGGCTGAAGATCGATTCCGCGGCGGCCGCGAAGACTGAACGAGCGGAAGCCGAGCCGAAGCTCGCGCAGGCAGTCGCTGCCTACAAGGGACCAACTGCTGCACATGCGCGAGAAGAGTTGTCGCGTGTGCAGCAGGCAAAGTCGAATGCGGACGAACAGGTCGCCCGTCTGGAACGCGAACTGGAAAGTGCGAAGAATCTGGCATCGCAACTGGCACGTGATGTTGAGAGCGCGACTACAGTCCTGCAGTCGGCCGAAGCCCATGAACAGCTGGTCGCCAGTTGCCAGGAGATCCTGCAGGCGGCCGAGCCGAAGAACGTGCCGACCGATGCGGATCTGGAAGCGGCGAAGCAGCGGACGGCCGAGATTCGCCAGGCGATCGCAAACGTCGGCATCGTCAAGCGGGCCAAAGGCCAGCTGGCCGAAGCGGAGGAACTGGACGCCACGGCGAAGCAGCATACCGACCGCGCGACGCAGCTGCGGGAGGCGGCCCGCGGGACGGATCAGATCCTGACCGACCTGATCCGGGACAGCGGCGGCGACTTCATCATCGGGGAGGACGACAAGGGCCGCATGCGGATCTGCGTCGACCACCCGCAACGTGGCGTGATTCCGTTCTCCGAATGCAGCCCCGGCGAGAAGTGGGGCTATGCGCTGCCGGTGGCGATCGCCGCGGTCGGCCCGGGCGGAATGTTCACGATTCCGCAGGAAGCCTTCGAGGCACTGAGCCCGCGGAACCGCCAGCGGATCATCGACCGCCTGGTCGGCTCCGGTGTGACGGCCATCACGGCCCTGCCCGCGGACGGTGACCTTCGCGTCGACGTACTGGGCGCGGCCGGATAACCTTCTGAACCGCGGCCGGCAGGGAAGCCGGCCGTTCCTTCTCTCTCGTTGCATCCACACATCAATCGGGGGCTGACATGACTGACGAACGTCCACACCTGTCCGCGTCACAGATCGACAGCTATTGCCGCTGCGGCGAGGCGTACCGCCGCCGCTATCTCGAAGGCGAAAAAATCCCGCCGGCGATCGCGATGATCAAAGGCACCGGCTTCCATGCGGCCGCCGAGGCCAACATGCGGCAGAAGATCGAGACGCACCGCGATCTGCCGGCATGCGAGATCATCGACGTCGCGGTCGCCTCGTTCGACGCGGAACTGCCCGGCGGCTACATCCTCAACGAAGAGGAGACGTCGCAGGGAGTCGAGAACGTCCTCGGCCGGGCGCGTGACGATCTGGCCGACTTCGCCCTGGTGCACGCCCGCGAACAGGCGCCCGACTATCAGCCGACTCACGTGGAACAGACGGTCCGCATCGAGCTGCCGAATGCCCCGCGGGATCTGCTGGCGGTGATCGACCTGGCCGACGATCAAGGCCGCGTGGTCGACTTCAAGACGGCCGGCAAGAAGAAGTCGCAGGCGGACGCCGACGAATCGGTGCAGCTGACGATCTACGCGGCCGGCCTCCACGCGCTGACGGGGTCGCCCCCTACCGAAGTCCGGCTGGACACGGTGGTCGCCGGGAAGAAGGCGGTAACCCGGTCTGTTGTCTCCAGCCAGCGAGACGAAGCCGATTTCGCCGCGCTGGCGCACCGGATCAACATGGTCCAGCGGGGGATCGATGCCGGCGTCTTCGCGCCTGCCACCCCGGGTGCCTGGTGGTGCGGCCCCAAGTGGTGCGGCTACTGGCACAGCTGTCCCTACGTCAATTCACAGCGCGCCGCGCTGGCCGAAGGAGGTGAATAGCAATGATCCGTTCTCCGCGAATCACAGACCACAACGGCCGGCCGCAACCGGCAACGATCGAACTGGGGGATTACGCCGTGCTGGTCACTCCCTGCCGGCTGCACCTGGGCGAAGACGCGGCGAAATGCGACTGCGATGAATTCGCCTACCTGACACAACTGTCGCTGGTCGAGGGGGTGCCGACGCTGCATCTGATCGACGCCGGCACGCGGAACGGGATGCGGGCGGAATGCCAGGCACGCAACGAAGCCAACGAGGAATACCGCCGTTCTCACGCGAAGCGGGCGGCGCTTGTGACGTGACGTCCGGACGCGTCGATGCGGACGGACAGACCAGACGAAATTGATCGGGGGAAACGATGAATCAGCAAACAGTCGCTCCGGCGTCCTACAGTCCGGAAGAATCGCAGGCAAAGGCGATCGCCAACCTCCCGGAGGGGCTGGCGATCATGAGGATCGAGAACGACAACATCATGTCGCTGGCCGCGGCTCGACCACGGTCAATCGCGAAGGTGCGGCAGAACGTGGCCGAACAGCTGGCCGAATTCCCCGCACATGCACCGAAGATGATTTACAACAAGCCCGTTGGCTTCGAGAAGCCGAAGTGCCTGGAGTGCGAGGAAGAACTCTTCCAGCGGAAGAACGGGCCGCCGCCGACCGAATGCAATAAATGCGGTTCGCGGCGGATCAAGCCGGGCGGCCAGAAGTTCGCACGAAACCTGTCGGTGCGTGCGGCCGAAATGCTGGCCGAAGCGTATGGGTACAACTCGGTCCGTGTGCGCGTCGAGGATATCGACGATAACACGGTCCGGGTGACCGCCAGGTTCTTCGACTACCAGCAGGGTCGCCTGTGGGAAGACGATGCGATCGTCAGCAAGTTCTACACGAACTGGAAAGGCCAGCGGACCCGCATCCCGGACGATCGGTTTTACAACGTCGTCGTCCGGGCTGAAGGGTCCAAGCGCATCCGGGAAGTGATCCTGCGGTGCGTTCCGGCCGGCCTGAAAGCGTGGCTCTTCGACGAATGCGAATCGATCATTGACGACCTGCTGGACGAAAGCACGGTCGACAAGATCATCGCGAAGTTCTCGACGAAGAACGTCAGCCTGGAACAGATCGAACGGACGATCGGCAAGGCTCGCGTGAACGGCTGGACGACCGAGGACCGCAAGACCCTGATGGGGTTGTGGACCGCGATCGAGAACGAAGAAGCGACCGTCTCGGAACTGTTCGGAGGTGCATCCGATGAGGAACTGTCGCACCCAAAGAAACCGCCTGTAGCTCCCGTCTCCAATGGGGGAGCATCGGCCAGCGACTTCACGCAGCCGAAGGGGCGTGCAGCATCGTCGCCGCGGAAACCTGCGGCGCCGGCAGCCGCACCGGAACCGCCGCCGCAACCGACCGCGGCGGAACGTGCTGCCGCGTCAGAATCCCGGATGGACGAACTGTTCCCCGATCCGCCTCCGGAAGAACCGCCGGGCGACTGGCAAGGCAGCCAGGACAACGTCGGCGATGAAGTGCTGGCGATCCTGGCGGACGCCACGGAGGCCGCACACGTGGAGCATGCGAACCGCGTGTTCGCAGAAGCGTGTTCGTCCCGCACGATCGACCCGGAACGCGCTGCCGAGATCATGCCGATCCTGCGGCGGAAGCGTAAGCAGTTCGGCCTGGACACCCAGGCGGACGACCTCCGTTGATCCGCGTGGTGCGGCCGGCGGGATGGGCGTGGACCCCCGATCCGCCACCCGCCGGCCGCTTGATGTTCTCTGCGTTGCAGGAGTGGAGCACGAAGCGCCATGGTACGGAAACTGTGTTTCGACGTGCGCGATTGGCTATCCGACACGACCGTCCGTGCATGTACGCTGGAAGCCCGCGCCCTGTGGTTCGACATGCTGTGCCTGATGCACCAGGCACGGCCGACCCGCGGCTGCCTGACGCATCCAACCGGCGAGCCGATTGGAGCGGACGAACTCGCGAAGATCGTGGGCGTCAGCCCCGACGTCTGTCGCGAACTGCTGGCCGAGCTGCGGCATGCCGGCGTCTATTCGGTCGATGCCGGTGGCGTCCTGTACAACCGCCGGATGGTCCGGGAACGGCAGCCTGCGGATCCGCCGACGCTGAATCGTGCGACGCGACTGCGGCATCCCTCCGGACAGCACGTTCCGCCCTTGCTCGAAGCCTATGTGGAAATGTGGGCACGGCTGAAGCGGGACAAGCTGGTCACCTCGACGGCGCGGATCAATGCGGAGGTCTGGACCGCGTGGCAGACGGTCGAGAAATCCGCCGAGCTGCAGGAACTGCTGGCCGATCCGGAGGGGATCGAAGCTCTGATCCGGCGATCGACCTTCTGCCACGGCAAGCCGTGGTTCAAGCTCCATCGGCTGCTGTGCGGCCGGAACAAGCAACAGACGCTGATCGTCCAGGAGCTGATCGACGGCCGCTATGTCGACCAGGAGCGTGCCCCGGAAATCGACGTCGCCTCGGCCTGGCTGATGGCTCAATCCGTCGCGCGGCAGATGAGCACGTATGACCCCGACGGACATCGCCGCCGTGTCCTGGCCCTGCCCCATGATGTGCGTGCGGTGGCGGAATCGATCGGCTGGAAGTCGATCTGCGACGGCAACCGGGATCTGGTCCGCAGTCACTTTATCAAGCTCTGGGAAGATCGCCGGCGGCGCACGGAGCGTCGCGGCGCTTAGGTTCTCTTCGAAGAAAGGACGGCAATGGCAAAAGCAAAGGCGATGGAAACCGCGGCCCCGCCGGCGAACGGCGGGCACGAACGGGCGGCCTATTCTTCGGCCGGAGACATTCAGGCGATCGCGGCCGGCCTCCGCGGCCGCGACATCAAGCTGACGCTGGAGGAAGTAGCTGCACTGACCGAAGACGATCGGATCGCGATCGTCGGCTGGCTGGACCAGCAGCGCGGCATGCCAGCGCCACAATGCCTGAAACAGCTCCTGGAGAAGCCGGCGGATCAGGCGGCCGAGCCCGCGTCGGCACGCAGTAAGAAGCCCTTCCAGGTCGCCGTCGAATTCGGCAATGTCGGCATTGGAGAAGGCACTGCACGGCTGGGGATCAAGATCGATCGCACAAGCCTGGCCGGCGGGTTGCATGATGCGGACCGCTATTTCGGCGGGCGTCGGTTGCATGGGCGCGTCCTCATTGCCCCGAAGGGTGAACTGCCCGGACAAGCGCACCTGTTCGATGGTGACGAACGGCAGATCAGCAGCGTCTTCGATGTGAAGGGGTTCGCCGTCAGTGCCAAGGCGCTGTCATGTGGACTGACCTTCGCGCTGGAAGAGATCGACGTCGGTGAATTGGCTCACTTTGCGAAGCAGTCGGGATGGCTGCAGGTCGAGACCGTGTCGGCACTGGACGACGACGAAGAAAGCGAAAGCGACGGGCCGACGCTCTTCGATCGCGAGAGGGAAGAACAGACACACCCCGACCTGATCGGCGGAACCGATCGGCCGGTCGGCACCCCTGCCCTCGAGGCCGCGGCCAAGGTCCACAAGGAGAAGGCGGAATCCGCCGCACCGGACAACCTGGCGGCTGCGGATCCTCCAGCGAAGAAGCGCGGCCGGAAGAAGGCGGCCGAAGCCGCGGAATCCGGCGTCGCTCGAGCGGGGCGGTCGATCGACCTGCTGGACATCCCCGACAAGTGGAAGACGCAACTTCGGGACGTCGGCATCCCGACGATCGCCGCACTTGATGACGAGATCGCGGCCGGCTGGCCGACGATCGGCCGAAAGTTCTCGGCAACCGTGAAGGGCGACATCGAGAAGCAGCGGCTGAATCTGCCTCCCGACCACGGCCGCAAAGCGCCGCCGCCGGCGGACGACGAACCCGTCCCGGTTGTCCCTGACCATGACGCAGCGATCGAGGATGACTTCTGATGCAGCCGAAACCCCTGCTGTCGTTCTGGGTGGACGGTGTGGCGCAGCCCCGCGGATCGAAGATCAGCCAGCCGCTCTACAAGAACGGTAAGCCAATCATCAAAGAGGGGCGCGTCGTCACTGTCACCCGGGACGACAACCCGAAGTCCGGCGAATGGATGCAGGACGTCGCGCGTGCAGCCCGCTTCGCATGTCGGCAAGCGGGACTGACGCAGCTGGTCGACGGCCCCCTGGTTCTCCGCGTGGTGATCTACCGCGCTCGCAACCTCGGGCACTTCAACAAGGGTCAGAAGGTGAAGCCGAAGGCCCCTGCCTTCCCGGCGACGAAGCCGGACCTGACGAAGATGATCCGCGGGATCGAGGACGCGCTGGAATCGATCGTCTTCCGGAACGATTCGCAGATCGTCGACCAGCAAACGAGCAAGCGCTGGGGCGAACGTGCGGGCGTGCGGATTGAACTCTTTACCCTCCCGTCAACAGTCGCAGAGGCTGACACATGGAATCAGAACACGCTGTTGTAAACCCCCGCTTTATTCTTTGCCAGAACGGCCGGGACGTCGTCGATCGCCAGCGTGGGCTGGTGATCGCTACGGCTCTGGGCACGGCGATCGACCCGCAGGAGCTGGTCAAGACCCTGAACCTGGTCGACTCGCTGAAGAGGCTTCTGGCCGAACGGCAGGAGCGGGAGAAGGATCTGCTGAACCGGCTGGCAGGCATGCGGCGGATCGCGGACCTGGCGGCGATCTGCTGGATCGGCGCGGAAGGGACCGACCGCTTCGACGAAGACGAAACCCTCCTGCTGCACCAGTTCATGGAAGTCACGTCCTACATCGACCAACTGCCGGATGCGCTCCCGATCGACGTGGTGATCCGGCCGCTGGTGGCGAACCTCGACGCGCCGGAATTCGACGCGCTGCGGATGGCCGCGGACGGCTGCGAACTGCGGTCGAGGGCACTTGCCGAAGTCGCGGCCCTGCGGGCGGTCGAGGGGAAGCTCGACGACGACCTGGCGGATCAGTGCCGCGCGGCGCAGGCGGCCCTGATCTACATCCTCGCGCCACGATCCACGACTGCTGCCGAACTCAACGAACTGGCCCCGTCAACGCACCTGGAAAGGACGATCACCGATGAACGAACCCCTGCTGCATGAACTCCGGCAACTGGTCCAGTCCGTCAATCGCATCGCCGACGCGCTGTGTGCACCACACGATCCGCGGCTGTCGCAGACACGCGTGCCGGACGTCCTGGCAAAGTCCGCCGCGGCCCTGATCCGCTGTGCCGGGATGATGGCCACGAACCAGTATCGAGCCAACATCGGGGCACAGATCGCCTATGAGGGCGATTCGTTCTTCGCAGAAGCGGACGCGATCCTGGCCGACCAGACCAGCAGTGACGATGCGGAAGACTTCGGCCGCATCCGCGAGATCGTCGAAAGCATCCTGGCCGCGGATGGCGTGTGTACCGCGGCGACGCGGGAAAAGCTCCTGGCCGTCCATCGTCTCGCGGGAGGCACGGTGAATGGCAGCCAGTGAATATGCACGCGTGGCCGAAGCGTTCGCCGCGTCCGGCCGATCGGTGCCGTTCATCACGGCGCACGGCCTGACGCTGGTCTGGCTGTTCCCGGGCGGGTGGCATGTCGGATCGACGGAGATTCTACTCACCCGCCTGGCGGACGGCGACCGCGACGCCGTGGTCTATGACATGTTTCGCAAGTGCGAAGGTGACCCGCTCGACTGGCTGCGGCAAGCCGCACCGAAGAAAGGAAAGTGACCGATGGGGGCAAACTCACGCATTCCGTGGTGCGATCACACGTTCAACGCCTGGATGGGCTGTGAGAAGATTTCTCCCGCGTGCAAGTATTGTTACGCCGCCGCCTGGGCGGACCGGTTCCATCTGGACGTCTGGGGCCGAGACAGTCCGCGGAAGATGACCAGTGATGGGAAATGGAAGGAGCCGGGCACATGGAACAATGCGGCAGTCAAGGCCGGCACCTGGCCGCGAGTGTTCGTGAACTCCCTGTCAGACGTCTTCGAAGTGCATCCCGACGCGGCGGCTGGGCGGGAACGCCTGTGGCCGCTGGTGCGGCGATGCTATCACCTGACGTGGATGTTCCTGACGAAGCGGCCTGAGAACATCCAGGCGATGCTGCCGGAGGATCTGCGGGGGCGATCGAACGTCTGGGTCGGGGTGACTGTCGAATCCCCGGAGTACCTGTGGCGGATCGATCGGCTGACAGAGATCGATTGTGGGGTTCGATTCGTCTCCTTCGAACCGCTCCTGGAAGAAGTCAGCCTGTGGCGGACGTGCGAGGATTGCGACGGCCGCGGTCACTATGGCCGCGTGGAACACGGAATCCAGTACGAAGGGCAGCGCGGCCAGACGGCCGCCTGCGACGTCTGCGGAGGCCGAGGCCATATCTTCCCGGAGATCGACTGGGCGATCATCGGCGGCGAATCGAAGCAGCAGGGAATCGAACCGCGGAAGTTCTGCATCGGCTGGGCTGACGCTCTGGTCGTCCAGTGCCGGAAAGCGTACGTCCCTGTCTTCATGAAGCAGCTGGGCGACAAAGCGTATGAGGTCCGGCCGCATCCGATCAAGCGCGGGGAATCGGTGAACGTGCCTGTCGGTGCCGGCTACCACGGAGAAGACTTCGAGAAGTTCCCGAAGCGGCTGCAGATCCGCGAGCTGCCGACGCCGCGCGGCGAACCTCTTCCGGCCCCGCCTGCTGCGGCGTTGGGGCGGCTGTTCTGATCTGGGGAGGCATCCATGTATCCGACCTTCGAAACCTTCCAGGCGGCCGTCGAAGCCGCCGGCCTGCAGGCGGTGAAGCGCTCCCCGACGCACTGGCAGGTGATCGGCCGATTCCGCGTGAATTACTACCCCGCGGCCAAACGCGGACCGACCGCGTACGTGAACGGGACGCACGCAGGCACGTACTGCAGCAGCATTGCCGACGTGGTGCGGATGGCGACCGAACCGCCGCCAGTGGCGGGGAAGCGGGCGAACAGGAAGAAGAACACGAGAAGAGCCAAAGCCCGCCTGCTTCGCAAGGACCCGCATTGCTACTGGTGCCGGGCGCCGCTGACGCGCGAGACCGCGACGCTCGAACACATCATCCCGCTTGCGCGCGGCGGGTCGAATGGGTCAGACAATCTGACCATCGCCTGCAAGGGCTGCAATGCAGACCGCGGGCACGACATGCCGGAAATCACTTCCACGGAAGTCGAGGGGACACCCATGCGAGCAATGTCTTTCGCGCTCACAACCGAACAGCTGTTGGACGGATCGAAGACCGTTACGCGCCGTCTGGGCTGGCGGACCCTGCGGCCGGGCACGCGGCTCCGAGCGGTGAAACGCTGCATGGGGCTGCGGAAGGGAGAACGGCAGGAAGTCCTGGCGGAGATCGAAGTCGTCAGCGTGCGACGCGAACGGCTCGAACTAATCGACGCGGCGGATGTCGTCCGCGAGGGCTTCCCGTCCATGACGCCGGCCGAGTTCGTCGCGATGTTCTGCGGACACATGCGGTGTAAGCCGTCGATGGTGGTCACGCGCATCGAGTTTCGGAAGGTCTGATGTCGATCGACCGCCACGGAATGACGCGGCGGGATCCTAAACCAAAGGGAGGCGGCCATGTCTCAATTGAAAGGTTACCACATCGGCGGTCGATGCATTCCCGTCGTCGTCCTGTCGGTTGAAGGAGACTCCGCGACCATTCGGCCGGCCAGGATGGATGAGCCCCATGACGTGCAACGTGTGGCGACTGCCGAACTGGTCGACCTGCCGTGTCGGCCATGCGACGGGTGCGATGGCTTCCATCACTGGCTGGAAACGTATCTCGACCCGGATGACGACGACGATGCGAATCATCCGGCACTGCAGGACCCGGAGATCGCCGAAGACCGGCTGATTCTCTCCTGCAAACACTGCGATGCATGGAAGCCGATCGAGGACGACGAAGAGATCGAATGCTGGTGCGGCGCGCGGGGCACAAGCGAAGAACTGTTCGATCGGGGCGTCTTCCGCGGCACCTGCGGCGGGATGGGCTTCCTGCAGTGCGAATGCGGCGGCGACTTCTGCATCTGTCACCATCACGGCGAAGTTGAATGCCCTGGCTGCGACGACTGCCTGGCGGACGACTTCGAGGACGATGGCTTCGAGCTGGAGGATTACGACGATGAGTGCTGAACGGATGAAACGCTTGTCCCAAACGCTGGCGGGCGATCGCCGGCCGGATCGCTGCCAGTCCTGTTGTTCGGCCGATGGCCTGACGCGCTGGCAGGAACACGATGCCGACGATCGACCGGAAACGATCATCGTCGTCCTCTGCAAGCGGTGTGCGGACGAGATCATCGAACCGCATCCGCGGCTGTATCGCGAGCTACCCACGGCGGAACCCTGGCCCGGTGCAATGGCCCCCTGCGTCAACTGCCGGCATCGGCAGGAGCTGGACTGCACGTCGCCGGCCGCGAAGTTCAACGGCGGTCCGGGGCTGAAGTACGAGCCGATGCCGACGCAGGCACACGTGCGGCGGTCGAAGCCGCATCGCTCCGGCTGGACGTGGATCGGCTTTCCCGTTGAGAAGTGTTCCGGGTTTGAAGCAGGTAACGGAGGTGAGTGATGCCGCAGCGAACCGTAGAAATCGACGTCACGATCCTCCGGACAACGGACGCCGCCCTTCTGATCGAGCATGAAGGCGAGGAGTACTGGATTCCGCGGTCACAAGTGATTGAGGATGAAAGCGACGCGCTCGAGGAGGGGGACGAAGGGCTGCTAACCATCACTGAATGGATTGCCATTCAGAAGGAGATCGCATGCTGACCGCATCCGAAGTTCTCAGCATCCTTCAGCAGTACCGTATCCGCTTCGGCACTGAACGACAGATGCAGGATGACATCGAACAGATCCTGCGTCTGAAGACCGGCTGGGAATTCACCCGGGAAGCGCCCCTGGGAGACGCCGGAATCATCGACTTCATCGTCGGGGGCAGCGTGGGTATCGAATGCAAGGTGGCCGGCGGCTACTCAGCCGTGATGCAGCAGCTGGTCCGCTACGCCGAACGTGCGGAAGTCACCGAATTGATCCTGGTCACCAGTCGGCACACCCATCGTGCCTGCACGCAGACACTCATGGGCAAGCCGTGTTATGTCCTCTGGGTAGCTAGATGCCTGTGAGAACCTGCGGCCGTCTTTGGCTTCACCGTAACGAGTGGCATCTATCGTGCGAACCGCACGTCGCGATGATGGTCAAGCGGCTCTTCCAGAAGATCCCGGTCGGTGCGTCCGGAGTGTTTCGCCTCACGAATACGCCGTCCGTGTGTGCGGATCTGGTCTGGTTATCTCAACGGTACGCGCTGGACGTTGAACCCGCACGTGCCTTGTTCGATGGAGCCGACGCGCATCAGGAACACCTGTTGCGGATGGATCAGATCGTCGATCCGGGATACACCCCGCGGCCGTTCGACCTGGCCCTGCCGGCCCGCATCTACCAACGCCAAGCCGCTGAGCTCTACCTGTCGCAGGGGCATCTTCTCCTGGCGGATGACGTCGGCCTCGGGAAGACCTGTTCGGCGATCTGTTCACTGACGGATGAACGGACACTGCCGGCCGTGGTGGTCTGCATGGCGCATCTTCCACGGCAATGGGAACGGGAGATACACCGGTTCGCGCCGGACCTGTCCACCCACATCATCCGGCAAGGCACCCCGTACGAACTGCCCCGCCGTAAGGGCCGCGGTCCGGACGTCCTGATCTGCAGCTATTACAAGCTGGACAACTGGTCGACCGTGCTGGCCCGCTACTGCAATTCGGTGATCTTCGACGAATGCCAGGAACTGCGGCGGGATAACTCGAATAAGTACCGAGCCGCGGAGCGTCTGGCAGAAGGTGTGCAGTTCCGCCTGGGGCTGTCAGCGACGCCGATTTACAACTACGGGGGAGAGATCTTCAATATCCTGAACGTGATTTCTCCCGGAGCGCTGGGGGCGCGGGAAGAATTCATTCGGGAATGGTGTGTCGATGAAGCCTTCATGGGAGATCGTCGCAAGGTACGCTTGCGAGATCCCGACGCATTCGGATCATGGGCACGCGAACAGCATCTGATGCTGAGACGGACGCGGAAGGACGTCAGCCGCGAGCTGCCGGACCTGACCACGATCACACACGAGATCGATTCCGACCGCGACGCGATCCGTGCGGTCGAAGGTCGGGCGGGAGAACTGGCCCGCATTCTCCTGTCGACGGGACCACAAGCCCGCGGCGAACGCATGCGTGCGGCGGAAGAATTCAGCAATGTCCTGCGGCAAGCGACCGGAATAGCGAAAGCCCCCTACGTCGCCGCGTTCGTGCGTCTCCTGGTCGAGCAGGGGGAACCGGTGGTGTTGTTCGGCTGGCATCGCGCCGTGTACGAGATTTGGCAGCAGGAACTGAAGGAATTCGACCCCGCAATCTACACCGGCAGTGAATCTCCGGCAGCGAAGCAGACACAGGCACAACGGTTCACCTCCGGCGAAACTCCGCTGATGATCGTCAGCCTGCGTTCTGGTGCCGGACTCGACGGCCTGCAGCATCGAGCGCGGACGATCGTCTTCGGTGAACTCGACTGGTCCCCGGGCGTGCACGAACAATGCATCGGCCGCGTTCATCGAGACGGACAGGCGGACCCGACCTTCTGCTACTTCCTGATGGCGGATGATGGGGCTGATCCGTACATGGCGCAGGCGCTGGGGTTGAAGCGAGAGCAGATTGACGGCATTCGAGGGTCGACGTCGATCCTGCAGAGAAACGATTCTCCGGACATCCTGCGGAAGCTGGCCGAAGCCTACCTGCGGAAGTGAACCGATGAAGCTATCCACCCTACAGAAGCGAGTTGATCGCCTGCGGCAACGAGGAGTGTTGCCAGTCCCGCCGCGGTATATGCTGCGAAAGAACGGCCGACTGCGGAAGCCACATCGGGCCATCGCGGACCTATTCCTCTGCCCGTCCTGCAGGGCGCATCTGTGGCTTCTGGAATACGGATGGACGTGTTCGGAATGCTTCGACTGTCCGATCATTCACGAATCCGAAATGTTGCGGAGAGTGAATGAGAGGCTGAAGGAACGGCCGATTGTTCGCAGACGAACGGAACAATGCCAGATCTGGCGTGCCGAGCTGTACCAGTTGTGGGCACGCGTCCGTCCGGACCTCGTCTAGCGTCCGAAAAATTCTGAGTTCTCCCCGAAAAAATCGTGATTTGCTACTTGCACTGTGGTACTGCTGACGATACTATATGTGCATTGGATCGCACTTCACTTTTCACGAAAGGAGGACACATGAAGTTCACGACGCTCGTCCCCACCACCCTGAACGACGGCACCCCGGTGCCGGAGTCGACGATCAACGGGATCGTCGAAGATTGGGCGGTCCGCTTCGGCGGCTGCTCGATCGAGGGGACGACGGTCGGTCACTGGATCGACCCTTCGGACCGCGTGCACTACCGCGATGTGTGCGTCCGCATCTCGGTCGTGTGTGACAATGACCTCTACGATGCCGCCCGCGAGGCGGTGCTGGAGGTCGGGGCGAAGCTGGCCCAAAAGGCCATGTACTTCGAAGTTCGGGATTTCGACGGAGTTCGATTCCTGAACGTCCCTGAGTAGGACCCTCAACCGGGGCGGCGCAAGTCGCCGCCCCTCTTTTCTTCTGGAGTTAGTTAGTCATGGCGAAGCGCAAGGCCACACAGGACAAAGCAACTGACGCCCTCGAATTCGCACGCGAGGCCGCGAAGACCGCGAAGACGTGGGTCGAATTGAGCAATGCGATCTTCGGTATCGGTGGGAAGTTCGGCGAACTATTCCCGACGCAGAGTGAGCGCGTGGAGTTCACGAAGACGCCGGAGTATCGGGAGATCCAAGAGTTGATCCGCCAGCTGCAGGAGGACGGCGGCCCGGCATTGATCGACGCCAGTGGGAAGTTTCTCCTGCGGGTGCCGAAGTCGCTGCATGCCGCTTTGGTCGCCGAAGCCGAAGCGGAGGGAGTCAGTCTGAACCAGCTGTGCCTTGCGAAGCTGTCCGCACAACTGCGGTCGCTGACGCATTGAGACAGCCGGGGGCGGCTGTGCCTCCTTTCTTCGTGGAAAGGGTGCGATCCAATGGGCCGCCCCCGGCACTGATTCGAGCGGACTTGACGGAACGCCTTGCGCCTGAGATTGTGTTGCCCGCGGCCGGCTGGATGCTGACCGCGGGCACTTTTCGTTTACCGACCGCCACGGAGGGCACGAACAGCATGGCAGCAGGGCCGCCCGCGAAACGCGAGGAGACGCTGGAAGCACGCGTCTCCACGGTCGAGACGGACGTCCGCAACCTGCGCGACTCCGTCGAGGGGCTGACGATCGAGCTGCGGTCGACGGGCGAACGCCTCTGGCAGGGGATGGAGAAGCTGTCGACGCGCGTCGCCGGCAGTGGGCAGATGAACTGGCCGTTGCTGGTGTCCGGTCTGGGCGTGCTGGCCGCGTGGTCGACGGTCCTGGTCGGCGGCCTGGTCGGTTATGTCGGCCTGCGAATTGAGCCCGTCGCCGTGCGTCAGCAGGCGCAGCAGGAACTGGAAGAGCTGCGGCAGGAACTGACGATCTATCAGGCGCGATTCGGCCGCTGGGATTCGCGGCCGACGCTGCCGGCCCCGGCCGCGGCACAAGAGTAGGAGCGCGATCATGGTCATGGACGACCGCGACGGTTTCGACGTCCACAACCCCCATTGGGTGACGTACGAAGACGCGCTGGCCCGCATCGGCCAAGGCTGGCTGGGGCAGTACCGCGGCGGACTGTGGGGCGTGTCTGGCCTGATCCGCTGGGGTGCGGCCGGAGCCCCGCACACGCATTCGGCGATGTTCGAGCGGACGCAGCTGGGCGTGAACGTCCTCGAACTCCGCGAATTCCGCGGCGGCCGATCCCTCCCGCTGCGGAATCACGTGGTCGACAACCCCGGCCGCATCGACGTCTTCAGCCCGAACGCCGGCCGCCGGTGGCCGCAGTGGGACGCGGACGGGGCGGTCCGCGTGATGCGCGGGCTGGTCGGCAACGGTTACGGTTACCGCGGCATCCTCCGGCTGACGCTGCGACATCTGCCCTTCGTGTGGCGGTTTCTCCCGGTCGAGACGCGGGACGTCTGCCTCGGCGAACGGGACAAGGGCGTCCGGCCGTTCTGCTCGCACGCGATCGCGATTGCCTGTCAGGTCGGCGGCCACGTGGACCCGGTGCCCCGGCTCCCGGATTACCTGGTCGAACCCTGTCACCTCACCTGGTCTCTGTTTTTCAGATACGAATTCTCGATCGCCCCGCTGGGCAAGGAGGCCGCGCCGTGGGTCGTGCCGTTTCCCGTTGGCTTTTGTTCGTAGTGGTGGCCGCCGCTTTCTGCGGCGAAGTACTGCACGCTGAACCGCAGCAGGTCGAGACGCAACGCTGGCGGCGGCCGGTGATGCGTGTCTATTGGGCGGAATGGTGCGGCCACTGCAAACCGTTCTTCCGCGATCTGCGTGCCGGCGGCCCCTACGTCGACGCGCTGCGGGCCCGGGTGGATCTGGTGTTCATCGACATCGACCGGCCGGGCAGCAAGCTCATTCATGGGCTGATCCGCGGCATCCAGAAGGTTCCGGCATTCGAGGTCGGCGGGGTCGTCCACTACGGCTATGACGGCATGCCGGATCTGCTACATCGCCTGGGCATCGTCTGCCAGGTGCCTCTGTCCACTCCCCCGCAGCAGTCGACGCAGCCGCGGCCGCAACCGCAACCGGAGGCGAAGCCGCAGGCCATTGAGCCGATCCCGGACCCGCGGCCAAACGCGGAACCACAGCACAACCCCGACCAGACGCAGCTGGCCCTGCAGGCGGAGATCGACGCGCTGAATCAGCGTCTGACAGAACGAACGGACCAGATCGCCAATGCGATCATCGCCCAACGCAAGGATGCGGACATGCACCGCGAGACGTTGGCCGAACTGATCGCCCGTCTGAACCAGCTCGCGGATCAAGATCCGGCGGCCGAATTGAAGCCGTACCTGGAGACGCTGGACCGTCGCACGAAGGAGATCCCCGGGCGGCTGGCGAACGTCGAGGACCGGACACGGGCATTGACCGAGAACGTCCACACGGTCCGCGGTGACATGCTGGAGATCGTGACGCGGCATGTCGGCGCGGCGATGCAGTCCCGCGGCTGGTGGGAGATCGCCAGTTGGACGGCCGCCGCGGCCGGCCTGGGAACCCCGCTGGGCCTGGGCGTGCTGGCGGCCGGCTGGATCGGGCGGCGAGCGGTCGCACGTCGGCAGGGTCGGCGGAAGCGAGAGCCGCAGGATTCGCCGGCATCGGCCGAAAGCGATGGCATGCTCCGGCCCCAACCACCCCTGCCCCAGCCGATGACCTGCACGGCGGACGAACGGCTGGAACAGTTGGCAGACGCCATCCATCGCATTCAGCAGGATCTGGTCGGTCTGCAGCAGGCGGGCCGGCCGCAGACCGACCCGGAAGTCGCACAGTTGCGGAAACGCCTGCAGGATCTGACGCAGGAACTGGCGTCGCGGCCGGCGGTCAGCACGACGCACACCTACATCCCGACGCCGTCGCGGGATTATGGGGCGGAGGCCTTCAAAGAGGCGATTCGCCGCGAGATCAGCCTTAACCCCAACAACCCGAATCTGATCGCGCTGCTGAAGCGCATCGAACATACCGCCGACGTGCTGTTCGAAGGATACCGAACTGCCGGCCGGCCAGTGAATCCGGAAGCGAAGCCGGGGCTTCGCACCGACTGACCCCCCTGACCCCATTTCTCGAAGGAACGAATCATGGCGTCCGCGACCCAACTTCCCACGGCACCGTTCGGCACCGACCAGGTCTTGCTGTACAACGTCCCCCCCTGGAATGATCTCGGGTTTGGGGTGCCGAACTTCGGCAAGCAACTGATGACCGTCAACCAGCCGATGCAGTCCCTGCATGACGAGATGGGGCAGCTGCAGTTGTCGATAATGTCGCATGTCGACGCCACGCGGCGACAGTATCCGTCGATGAACACGATCCAGCGCCTGGGCAAGATGCTGAACCGGGCGTTTTCCGTTCTCGGCGGCCGCAAGAAGCTGTCGAACGAACTGCGGACGGAAGAAATGCACGGATCGCCGACGCCGATGCCCTGGCAGATGCACCCGGTCCCGTTCTTCCCCGGGCCGATCGTCCGCAACGGCTGGCTGAGCCAGTACAACCGGCTGTGTATGCTGGCCCTGACGAACATCATGCAGCATTCGGACAACAACCTGTCCCTTACGGTGACGCAGGAAATGGCCGCCGACGTGCTGCAATACTTCCAGGAGATCAAGCTCCTTCTGGGGATGGAACTGCTGCAGATCCCGAAGGAGACGCTGCTGCCGGAAGAGTTCCGATTCGGCCCCGAACACTACGCGGCCTACAAGCCGGAAGAAGTGACGATCCGCGTCGAGTCGCTGGATAACGCCGGCGATGTGTCTGCCCGCTACACCGAAGAAGACCTGGCCCCGCTGCTGACCGGCATCCCCTCGAACCTGATCGTGCCGTTGCTGGCGAAGTATCCGGTTGCTCCGGTCGACACCGGCTACGCTGGGGCCCCCGGTGAACCGATGGAACCCGGCACCGGAACGCTGGGGGTCAACGGAGGCACGGGCACCGCGGTCCAGCCGATCATCTGATCCATTCCTCCCGCGGTCGACGATCGCGACCGCATGCGACCGGTGGCCGAGCTGTTCCCGCGGCCGGCCACCGGTTGCCTCCCTCTGAATCGGAAAGGATTCCGAAGCCATGTCACAACACGGCATCAATGCCGACGCCCTGCAGGAGGCCTACCGCCTTGGCATCGCCACGGTGGAAGAGTTCAAGTCGGCCCTGCAGGTCGTCGCAGAGAAGCAGCGGCTGGCCAACCAGGCGACGGCCGAACTGAACGAAGCACTGCGGACACTGGAAACGTGCCGCGCCAAGGCCCTGCAGGCGAAGAAGGCCGTCGCCGAGCTGGGGGAGAAGTCGGAGATCGCCGACGCCCCGGCCGCCGGTCCGGCCCCGACTGAAAACGCGGTCACCGATGCCTGATCGCTTGCGGTACGTGGTGACGATCGCCCGCGGTGGCTGTCACCGAACGGAGGAGATGGAAGCCCGGTCGCCCCAGCTGGCGGCGAGAGCGGCGGAAGCCGCGAACCCGGGCTGGCAGTCTGTTGCCGTCGCCTATCAGATCGCCGGACGTTGTGGCGAATGCGGGGGTTACGTCTTCGACGGGCCGGACCTGCAGCATCGAGGCGGGCAGCTGCGATGCAGTGACTGCCCGTAATCTGGCCGCGGCCGGCCGTTTTTCTAGTGACACCGGGGCCGCCATCGGGTTTGATGGTCGTCCAAATATGGGGGATTCCACGATGCGACGATCTCTTGAGCTGGTCAATCTGCTGCTGACGGCCGGACTGCTGGTTATCTCGGCCCCGGAATGGCCGCAGCGGCCGCCGACCGGATGGGCTACGGACGCGGTGATCACCAACCTGGTCGACGGAGACACGGTCGACGTCGAGATCCGCCGCACGGTCCGGGTGCGGCTGCTGGAATGCTGGGCGCCCGAAAGCCGCACGCGAGACGCGGACGAAAAGCGGAAGGGGCTGGCATCGAAAGACCACCTGCAGGAGATCGCACCGGTCGGTACGCCGGTGCGTCTCTGGGTGCCGACATCGGGCGAAGGAGACATCGCCAAGGTGTTCACGATGGGGCGTGCCCTCGGGCACGTGTGGCCGCTGGACGGTGACGGGCGAAGCCTGTCACAGCAGCAGGTCGAATCGGGGCATGCGTCGCGGGAGGATCCTCGGGGCCGCCATGCGGCCCCTGTTGCGAACTGAGGCCGAAGGCCGCACGGAGGCACCACATGCGGGCATGGTTGGATCTCCGATACGTGACCTGCCTGCGGCGACAGCTGCAGCGTGGGGCGATGTTATCGGCGGAAGAACGGGAACTGGGCTGGTGCCTGGAACGCCTCCACGGCGGACCGTATGACGGCATCCTGGTTGCGTGGCGAATCGAAGCGGACCTGTACACAGTCCCTGTCGTTGGCGATCAGATCTGGCAGGCCCTGTATGAGCCGATCACTGAAGCGGACCTGACGACACGGCTGCAGTTCCGCGGGATTGTCTCCCAGCATGATCCGCTGATCGCGAGAGACGAGGATTATGAACCGGGCGACACTCTGGACGAGTGGCTGTTCGGGGCCGAAGCTGACGCAGACGACGCAGATTGACAAGAAGGGGGCCGCGGAGGCAGAATTGCGGCCGCCGCGAGCGCCGAACTGGCCGCGGACCGCCCGGGGGGAATGGGGGGAGAGATCCAGGGATGCAACAGTCACAGGTGCCCCATCGGTTTCTGCTGGCGTTCTGCTTTGCGTGGGGCTACGTGCTGCGTGACGTGGCGGTCCTGCTGATCCACCTGCTGCGGTTCTCGTACGAATGAAGCACGCTGCTGCGGTCTGCCTGGCCCTGGCGATCGTGGGGCTGCTGATGTTTCCAGCGATCCACGATCGCGAGAGCGGGACGCGGTTTCGCTCGCGGATCGTCCGGTCAAGCGGGACGCCGAATTGCGTGGCGGTCGATGCCGTCGCACTTCTCCTGCCGGGGCTGATGCCGCGTCCGCCTCCCTGCCCTGCTGTCCTGGCCGGTGACGGTCCGCTTGCGGGAGCGGGCCGACCGGCCGGAGGCGGATTAACGACTGTGCTAACCTGAAAGCGTCAAACGCATTCAGTTTTCCGCCAATTCGCACGGATCTGTAAAGCAAAGGCGGATTCTCGAGGTGCCGCCGCGGAATCTGGCGGCTGGTGATGACGATGCATAACCGGGTGCATAGAACGCACCCCATTTTCACGAAGAGGGCT
Source organism: uncultured Gammaproteobacteria bacterium (assembly GCA_964458835.1). Classification (GTDB taxonomy): domain Bacteria; phylum Pseudomonadota; class Gammaproteobacteria; order Thiohalobacterales; family Thiohalobacteraceae; genus JAHJQQ01. Next base: position 37,573 of record CAYWKV010000004.1, on the reverse strand, counting down.
GATAGCGATGGCAGTGAATGAAGCACTAGCGCGGGAAATCGTCCGCGTGATGAATGAAGCAGCCGAAGCCGACCCCGTCGCGATTGCCGCTTTGTGTCAGCTGCGAGTGTCGTGCAATCCGGAACTGGCCATGCATCCAACGATTCAGGTCGGATGCCAGCATGACACCTTCAAGGTGGGTCTGATCGGGATTCTGAATGGTCTGACTGGTGTCTATGACGACGGTCCGTATGCCGGGTTTGGACCAGTGCGGGCGGTCTTGAATGACACATGGGTACGGTTTCATTTTGTGAACTCTCGAGGGGACGCCGAGGAATAACGCGGCGGTCGATCGACTTGTCAGGTGGAAGTTCCGGGATTCCGGGAATTCGTGAACATCGACCCAAACGGAAGGGAACCACGATGCAAGAGCGAACGGACGCGCTATCGAATGGCGTGCTGTACCTGGGCAACGGCCGCATGTTGGACGAAGAGTCGGTCTACCAGCTGACGGCAGCGGAACCGAACCGGCCTTACCTGGTGCGGCTGGACGACGAAGGAAACGTCCGGCTGATCGCCGCATGGATCCAGACGGGGCGATCGTCTGCCGAATTCGATGTGACCGCCCGCAAGGTCGAGATCACGGACGGCATTCAGATCGTCGCGGTGGGCAAGGGGCCGCCTGGTCGAGAAGCCGAACTGGTGTCGAAGATCGTCAACGCGGTCCGCGAGGCCGGCAAGGCCCGCACCGCGGCGAGTGGTGCACCGGCCGTCTGACGCCGGCGACGCCGCGGAATCAATCGGCGGGATGCTGACTGGGGGCCGGAGCCATCGCCGCTTCGATCCGCTGTAACTGTTCTTCGGTCAGTTCGACTTGTCCGGTACTCCGGATTTCGTAAATGGACAAGACGATAGATACTGCAGCGGTGACCACAGCCAGAAGGATCGACGCAATTGCAAAGTGGCGAGCCTCTTTTGCTGCTTGGCTTGCCTGTTGAGAAGCGAGACGGGCCTCCTGCATTTCCAGGTAGTCGAGATAGCCGAGGAGGTGTTCGGCTTTGAGCTGATAAACAATCCTTCGCTGTTCGTCCTCTCTAAAGAAGAGGATCTTGTCTTGGTACAAGGACCAGTCCCTGTCTGAGAGCCCTGTCGCTTCCATCGCATCGACATGAGAAAACGTCTCATGCTTCGCCGCGTAGCGATAGAGTCGCATCAGCGGGTGTTCTGAGAGCGCGTCGAAATCTGCATCCTCTGGCATAGAACGCATGGCAAGAACTCCAGGCTGTGGCACTTAGGAAAGCGGGGGCAGTGCAGTATACCCGTTACCTTTGGCCAGTTCCGCCAAGATCGCGTCGCGTTCCAGCTTCGGCAGACGCTTCAGCCCTGCTGACCAGTTCCGCACCTTCCGCCGGATGCGTTCCCGCTCCCGCTTCTCCCGCCCCAGATAGCGGTAATCGTGCAGGACGTCCGGTTCCGCATAGTTGAACCAGACGCATTCGGTCGCCTGCTTTCCGCTGCGTGTGGTCGCCAGGAAGCGGATCTGCCGCCAGTCGGCCAGCGCCCGCTCGTACATCCGGTTCGGGTACGAACTGATCGCGACCATGCACGGCAGCTGGCGGATGACCCACAGCAGTTCGTCATGCTGGTCGTCGGTCATTTCGCAGCGGTACTGCGGACCGGATAGCCGGCTGTCGAGCGGATACGGCGGATCGCAGTACACGAACGCTTGCGGGCCGACCTCACCGGGCAGCAGGAGCCTCGAGGTGTCGCCGACCGATTCCGCGGCCCGGTACCTGCCGACGCCGAACGCATGCCGAAGCCAGGCGATTCCGCAGCCGCGGTACAGCTCGAGCCCTGGCAGTTCATCCCCGCGCCACTTGTCGGCCAGCGTCTGCGGGTCCATTTCGACGCCGATCGTCCGCAGCGCGGGCCGCTTCCGCCGCAGGACGCCCCCATCGCCCAGGAACGGTTCGATGTAGACATCGTGCGGCGGGATCTCGTTGATGATGCGCTGGTAGACGCCGGCCAGCGCTTTTCCGCCAGGGTGACCCATCGACTTCAGCTCCCGGACTTGTCGGCCGAACGGGACGCCGCGACTTCCGACCGGATGCGTTCGCGGATCTTCCGGTTGATCCAGCGGTCCAACTCCTCGAAGGCAGTTTCGCCGCAATGGACGCAGCGGGCCGATATGGCAGTCTCAATGTCAGGTGTCAGACCGCACCTTCGGCACCGGAGGAGCCGTTCCCGGTCGACGGCAGGGAACCAGATGTTCTCCGGAGACATCGGCTGCTGCACGCGGGCGACCAGGTCAGCCACCGTCTGTTCAGTCAGACGCATAACTTCTGCCGATAACGCCGCGACGGCATCAGTGATCAGGGGCTGATCGTCGGGAGGCTGGGACATGAAGATCCTCCTGACAGATGGAACGTGCAGCCGGCAGTCGGCCGCGGTCGATCGATGGTCGCAAGATCCAGCGTCGCTGTCAAGGCCGCGGCCGTCCGCGGCCAGTGGCCGTTGCGCTTGTGTCGATCGGCGGTCGGTGATACGTTGTGTGCCATTCTTCTCCGGACGAAAGGCCAGGGATGGCGAAGGGCACGCGGAAGACCGGGCAGGGACGCCCGGCACTTGGAAAGCACCGGGAAAGGTCCCCTGCGGTCGGCAATGGGTCGGCTGCAGGGGACCGCGACCCCGTCCACATCCATCCGGAACTGCGTCACCTGGCGACGCCGCTGGATTCGCTGACGCCGGATCCGATCAACGCCCGCCTGCACGATTCCCGCAATATCGAATCGATCGCACGCAGCCTGCAGCATTACGGCCAACGGACGCCGATCGTGGTGCGACGCGAAGGCCGCATCATCCTGAAGGGCAACGGCACGGCAGAAGCGGCCCGGTCGCTGGGCTGGACGCAGATCGCGGCCGTCTTCGTCGATGACGACGATGCGACGGCGGCCGGCTATGCGATCGCCGACAACCGCACGGCCGAGCTCGCCACGTGGGACGTCGATCAGCTCGACCGCACGCTGAGCGAATTCGACCTGTCGGCCGTAGACGTCGGATTCAGCGGCGAGGACCTGGAGGCGTTGCGGGAGTCGATCGCCGATGCTCTCGAGGAGACGGCGCCGGAAGAAGATGCACCGCCGCCCCCGTTCCAGCCGGTCAGCGGTGACGTGCAGCCGCGACTGGACCAGCGTGCCAAGATCACCTGCCCCGCCTGCGGCCATGAATTCTAGGTGCGAGCTCAAGCTAGACTGGTGCAGTCACGAGGCGGCGAAGTACGCCGCACAACAGTGGCACTACAGCCGGACGCTGTCTTCGGGCCGGAACGTCTACATCGGCGTGTGGGAGGATGGCGTCTTCTGCGGTGCGATCGTCTTCGGCGTTGGAAGCGGCAACGTGACGAATGGGACACGCTACGGGTTGGCCCGGTCGCACCAGATGGCGGAGCTGACGCGGATCGCCTTGGGGCCCCATCGACATCCTGTCTCCCGGATCGTGGCCATCGCACTGAAGATGCTGAAGCGACATTCACCGGGGATTCGGCTGGTGATCTCGATGGCCGATCCAGTGCAGGGACATCACGGCGGCGTGTATCAGGCCGGCGGCTGGATCTACACCGGGAGGACGGCGCCCGACTACGAATGCTTTCTCCGCGGCCGGTGGATGCATCATCGGTCGGCGACGTCGCTGGTCGGCAGCGTCAAGGGCCTCCCGAAACGGCCAATACCTGGTAAACATCGCTACCTGATGCCGCTGGACGGGGAGATCCGCCAGCGGATCGAACCAATGCGGAAACCTTATCCGAAGCGCGCCGGAAGTGCTGACAGCGGCACACCCGCCGACCAGGCGGGAGGGGGCGGTGCAAATCCGACCTCGGCGCTTTGACCCATGCAGCCACTGCGTTACCCTTGGGGCGACCTGTTGTTCGGGCTGTACACGGCCGCGTTGGCCGCGGCCGGCATCATCCCGCTATTGCCGAGGTGTCCCATGAACGAGTTTCCCGATTCCGTCTGTGCATCGCCCGAGGACGTGTTTACGCCGGAACAACTGGCCGAGCAGGAGCGTGCCCGTCAGGCATTCCTGGATTCTCCGGAGGGGCAAGCCCAGCAGCGGCGGCAACGGCTGATGAACGCACGGCAGGACTGCACCGGCGACGGCATCCAGGCCGCGGCGGCCGAGCGTTGGCCGGCGCTCTGTCTCGACTGCGGCACTGAGGCCCTGTTGCGATTCGCTGCGGCACTCCGGGAATGCGGGCGGGCGTCGATGGCGGAAGAACGACTTGCTGTTGATGATCGCCCGGCCGCACGTGTCCTGCTGGAGGCCATACGCGGCGATTTCTCGACCTTGCGGCCGATGGTCGATCAGCTCGAAAAGGCCGACTATGAACAGCTGCAGGAACTGCTGGACCTGGTCATCAAAGGGGAATGACGTATGGCCGACTGCCGGCATAAATTCGCCGCCACCGTCGACGTGCTGCAGATCGAGAAGCTGGACCGCACGCTGGCCCGCGTCCGCATCCGCTGCAAACACTGCGGTACGGTTGCCCGCTTCAAAGGGCTGCGTGTCGGGATGGATCTCGAAGGCGCGTCTGTCTCCATCGACGGCGATGAAGCCCGGCTGAGCCTCGACATCGATTCTCCCGAAGTCGCCCGGGATCCGTCGCCGCCAGATCTGCCGGAAGCGCCCGGGCGACCTGAACCCGCCCCCCCGGTGCGGTCACCTGCGACGCCGATGGTCGCACCGAAGGGGCCGGCACGCGCGGCAGCACGGCCGATCCCGAACGGTCCCCTACCGGCGGACCAGACGCAGCTGGGGGCCCCTGCTCCGCCGGCCGCGATGACCCCCGTCGTCCCGGACTGCGTGCACCGCGGGGCCAAGGTCCGCGACGACTTGTGCAACCTGTGCGGGATCAAGGGGCAGCCCTTCGAAGTCCTGTCCTGTGCCCTCCACGGCGAATGCAGCACGCATCGGAAGCATTCGCAGGTGCGGCCGTGCATCACGTGTCCAGACGCGAAGGAAGCCGCATGAACTGGCCTGCGTATAACCAAGAACAGCCGGTCGCCGTTGGGGACTGGATTCGTATTTCCTGGATGGATGGGGCGCCCACCGTGGAGGTCATTGGCATCGACGACTTCGGCTATCCTGTCGTCGAGCATCCACGCACTCCGGGAATCGGTCCGATGACCGTCGACGTCTACGATTGGGTGTGCAGCGGGGCCGACTCGCGTCATTTCATGGGCGCCGGAATCTGATCCCCTTGACCGGATCGGCGAATCGGGTATCGTCGGCCGCGGCCAATGGCGGCCAGGTGATCCATGTTCGAAATCCAAGGCCTCCGCGATCTGCGGATGATCGAACGCTGTATGAAACGCCCCGAATGGCAATTCCCGGACGGAATGGACCGCGTGCTGCCGGCGATGCTGATGAAGACCATCGTCGACAAGCATCCGGAGACCCATCACGACCCGGCCAAACGCGGGAAGTACGTGCATTCGACTTCGGCCAGGATGAAGGCGATCCGGCTGCTGATGCAGATGTGGCAGCAGAACCTGTCCGGCCACGCAAAGCCGGCGCAGCAGGTGGACGTGCACGTCAGCGGCGAACTGCATCTGGCGGTCGAGGATCTGCGGAAGGCGGACCTGTCGCCGGAAGAACTGCAGCAGTTGGCCGCGACCGCTGATCTGTTCGACCAGATCGAAAAGCGGGCTGGCCGACCTGGCTTGTACGAGGCGGCGCAGTCGGCGGCTGCGTCCGGCAACTGATGGTCGCCGGCATCCTGACCGCGGGGGCAAACCCCGAACCGCTGCGTCAGCGGGCGATGGCCGCGCGGCTGTTGCTGGCCGAAGAAGCGTGCCGGGCTGGGGATCCCATGCCGCTGGTCCGCCTGCAGTGGGGCGATGATCTGATCCTGGACGAATTCCAGCTCGACATCATCCGCAGCGTCTTCGACCCCTCGATCGCGGAAGTGTACGTCAAAGGAAACACGGGGTGCGGCAAAGGGGGGGCCGCAGCGATTGCGATCTGCCTCTGGTATCAGGTGTGGCCGGATGCCCGCGTGGTCATCAGTCGTGACTCTGAACAGCGTGCGATCAAGGTCATGTGGAATGAGGTGCGGAAGTGGTGGCAGAAGATGCGTCACCCGCCGCCGGCCGAGCTGCAGGCAAAGGGGGCCGTCCATCCGGTCAACCGGCAACGTGAATGTGCGGTGGTCAACCCGAAGTCCGAAGAAGGCTTCCAGGGTGTGCACTCGGAACACGTGCTGATCGTCTTCGACGAAGCGACTGCGGCAGTGCTGGAGGAACGCTACAAGCTGGCCAAGACACAGGCAACCAAGTTCCTGGCGCTCGCCAACCCGCGAACCACCTCCGGAGCGTTTCGATCTGCGTTCGACCTGGCCGATGATCCAGACATCACACAGACGGTCAGCGGTCCGCACGGCAAGCGACGGCTGATCACGATCGGCGGCATGGACTGCATGAACGTGCGGCTGAAGCGATTGGAGAAACCAGTCGCCCCATCCGGGGGCATCGACATCGACGGCCGCTATTACACTGCCGGCGAGACGATCACGCCGGAGGACTTCGAGAAACGCAAGCCGATCATTCCGGGGCAAACGTGTTACGACAAGTGGATCGGCCTTTGCCAGCATCCGGACCCTGTCTTCGTGGCCGTCTACGCGCATGGCCGCTTCCCTGGCGAAGACCCGGAGAAGCAGCTCATTCGGCGGGCGTGGCTGACCGACTGCGTGGGCGCCCATCGCCGCTATCAACGGTTGCGGGAACGTGCAAAGGGCCGCGCGTCCTGGCTGCGGAAGCTGGTCGACGACATCTTCCCGATTCAGGCGATCGGCCTCGACGTGGCCGCGTCGCTGACCGGAGACGAAACAATCCTGACAGTCGGCGGCGATCGCGGCATCCGCGAGCAGGTCGCCTGTCAGCTGCCGACCGCACCGGACGTGGCGGACTGGGTTCTCCGGACGTGTGAAGATCGCTGGGGGATCGTGCTGACGCGCGGCGGCCTGCCCATCGCGATCGACTATGACGGCGGCTTCGGCAACGCTGTCGGGGCACTGCTGCGTCGGAAGGGAGTTCGCGTCATCGAGATCCGCGGGGCGACACCTCCGGATGTGAACCCCGACAAGTATCTCAACAAACGCACGGAGGCCTGGGGCGAACTGGCCGCGCGTTTCGACCCAGACGGCCAGTGGAAGGGAGTGCCCTTCTGGATCCCCGACGATCGCCTGCTGCATGAAGAGCTGCTGGCCCCGGAGAAGATCTACATGCGGAAGGACAGCATCTTGTTCCGCGTGACGCCGAAGCAGAAGGTTCCAGGCGTCGACGACGTGACATCGATCGCCGAGAAGATCGGCCGCTCTCCCGACCGCGGCGACTCGGCGGTATATTTCTTCCGAGCCCTGCAGGTCAAAGGCGCGGACCTGTCGGCCTGGCTCAATTCCGGCGCTTTCTGAACCTGACACGGAGGTCAACGGATGGTCCAACAACTGCCGACGCTGCGCGAACTGCTGAAGAACCAGCGACAACTGGCCCCGAACGACCAGCAATCGAAGGTGTTGCTGCAGTTCTCCAAGCCGATCCCGCGGGGGATGATCGGCGAGTTCTACCGCATCCAGCTCACACAGCGGATGGCCGCGGGTGGCGAAGATGAATTCTACGAAGCCGAGATCTTCCAGCCGCATCGCGTCGGACCGCAGAACTGCCCGCGCTGCCGGCAGCAGGTGGCGCAGGTCAGTCAGACCTACACCCGCTGCACGAACCGATCCTGTGAGCTGTACGGCCGCACGATCGTCAGCGGGCCGCGGCGGGGCGTGGTGGCCGTCGTCACGGCTCCCGACTTCGTGGTCGATCGCCAGATGAAGGACGTCTGCGGCCGCCAGGTGGCCGCGGAATACCTGGATCGGGCTATCCTCGTTCTCGATCGCCGCTATCATCCCGACGTTCTGGCCGCGGTTTACCGGACCGCCGGCCAGTTGTGCGACCTGTACGGCTGGGGCCTGAAATGATCCACAAGATCCGCAAGCTGATCGATCACTGGCTAGCCCCGGCCGTGCACGCATCCCGCGAACTGGAGGCCGCGCAGGATCGGATTGAGCGGCTGGAGAACCAGCTCCGGCTGAAGGATGACGAGATCGAGAACCTGAAGGTTCAGCTGACGGCATTCCGGGACACGGTCGAGGCGCTCACCTGGGAACAACGGCTGCGCGGGGTGATCGCCAAGGGGTCGACGGAATCGCTGAGACAGCCGCAGCCGCAGCGGTAAGACGACGACGCGATCAGGGAGGATCGTGATGAGTTTCCTGTCTGAGTTCGAGGTGGCCGGCGTCAGTCGGCAGGCGGTCGCCCCGTTCGAAGCACGCGTCGGTCCGCTGGTGACGACCGCGGACCACCTGACCGGTTCGACGGACATGCGGCGGGTGCAGGAGCAAGTTCGTCACTACACGTACTGGAATTACGTCGCGATCAAACGCATCCTCGACCGCGCGTCCGGGCAGCTCCCGAACATCGGCCGCGTGATCCGGGGCGGGACCGCGGGCCGCCAGCGGCATCTGTCCGGTCCGCAGCGGCGATGGATTCAGCAGCACTACCACGGTTATCTGCAGTCGGCCCTGGACGACCTGGAACCGGTCCCGCAGACGCACCCGCTGTCGCAGCTGCTGTGGCATGTGAACCCGGAAGACACCTGGTCGGAGTTCCTGGCCGAAACGCTGCTGTTCCTGAACCTGACCGGCCGGTTCTACTGGTGGGCGATCCCGAACGGCCTGCGGTCGGCGCTCCCCGGCATCAATCTGCCCGCTCAGCTGTGGGTAATCCCGACGCAGTGGGTCAGCGAGTTCCGCACGAAGTCGGGCCAGATGCGGTTCTATCGAGTGGTCCCCGATGGCGACATGGGGCGGAAGGAAGACATCCCGCCGCAGGATGTGATCAAGGGGAAGTGGACCAGCCCCATGTCGAAGACGATGGGGCATTCGCCCCTGTCCGCGGCCCCGATGTGGGTCGACAACGTCGAGTCGATCGAGAAGTCCCGCTGGCATTCCTTCCGCAACGGTGCCAATCCGGATTGGCTGGTGATGCTGAATGAAAGCTACGCGCACCCCACCGAGGAGGTCATTGATAAGATCAAACAAAAGTTCCTGCAGCGATCGTCCGGCACGCATCGCGCAGGGGAACCGATCGTCGTCCCGCCTGGCGTTACTTTGCAGCCGGCGACGAACAAGCCGCGAGAGATGGATTACGGCACCTCCGGCGATGCGACGCGCGACCAGTCCCTGGCGTTGCACGGCACACCGAAGACGGTGGCCGGCATCACGACCGACGTCAATCGTGCGACCGTCGAGGGCGCGAATCTGATCTTCTGCGAAGTGACGATCAATCCCCAGCTGCGGCTGGTCGCTGGCGTGCTGACGGAAAAGCTGGCCCCGCGGTATGGTGCCGACATCCGCTGCTGGTTCGATGACTGCACGCCTCGGGACGCGGTGCAGGAGCTGGCGGAAGCACGGTTCGACGCGGAGATCGGGGCGCTTGATCCCGACGAACGCCGCATCGACCGCGGCCGCGAGCCGAAGGGTGAACCGGCCTACCAGACCGGTTATCTCCCGGCGGGCAAGATCCCGCTGTCCCTGGCCGCACGCGAGGAGCTGGAACCGGAGCCCGAACCGGAACCGCCGCCGGAGGATGATCCCGATTCGGCCGAAGACGACGAATCCCGCGGCGACGCCGAAGACAGCAAGCAAAGCCGCCGCGCGGGCGATCTGCCGGATGACATCTTCTCCTTCTCCGGTCCGGCCGCGGACTGATGCGCCATGGCGAAGAAGCACGCGGACCGCCGGCGGGCGATGGCCCGGAACTGGAACCGCGTTGCCGATCGGCAGGAGCGCCTGACACTGCAGGCGCAGAAGCCGTTCTGGCAGCACGTCCTCCAGACCGTCATGGGGCGCGTGCAGCGGATCGGGACGGTGGGCTTCCCGGTCGATGAGATCTTCGCTATCGGCGAGTTCCGGGACGACTTTAACCAGATCCTGCGGCCGCAGTGGACGCGGTCGCTGTGGACGGGGATCTCGTTCGAGCGGGAATGGATCACCTCTGCGGAGGTCGACCAGTCGGCACGACTGATCGTGATCCAGCGCAATGAAGACGAGCTGCCTTCGATTCGCGTCGAACTGTCGGACGAAATGCGGAAGGCGGTCGACAACTGGCTGGAGACGCGGTCGGTCGGCCTGTGGAACAAGGTCGGCGCCACGGTCAGGGCCAACCTGACGACGGTGATCCGGAAGGCGGTCGATGATGGCGACAGCTTCGACGTCATGCAGGCGAAGATTAAGTCGACGCTCGACGGCTATTCCGACTATGGGGCGCGGCGGATCGCCCGCACCGAGACCACCGGCGCCATGCAGCACGGGAAGCACCTCGAGCGCGAGGAATTCGGCGGGCTCGATAAGGAGTGGATTTCCCGGATGGACGCGAAGACGCGCGGCGGCGGTGCCGGCGATCAGTTCGACCATATTTCGGCGGACGGCCAGATCGTCGCGAACGATGCCCCGTTCATCGTCAGCGGGCAGGAGCTCATCTATCCGGGCGATGGCTCGCGCGGGGCTTCCGCCGGCAACATCATCCAGTGCCGGTGCAGTGCCGCGGCGGCGATCGACACTAGCCGGAAGAAGGGCCGATCGAAGCGGCCGCAGCCGGCCGCGGGGGCGGGCCCGGAGAAGCGGAAACTCACGCCACAAGAACAGCTGCTCGAAGCAGCACGAAAGGAGCGCGATGCACCCGAGACGATCGAGAATGTGAAGCAGATCCGACGCGAACTTCGCGACCTGCATGACGAACTGGAGGAGGTTCGGGAACGAGTTCTGGCGCTGGACAACAAGATCAAGGAACTGGATCAAAAGATCCGGGATGGGATTGGCGCCACTCAGGAGAACGATCGCCGTGCGAAGGAGTTGCTGCTGAATGGAGGAAAGGAAGACGATGCAGAGTTCGTGAAGCTGAGGAAGGAGAACAAAAAACTCTGGAAGGAACTGAAGGAGAAGCAACGGGAACGGGAGCGCAGACAGGGCAAGCTGAGAAGCGAAGCCTGGAAGGCGCTTGCTCCGCCTGATCCACAGAAAGATCTGCAGGTGACTCCTGTCAGTGGTGCCAACCTGTCAAAGAAGACGCTGAAGTCCGTAGACGATGCGACGGCCTGGTATCGACAGGTCCTGTCGAAGACACACAACGGCCAACGCATTGACGTGCACGACGTTACCGACACCCAGGAGAAGCGGGCCTACATGGTCGGCGGCAAGATCTACTTGCTGAAATCGGAGACGCCCGGCAATGTAATCCATGAGATCGCTCACTGCCTCGAACATTGGAACGCGAAAACGCTCCAAGCGGCCAAGGGATTTCTGTATCATCGAGTGGGCAAGACAGAGCCGTTCGTCTTTCAGGACCGGTGGCCGAACCTAGACTTCGACGATGATGAAGTCGGATGGGACGATGAGTTCTCCCGATCGATGGGGGCGACCAGCGCCGCGTACACCGGCAAATACTATCGAACGGGTACGGAGATCCTGTCTTCTGGAATGGAACGGCTGTTCGCGAATCCTGTTACATTCGCCCGACAAGATCCGGAATTTTTCCGCTTCATTGTGGGCGTTCTGAGAGGATCATTCCTCTGATGGTCGGTGCACTGATAATCGGTCCGCACAAGATTCGGCTGGATGACGATGACGTCTGGCGGTCTGACACTGCGCCTGGAATGGCCGAGATGATCAACGATTACTTCGACGTCCTGCCGGAATCAGAAAGCCCGATAGGTGGTCGGAACCGATACCGGCTGAAGCTGCTGCACATGGCGCGTGTTCTTGACGTTCCGGTCGAATTCGAGGAAAAGACGCCTGGACCGCCGGGTCGCATCTACTGATCCAGTAAACCCAGTTCGGAAGGAAGAACCATGTCTCAGCACGACAAACCGCAGCTCTTCACGTTCCGCACCACCTACCGCATCGAAGGCCGCAACTCCGCGACCCGCAACATCCGGACGACCTGTCAGAAGCTCGACAAGGCCGGCCTGGACGACCTGAAGCGAATCATCGCCGACGAACACCGGTGCGACGCGGTCGACGTCGACATCGTCAAGGCGGCCGGCAACGGCCAGACCTACACCGGCGAAGTGCCGGAGAAGGACCCGCCCGCGCCCCCGTCACTGGATGCGCTGAACAAGGCCAGCAAGGCGCAGCTGGTCGAACTGGCCCTGTCGGCCGGCCTGCAGGTCGATCCCGCGACCACGAAGATCGACCAGGTCCGGGCCATGGTCATCGCTCACTTCTACCCGCAGCCGAAGACGGACGAGAAGCCGGCCGCGTAATCCAGCGGCGAAGTACTCGGACGCGGAATCTGGCGGCGGTCGATCGACAATCGCAACCACGGAGGGTGACGCGATGCTTTGGGACGATGTGTTGACGGACGATCCGGAACTGGCGGTCGAACATGTCGGCGAACCGCTGGTCGGCGATCTGATCCTGGACGAACTGCAGCAGAAGGCCCCGAACAGCCTCACCCCTGCAGGACTGCCGGCCGTGCAGTCGGTCGATGCTGTGATCCAGGCCAGCAACGGCGGCGAGATGAGTGCCGATTTCGTGATCGTCACTCGCCAGAAGGAACCGAACCGGCATGGGAACCTGGTGCAGATCGCCCCGGGTCCGAACGGCAAGGGGCTGCTGATCGACAACTATGCGAAGGCCCCGGTTGTGCTGTTTGAACACGGCTTCGGGAGCCCCTATCCGGTCGGACTGAGCGAATCGCCGAAGGGGCAACTGACCGTGAAGCTCCACAAGTCTCGAGCCCTGGCCCGCGTCTACTTCACGGAGGCGATTCCGCAGGCGGCCGACGTCTTCCGCCTGGTGGATGCCCGCGTGTTGCGGATGGCGTCGATCGGCTTCCGGCCGCTGAAGGCGATGCGCCTCCGCGTCGATGCCCAGGGGCCGGAGTCGCGGCAGCAAGAAGGGGTGGTCGATCTGACCGCCTACTATGGCGGCATGGACTTCGTCGAGTCTGAACTGTTCGAGTGGTCGATCGTCGCGGTCGGTGCCGATCAGGGGGCGTTGCGTCAGGCGGTCGAGTTGCGGAAGGTCGGCGGCGAGAAGCTGAGCGCCTACACGCTGCCGGCACTGCAACGGCTGGTGCAGCCGACCCCGCCCGTCGTCCCCGGTTGGCGTCCGGATCCGCCGACGCCGAATCAGCAGGCGGCGCCCGGGCCGGTCGCTGCGGCGCTCCCCACGCACCAGGTCGAGGGGGTGACGATCAGCGGACCGCCGGAGGCGATCCAGGCATTTCTGTCGCGTCTTCAGGCGGCCCCGGCCGCGACCGGCGTTGACATGGCCGCGGCCAACGGTACAAATGCGACGCAAACGGCCGTCGACCAAACCCCGCGGATCAGCCTGGAACAGCTGGGAGCGGCCTTCGGCCAGTCGCTGAAGACGCAATCGCAGACCCCGGATCTGGGCGCTGTGGTGTCACAGCTCCCGGAACTGATCGGCCAGGCGGTGAAAGCTGCGGCGGCTCCGATCGCTGAGGCGCAGCAGCAGCTGATGGAACGGCTGGACACAGTAACAGGGACGTGCTGATGGTAGACCGCACGAAGACGCGCGAACAGGCCATGAAGCTCTGCGAACGCGCGATCGCAGCGTTGGAACAGGATGGCTTCGGCGAACGCACGATCAAGCTGACCGCACGTGACGGCCATGTCACGTTCGTCGAGGTGACTGCGACGCAGAAGCACAAGCTGGACTGAGGCCGCTTCGGCGGCATTTCATAATTCGGGTCATTGGAAGAACCAACGCCCACAGTTGTCCCCTTGGGAGGCAATGGGCATGGTTCACACAACCAACCACCCGATCCGTTACCGTGGCATCCGCGAGAATGCTTTCTTCCGGATCTACCTTGATCCGCCGACCGGCACGAACACGACCGCGCCGGCCGCCAATCCTCCGGCCACTCCTCCGACGCAGACGCAGTCGGCCGGTACCCCGCCGCAGAATCCGCCGGCCGCGCCGGCAGGACTGACGCAGGAACAGGTGAATGCGCTGGTGCAGCCGATCCTGCAGCAGGTGCAGACGCAGGTCCGGGCCGAACTGGCCCCCCTGCAGCAGCAGACGGCCGCCCTGCAGCAACGCGTCGACCAGGCCGTCGCCCCGCAGCGGCAAGCCGCCGGACTGCTGTTCGGTGGGGGTGCCCCGGCCGTGCACATCGACGGCACCCCGGGCATGCAGGAGCGTGACGGCTACTGCATGTATCGGGCGTTGGGTCTCCGTCAGGGCTTCTATCAGCAGACGCAGGCGAAGGTCGAACTGGACGTCCACCAGCGGCTGCGTCAGGCGTTTGTTGACCAGGGCGGCATGACGCTGGAATCGGCCGGGTCGCTGCTGGTGCCGCTGGGTGCGTCCTGCCTGTCCGGCATGGACAACGCGTTCGCCCATGAAGTCCGGCAGATGCTCCGGCAGGGGCTGTGCGGCTTCGACGGCGGCGAAGCGATCTGGCAGCTGCAGCGGCAGGGAATGAGCCGCCGGCAGGCGTTGTCGCAGTTCGACGATACCGGCATGGGTGTCTTCCTCGGCCCGACGCAGACCGGCGAGTTCATCGAGCTGCTGCGGGCCAAAGAGGTGTTCAGCCGTCTCGGCGCGACGGAGATCAGCCTGCCTCCGAACGGCCGGCTGCAGTTCCCGCGGCAGACCGGATCGACCACCGCCTACTGGGTCGGCGAAGTCCCGTCGAACAAGTCGACGCCGACGATCACCAGCAGTGAACCGACGACCGGTTACCTGACGCTGCACGCCAAGAAGCTGGCGGTCCTGACGAAGCTCCCGAACGAGCTCCTGCGGTTTGCCAACCCCACCGTGGAAGCGTTCCTGCGGAACGACATCGCCCGCGTGATGGCGCTGAAGGCGGATCATTCGATGCTGGAAGCGGTCGGCTCGACGGTCAGCATCAAGGGATTGATCAACTACAGCGGGATCAAGACCCACACCGCGAGCACCGTGGCGACCGATGGGAACACGCTCGAGCCCGAAGATCTCGGCATGATGATCAGCAAGGTCGAAGAGGCGGATCACGACGTCGAGGGCTGGGGCTGGGCGATGCGGCCGCAGTTGTTCTGGCAGATCATGAACCGCCGCAGCGACAGCGGTGAGAGTGCGGGCGACGGCAAGGGGCCGTGGATGTTCCCGATGAACCGGGATGACGTCACGAAGGGCATGCCGGCGTCGCTGCTCGGCTACCCGACCGCCCGCAGCACGCAGATCAGCAAGGCGCGGTCGAAGGGGTCCGGAACGGACCTGACCTACCTCCTCGGCGGCGTCTTCGAACACTGGCTGATCGCCCGCGTCGGTGTGCTGGAGTTCGCCTCCAGCACGCAGGGCGATACGCCGTTCACCACGGATCAGACCTGGACGCGTGCGATCCAGCATCTGGATGCGGGCCCGCGATACGAGGACGCGTTCTGCATCTGCGACCAGCTCCTGCGGGAGTAATCGGCGTGCCCGGCGGGTGACGGGCTCATACCCCAATCCGCCCGCCGGGCGTTTTCTCTTCGTTCTGCTTCTCTCTGTCCACCCCCCCACACGTTCCGCCGGAGTTTGATATGAACGGCACTTTCGATCTGGTTCACGCGCTGGAGAACAAGGTTTCTGTCGCCAGCGAACAGGTGGCCGCGGGCACGATCACCGGCACCTATGTCGACATGGACGCCGTGCAGGGGCCGGTCACCGCGCTCTGCAACGTCGGCACCGCGTCCGGGACCCCGGACAGCTTCAGCGCGACCTTCACGCTGCTGGAAGCCGACACTTCGGGCGGCACCGGGTCGCAGGCAATCCCGGTGCAGGATGATGCACTGGTCCTGTCGGCCGACAAGGCGACGGGGCTGCTGAGCGGCCGCCGCACGAAGCGGTATGTCGCGGTCAAGTGCGTGCTGGCGATCACCGGTGGCACCACGCCGAAGCAGAGCGCCTTCGCCAACGTCCTCGGCCAGAAGGCCCGCGTGTAACGTCCGCCGCGTAGCTGTCGCCTGACAGCCAGGCGGGTGCAAGGCCCGCCAGTCTCTCCTTCTGCAGGGGCGCACCGATGGCCGTGCTGACCACGCTGGCGAATCTCAAGACGCACCTCGGCATCACCGACACTGCCGAAGATGTGCGGCTGACGCAGTGGCTGGACGCGGTCGATCAAGCGGTCCTCTCCTCCCTCCGCCGCGGCCCCTTCGTCTCGACCTCCCACACCGAATACCACAGCGGCACCGATCGCCACCTGCTGCCGCTGAAGTATCGGCCGCTGACCGCGGTTGCTGGCGTGTGGGTCGATTCGGCCGGATTCGGCGGGCACGGTCAGGACGCCTTCCCGGATTCTTCTGAATGGGTCATCGGCCGCGAATGGTTTCCGATGGACCTGGAAGAGACCGAATCCAACGGGTCACTGCTGGCCGCCATTCACGGCTTCTGGCCCTGCGGACAGAAGAACATCAAAGTGGTTTACACAGCCGGTTACACGACGGTTCCGGCCGACCTGGAACTGGCCGTGCATGAACTGGTTACCGCGGTCCGCATGGGCGCCGAGAAAGGCGGGATCATCGGCGAAGAGACCATCGGCAGGTACAGCTACAAGCTGATCAACGGCCAGGCGGGCACTGGTGACGCACTGGTGACCGCCCGATCGATCCTGGCGAAGTATCGCGAGGTCCACCTGTGAGCCTCGTTTCTCTGCTGACGCATCGCTGCACGATCGAACGTGCTGCACGCACGAACGTCGACGGCGTGATGCGGCCGACCTGGTCGACGCTGGCAACCGACGTCCGCTGCCGCATCCAGGAGGGGGCCGGTATGGTTCGGTCCACCCCGGGCGGCCAGGGGCTGGAATACGATGCGATCGCGTTCTTCCTGACGACGCAGGACATCCGGCCGCGGGGTGCCGACGATCAGTCGGATCGGATCATCCAAACTCGGCCGGCGACGTCGATCACCTTCCTGGTGCAACTGGTGGTCGACGAATCGGGGGAAGGGCACCATCTGGTCGGTTACCTGAAGCGGGTGCCGTCAGGCACGACGACCACGACGACCACCACAACCACCCCTGCCCCGGAGCCATGAACGACGACGTACGCGCTGAGCTGGATCCGACGCCGGAGGAAATCGCGGCGGCGGCCGCGGAGATCCGGGCGGGCTGGAGTCGCGCGGAACATGATCGCCGATGGGGCTGTCATCGGCCGCAAGAAGTTCGGTATTCGACGCGCGAGGCCGTCCGCTACCGCGGCCCGTATCGAGGGCCTGTGAGCGATGGTTGAGCCGAACCTGTCCGATCAGCTGCTGAAAGACCTGAAGCGGCTGCAGCGGACAATCGACGAATGGACGTCCGAAGGGCTCAAGCGGCTGGAACGGGCCTACAAGCGGATTGCCCTGGCATGGCGTGCCGGGGCGGAACGGCGGGTGCCGGTCGACGAATCGCTGGTGGCGCAGCACATCCTGTCCAATACCTATTGGGACGAAGGCGAAAAGATGATCCTGACCACGGAGGTCGGGACCAACGTGAAGGACTACCCGGTCTACATCGAGTTCGGGACGGAGCTGATCGCCGGCGGCCGCGTCCTGGCCTTGGGAGAAGATCCGGACATCAGCGATTCGCAGGCCGTCCGGTTCTGGCCGGCCAAGAATCAGGACCGCATCAGCGAGAAGACGGGCGAAGAGTTCGCGGGCGCCCGCAAGGCACGGCTGCGACGCGAGAAGACCGGCAAGCCGGACGAACAGATGCCGTGGCTGCGGCCGTCATTCGTGGAGATCAGGGATTGGGCGATCGAGGAGATCGACGACGCGCTGGAACCGCCGCAGTGAGGGGAATCGTATGTTTGATCTGGGCGAAATCTGGAAGACGTTGCGGACGACACTCCTGACCGACGCCACACTGGTCGGCATGCTGGGGCAGCCGGACGGGATCTTCCGCGAGTTCCCCCGCGACCGCGTTACGTTCCCGATCCTGGTCATCGAACCGGAGTCGTCGAATCCGCAGCCCGTCAGTGCCCCCGGCCTGTGGCGGCCGGCCGTCCGGATTGACATTTACACGGCCGACCCGTACAAAGCGGACGCAATCGACGGCCGTCTGCGGGGCGCCTGGTCTATCCCGGAGACTCGCACGACGGAGATCGCATCCGACCATCTGCGATTGACGCAGTTGCAATTCGGCACGTTACGACGCATCGGACTGCTGCGGGTGATCGATACGGATGAGGATGTCACACGGTTTTCGATCGCCTGCACGACGCGGGTGATCGTCAAGGCCGCCGAGTAGTGGGCTAGTGGAAGCACCACCGCCCGTTTGATTCGCGGAATCAAAGGGAAAGGGTGTTTCTATGGCTGACGCAACGAATCTCGTGGGCGGCCCGGCAAAGGTCGAGATCGCCGGCAATGAAATGGGGCACACGGTCGGCGGAGTCACCGCGACCATCACCCCGCAGCAGCGGATGCGGACCGTCGACCAATTCGGCGACGGGGCCCTTGATGTGATCCATGTCGGGGATGAAGTGCGCTGCACGATCCCGTTCGGAGAATGGACCCCCGCGACGCTGGCCGAAGTCTACGCCCCGGGGAATAACAAGACCGCTGAAGACACCAACAAATACATGGGCTTCGGCCGGTCCGCCGGATTCATCTATGGCGCGAAGCTGCTGTCGATCATCCCGCGGCTGGCGGCGGATGCGGCAAAGCTGGTCCGGTTCTGGCGGGCCACGCCGATCGGTGCCATCGGCTTGAACTTCAACCACACCGAAGACCGGATCTTCAACACCGAGTTCGCGTGCCTGGTGCACGAATGGGAGACGGACGGTCAGTTGATCGGTGTGATCATGCTGGCTGGCACCGCACCGACCGCGGTCACCACGACGACCACGACCGCGGCACCGTAATCGGAAACTTTCCTGGGGGCCTTGGCCGCGGGTTTCTGCGGCCGAGGCCTTTTCTCGCCTTCAGGTGATCCATGCACCACGACGCAACTCAACGGCTGGCCGCGGCCCTGCAGAACGAGGTCGACGCGTACGGTCGCACCGGGGGCCAGTTCCCGCAATCACTCGCGCGGGCACAGTTGGCGCTGCAGAATCACGTCGGGGGAAAGCTCCCCGATGCGGTCCGCCCTGCCCTGCGTGATCTCGACATCGCCGCCCGCCGCGGCGAGCTGTCTTCCATCCCGTTCCTGGCCGACACGGCCTCCGCTGCGTTGGCGGAGGAGTATCGTCTGGCCACCACCCCTGTCCCCGCCGTCGAACCGACGCCGTTTGTCGCGTCGCCGGCCGGAGACACGCGCGAACCGGAGTTACCGATCGCCAATGACCTCGACCCGCAGCACGACCCCGACGTCCCCGACGACACCGACCCCGCGTGAGATCACTGCGACGCTGGCCGATGGCCGCGAAGTGACGCTTGGCCCGCTGTCTTGGCCCGGCTACAAGCAGACCAAGAATCGCGTCCTCGAAGTTCTGAAGACGATGCCTCTCCTCGATGAGCTGATCGCCGATGGCGTCGAACTCGCGAAGACCGCCTTCGCATCCGGTCAATTGGGGAACCCGACGACGGATCCAGCGACATCACCAGGTAGCCAGTGGTCCGATCGGGCTGGCGCTCTGGGAGAGAAGGTTGCGCGGCAGCTCCCCCGCCTGGTCGATGCGCTCGAGTCTGCGATTGACTCCGCGACGCCGGAACTGGTCCGCGGCTGTCTGCGGACGGCGGTCGATGAATCCAGCCTGAGCGCGGTCGACTGGCTGCGTTTGCGTCAAGCGGCGATGGAGGTCTGCCAGCTGACCGAACTGCTGGACCTGGAAAAAAACTGGCGGGCGTCGGCGATCGGGAGTCTCCTGCGGATGGTGAATTCCGCTGGGAAGAATCCGTCGTCGGCGCTCCCCCTTGGTGGGTGACCTGGGAAGCGATCATCGCGGCCGCCTACAGCTGGCGGCCGCAGGATCTCGCGCCGCTCGAGGCGTTCGAAGTCTTCCACCATGTTGTGCTGATCCGGCAGCGGGAAAGCTCTGATCGGCTGTGGGCACTGTCCGCGGCCTCCCAGCCGTACCGGAAGGAGGCCGCACAGCGGGAGGCGATCGAAGCGGCCGCGAAGATCGGCAAGCTGGGCACGCGCCGACGAACTCCGTACGAGCTGGCGGACGATGCGACGCGGATCGAAATGATCGGCGACGAAATCCGTCTGTTCGGATCGGCCTGGATCGATAAACATCCCGCGGAAATGCGGTGGCTGGCGGAACGCGGGATCACGGCCGAAGAGGCCGTCCGCCGCGGCCAGAAGAAGCGCGAAGAGTTGGATCGCCAGTTTGCCCACCTGATGCCGGGGAATCTCCATGGCGCTGAGTAGCAAAGTCACGTTTGCCCGCAGCGGGACGACGATCACGGTCAACGGCCCGTCTCCGGGGACCGACCAGGCCCTGCAGCCGATGTTTGTGACCGAACGGTCGGCCAATCACACGCGCTGGGTCTACCAGACGACCGACACGAAGATGCGGGTCTGGACGCTGAACCTGAACAGCCTGACGCTCGCGCAGAAGAACGCCCTGGAGGACTTCTACACGAACACGGCGAAGGGGCCGACGAACACCTTCACTTACACCCACACGGACGGGAACAGCTATACGTGCCGGTTTGTCGACCCGATGCTGCCCCCGTTCACACGTGCAGCCCCGGGGACGTTCGACATTCAGTTGCGGCTGGAGACGACCGCGCAACTCAGTTGAGGGAATCGATCGACTGCTGGCCATTGGAGACCCCAACGCCGGCCCTGACCGGAGGGCTTGCGAATGGGCGTCACCATCCACGAACTGCGCGGCATCATCACCGCCAACGTCAGCGGGTTCGTCAACGGGCTGAAACAGGCCGGCCGCAGCACGCACGACCTGGCGAAGGCATGGGCCGACGCGGCCGACAAGATCGGGTCCGCGGCCACCCGCATGGCCACGATCGTTACCGCGTTCTCTGCCGGCACGACGATCGCACTTGCGAAAACCGGCCTGCAGTTCCTGGCATTGCAGGAGCAGGCACTCACCGCGTTCACGACGATGCTCGGAAGCGGGGAGAAGGCCAAGGCGTTTCTGGCGGACCTGGTCGATTTCGCCGCGCGGACTCCGTTCGAGTTGCCGGGGCTGGTTTCGGCCAGCCAGAAGCTGCTCGCGTTCGGCTTCGAGGCCGAGAAGATCGTCCCGATGCTGACCGCCATCGGCGATGCCGCGGCGGGTCTCGGCGGCGGTCCGGCGCTGATCGACCAGATTACCCGCTCCCTGGGGCAGATGCAGGCCAAGGGCAAGGTCTCGGCGGAGGAGATGCTGCAGCTGGCGGAAGCCGGCATCCCCGCCTGGCAGCTCCTGGCCGACACGCTCGGGGTGACGATCCCGGAAGCGATGGCCCGCGTCACCGCCGGCACCGTCAGTGCCGAGGTGGCGATCGAAGGCATCCTGGCAGGGATGACGGAACGGTTCGGCGGCATGATGGACCAGCAGGCGAAGTCGATGCTGGGCATGCTGTCGACGCTGAGTGACACCGTCGCCCAGTACTCCGCCCAGATCGTCGAGCCGCTGTTCGGGGCGACGAAGAACGTCCTCGATGCCATTTTCAGCCAGGATGCCGAAGGGCGGTTCTCCGGCACCATCGAACGGCTGAAGGGACACTTTGCCGATCTCGCGAAGCGGCTGGATGAGTTCACGCAGAACAACCTGAACGACTTCCTGGATGATCTGGCGGCGCGGTTCGAAGACGTCATCGGCGTCGGCACCCGGCTCGCACAATGGGTGATCGATACCGGGCCGCGAATCGTAGACCTGGCCGAGAGTGTCGGCGAACTGGTCCGCCGCGTGATGCAGTTCATCGAACAACACCCGCGCCTGTTTGCCTTCCTGGCAATGCTGAAAGGCGCGCAGATTCTCGGCATCACCGAAGCTGTGAAGGCGCTGGGGGTGGCGATCTGGGCGACGGGCAGCGCATTCTCCAGCTGGAATGCGGCATCCGGTCTGGCTGTGAAGGCAATCGGCGGTGTGGCAACAGCGCTAACCCGCATGTGGACACTGCTGACTGTCCAAGTGGTCCCGACGATCATCGCGTTCTTCTCGATCTTGCGGACACAAGGAGTCGCAGCTGCCGGGCAGTTTGCGGCGTCGATCGTGCAGGCCACTCTGAAAATGCAGCTGTTCGCCGGTGCACTGGGCTTCATGGCGACAGGCGGGATTATCGCGGTGGGGACTGCGCTGGTCCTGAAGGCCGCTGACGCGTTCGGAGTGTTCGGTGAGAAAGCGTCTTCGGCTGCGGAACAGGCCAAGCGGGCGGCCGACTTCGCCAAGTCCGCGGCGACAGAATTTGAGAAGACATTCCAGGAACGGCGCGACGCCGCCAAGGAGGGGCCCCGGCCCCTACAATCACTGGCCGGCGAAGCGCGCGACGACCGGCAGACGGCGGACGCATTCCGCCGTGTGGCCGCCGAGGTCTTCGAGAAGATGCGGACCGCGTCGGGCGCCCAGTATCAGGAGTTCAAACGCGCCTTCGACAACCTGATCGCCTCCGCGGACAAGCTCGACGCGCGAGCCGCGAAATTCGAAGCGGAAATGGTCGCGACGGCGAAGGCGAACTTTGACGCCACGGTCACGGAGAACAAGGATGTTCTGGGGGCCGGCCCCGGGGCGGAACAGGTGAAGGAACTCCGCACGCAACTGGAAGCACTGCAGGAGAAGCTGAAGACCGGCGCGATCACTGCCAGCGACTTCGCAAAGGCTGCCGATCAGCTGGTGTCGGACATCAAGTTCGCGGCGGAGGGGCTGCGATGGGACCCCGTCGTTGACGGCATGCAGGCCCTGCATGGGGAACTGCTGCAACTCCGCGGTGAAGGGGCCGAACCGGCGATTAAGGCGTTTGAAGAACTGCAGTCGATCATGGCGGAAGCCAAGTCGCTTCTGCCAGCAGAGGAGTTCAAAGCGCTGGGGCGGCAGGCGATCGACCTGGCGAAGGACGTGATGTTCGGCCGCAAGTCGATCGACGAATTCCGGGAGGCGATCAAGGATCTGTCGGAACAGGCGAGCGCTCCCCTGCGGGCGCAGGCGCTCGATTCGGTGCAGGATGCACTGGCTGACAAGGCCCGCGCGGATGCGATCGGCGAACTGCCGGACTTCGAGTTCACGCGGGGACTGTTGGACACTCCGCACCTGGGCGATGATGCGGTCCGTGCGATCGGCAGCGCGGTGACCGGGGCGACGAAGGACATGGTCGACAAGCTGGTCGCCGACTTCAACGCCCTGAAGGATTCCGGCAACCTGACCAGCGATGCCCTCGACGACCTGGTGATCGGGTTCATGCAGGCGGCCAAGGCGGCAGAAGAGGAGAAGAAGCGCAAGGAGAAGGAGGCCAAGGACCGCCAGAAAGCGATCGAGGACGTTGACGCGTCCGACCTGAAGGACCGCATCGCTTCCGACGTGGTCGGGCCGGCGATGTCCGCCCAGTTCACGGCAGCGGTCGACGATCTGAAGTCGAAGCTGAATTCCGGTGCGATCTCGATCGACCAGTTCCGCAAGGGCATCCAGAACATCCAGCACGCGGCCGACGCCGTCGCCAATGTAAAAGACCGGCTGGAAGATCTCGACGACCTCCCGGCGGACAAGCTGGAAGACTTCAAGTCGCAGCTGGACGCACTGGCACAGTCGCTGGCCGATGGGGAGATCAGCGCCTATCGCTTCGATCGTGCCGTGAAGTCGATCGAAGAATCGGCGAATGAAGCGGCCAACGCCGCACGCAAGGCCGCCGAAGAAGAGAAACGCCGTCGCATCCTGGCCGGCGACTTCAGCGTCCTCGACCCGATGGCGGCCCTGCAGGAACGGCTGTTCCAGCTGCGGATGCAGCAGTTCAATTACTGGGTCGACCAGATGTTCAATGGCTTCGTGGCGCTGAATCCTGCCATCTGGCAGACGAGCGCCGGATTTATCGATCTGAGTGCCGAGATCGGTGGTGCGATCGGGGCCATCGGCGACTTCGGAGCCAGTCTCGGCCACGTGGACCCCGGGGCTGTCGGCGGGGCGTTCAATACGCTGGCTGCCTGGATGCAGTCGCAGCAGGGGGCGATCGTCAGCCTGTTGAACCAGATCCAGCTGCTGCAGCAGACACTGAACCATTTCGGCGAATCGATGGGTGCCCGTCGCCGCATCCAGCTCATCGACCAGATCGCCGAACTGACGCGCCAGCTGGAACTGCTGACGGCCCCACGCGCCCCGCAGTTCGTCGGCACGACCGGAGACGGCATCTTCCGCGATCCCGGTCTGCAGACGCAGACGACGAACGTGCAGTTCGAGTTCCCGAACCTGACGCGACTCGGGAATCAGGATATCGTTACCATCGTCGACCAGATCGAATTCGAACTTCGACGCCGCGGCCGGCGGCTGTAACATACAGGAGCGGCAGGGATGCCACGCACGCTGACCGAAGCAGCTGAAGCGCAGAAGGATCTGCAGACCGGAGCCTATTTCCGCCGCGTCTTGCAGATCGACTTCGGCGGCGACACCGGCACGAAATATTACAGCGACGAAGCGTTCGAGATCACGTCGGAAGACTCGACGACGATCGGCCCGATCAGCGGCGGCGAAACCGTGGTGACCACGGAAGGCCGCGTCCTCGACTGGGGACAGCTCAGCCTGTCGGCCGAACCGGGACGCGCCGGTGGCAATGCACAGCTGAACCTGACGCTGGCCGATCCGGATCTGTCGCTGAAGGCCCTCTTCGAAACGAAGCCGGGGGTGCAGGCGGCGACGTGCACGCTGTATCTCTGGTTCCAGGGCACCGAATGGGAGACGGATCGCGTGCCGATCTTCGCCGGCATCCTCTCCGCCCCGTTCAAGTGGGACAACGCCCGCGCGGTCTGGTCGCTGACCGTGAAGGGGCTCGAGGTCAAATACGATCGCGACATCGGCCAGGCACTGACGCGGCAGGCATTCCCGGAACTTGTCTGCAGCGAGTGCGAAGGGTCGATCATCCCCATCGTCTACGGCGATCCCTGCTACCGCGTGCCGGCCTGCGTCATCAATCGTCCCGGTCAGGCACAGCTGGCCGCGCAGCTGGGGCCGGTCGACGACGTGCTGTACATCACGCCGGCCGCGGACAGTGGCGCGGGCAACTTCACGCTGGATGCCGAAATCACGCTGGTGATCGGCTACAGCAGCGGATTCGAGGTCTTCACCGGTGGATTCTACGATTCGAACGACCGGACGAAGTTCACGATCAGCAGCCGCGATTCGATCCAGGCGTCGGGGTTCATGTCGAACTATGCGACGGGCGGCATCCAGTACAAGACGATTCCCCGTCTGGACCTGGTCAACCCGGACGTGCCGCGGATCGGCTGGCCGATCTACGTGTATGACAACGGCTGGTGGGTCTTCACGGTCACGGACTGGAACACCGATCCGGGAGACACGATCGCCGTCATCCGCCAGGGCGGGCTGGATTATGGTCCCCTGCCCTACAAGCTGGGCAGCTATTCCGGCTACATCCCCTACTGGCCGGCGGGGACGCCGGTTTACGAGGCGGGATCCTGGACCTACATCGTCAACTGGCTGCCTTCGAAAGGAGTCGATCACGTCGAGGCGCGCGGCACGCAGGAACTGCCGGACGGA
The DNA here is from genome assembly GCA_964458835.1 of uncultured Gammaproteobacteria bacterium. Lineage (GTDB taxonomy): Bacteria > Pseudomonadota > Gammaproteobacteria > Thiohalobacterales > Thiohalobacteraceae > JAHJQQ01. Next base: position 11,935 of record CAYWKV010000004.1, on the reverse strand, counting down.
TCGCAGGCGAACGCCTGGTTGCAGTACAACCCGGCCTATTACTCGGTCAACCTGAATAACCAGTCGTTCAACGCGGTCCTCGGCCGCGAGCCCACTGATCCGGGGGTGACGACGGTCACTGTCAACCAGTCTCCGTCACAGCTCGGCTTCGAAGACAACAAGATCTACGTGACGCTGCGCGGCTGCACGGACGACAATCTGCCGACCGGGAACGTGCTGACGAACGCGGCCCGCATCATCCAGCATCTGCTGACGACCGAATTTCTCGGCAATGTCGACAGTAGCTTCCTCGACACCGATTCCTTCGACGCGGCCGCCGCGGAGATCTCCACACAGATGGGCTTCGCGCTCCTGAAGGAGACGAAGCTGCACGAACTGTGCGGCGATCTCGCCTATCAGGGGATGTGCGCGTACTTCTGGGACGCGGGACAGGCGGTTCTGACGAAGCTCCCACTGACACTGGACAGTGAAGACAGCCAGCTCACCATTACGCCGACGAATCTGTCTCCGGGAAAGCTCAGCCTGGAAGAACAGGCGATGGACGAGGTGCCGACCGAAATGGCTGGCAAGTTCGCCATGTCGATCCCGCAGGACCCGGTCCGCCTGATCCGCAAGTCGTCGGAAGCGATCGGCTATTACGGCCGGAACCAGAAAGAGCTGGATCTGTGGGCCTACCAGCTGCCGACATCGGTGGCGCTGGTGACCGAATTCTGGCTGCAGTTCGAATTGCATCTGCAGCGACTGGTGACCGTCACGACCTACCTGCCGGCCTTGCACCTGCGGCCTGGTGACGTCGTCACATTCGACATCGCGGACGGGGCGGGAAATCCCATCCTCGACGAAGTCCTCGGCCGCGTCCGCGAGCTGCGGCACACGGCGGCCCGCGCGGACAACAACACGATGGAGACGATCGAGATCATCGCGGAGACGAAGCTGTACGACTTCGAGATCGAGACCGCGGAGGAGACGGACGAAGACTGCAATTCGCCGATCGAGGGATCGACCAGCACGACGACGACCGGCGGCCCGACCACCACGGCGACGATTGGCCCCACGACGACGGAAGAACCGACGACCACCAGCACGACGACAACCACCACCACAGAAGAACCCACGACCACGGAGGAACCGACCACCGAAGCGCCGACCACCACCAGCACAACCACGACGACTACCACGCCGGCGCCCTGCGGAACACAGACCAACTCCGGCGGCGCAGGGATCACGATCACCAACCACTACATGGGCGAAGAAGCGGGAACGGTGTATGTCACGTACGACATGTTCAGCATTCCGGACGCCCTGCAGGTCGAACATGGCGGCAATGTCGTCGCGTCCACGGGCGGCGAAGTCTCGGGGACCGGCACACTCGAATTCGAGTACGATCCGGCAGACGGGACGACGGTGGTCGTCACTGTCACCGGCCCCTCGGGCACCGCCTGGAATTATACGATCCACTGCCCCGGACCGGCGACAACCACCACGACGACCGCAGACCCGACGACGCCCCCCACCAGACCGCCCTCGACCGCCGCCGGCACCACGACGACCGCCGCGACCGCCGCCCCGACCGACAGCGCGGTCACG
>CAYWKV010000004.1:0-10338 GCA_964458835.1 uncultured Gammaproteobacteria bacterium | reverse complement strand
CACCAGCACGACGACGACCACCACCAGCACGACGACGACCACCACCACGACCACGACGTCGACGACGCCGGAACCGACCGGTGCCTGCTGCAAAGTCGGTGGAAGCTGTACGGACGGGTTGACCGAGACACAGTGCGCTGCGGAATTCGGCAACATCTGGCAGGGACCGGGGACCGTTTGCGCCGAAGTCGAGTGCCCGCAACCGACGACCACGACCGGGTCTCCGGGTGCCTACTGTGGACCGTGCGCAGCGGCCGGCGAAGTCTTCTTCTTCCAGATTCCGATCGTGCAGAACTTCTCCTGCGAATACTGCGATTTCCTGACCGGCACCGTGTTCCTGGTCAACACCGGAGTTTGCGAGTGGCTGGGTGACTACTACGACGAAGGCTGTTCGCCGGGGACGGCCACCATGCAATATTCACCGCAGTTCAACCAGACCGTCCTGAACATGACGGGGCTGGTGACCTATGTGATGGAGGGCTGCCCGAGTGACGGCCTCAACGAGTTCACACTGTCCAGCAGCACTGGCGAATGTTCGGGTTGGCCGAACAGCCTCTTCGTGGATCTGGCGACGTGATCACTTCTTCTTCGTTTTGTCTTCGAACTCGCAATCACAGTGGGGACACCGGTAGGTGTAGCCCCACTGCCACAACGCCATGTGATCGCACGCGCGGCAGGGGATCGTCAGGTCGAACTTCCGCTGGCGATCCGACAGGGGACGCCCGCCAGTGTCCACCCAGAGGGCCTGGTCAAGGGCATGCCACAGCATCCCGAACAGCACGGCCGCAACGGCCAGGAGAAGGAAGCGCTGGAATGTCCTGGGATGTGACAGCAGATCACGAAGTCTCTTCATGTCGGTCCCTTCGATGTGAACTGTGACGCGATCGATAGGACACCGCCGCCAGATCCGGGTCCAGTGCCATTCGCGGAAAACCCCGCAATGCGGTAAAAACCTCCTGAAAACGCTCGTACTCACACCTATTCCGGCCATTGGAAGCACCAACGCCGGGCACGCGACGGCCCTGCCCGAAAGGCTTTCCAATGCAACTGACCATCGGAATGGCGACCCACGACGATTACCACGGCGTCTGGTTCACCGTGCAATCGCTGCGGGCACATCATCCCGCGGCCGCGGCCGCTGAAATCATCGTCGTCGATAACCATCCGAACAGCGCCCACGGCAAGGCGGTCGAGAAGCTGGCGACCGCCTGGAAGGCATGCCGCTACATCCCTGCCCCGGAGCTGACGGGGACCGCGGCCCCGCGCGATCGTGTCTTCCAGGAAGCAACCGGCGACATCGTCCTCTGCCTCGACTGTCATGTCCTGCTGTTGCCGGGATCGCTGGAGGCGTTGCTGCAGTTCTACGCCGATCCCGCCCACGCGCGAGACATGGCACAAGGGCCGATGGTCTATGACGACCTCCGCGGCCAGGCCACGCATTTCAAGCCGGAATGGGGTGACGGCATGTGGGGCCGCTGGGCTGAAGACGAACGCGGCCGCGATCCGAACGCCGAACCCTTCGAGATCCCCATGATGGGACTCGGGGCCTTCGCATGTCGCCGCGAGGCGTGGCCGGGATTCAATCGTGCCTTCCGCGGATTCGGCGGCGAGGAGGGCTACATCCACGAAAAGATCCGGCAAGCCGGCGGGCGCTGCTGGTGCCTGCCGGGATTCCGCTGGGTGCACCGGTTCGGCCGGCCGGACGGCGTGCCGTATCGCCTGGCACTGGAAGACAAGCTACGGAATTACCTGATCGGAGACCTCGAACTGGGGCGGCCGATCGAATCCACCCTGCAGCATTTCGTCCCCAAGATGCCGGCCGAGACGGTCGGTAAGATCCTGGCGGAAGTCCTGGCCTCTGTCCCTGCACTGAAGGAAGCGAGCTGAAGCATGACGCGACCGTTGCCGTTTGTCTCCTGTCTGATGGCCACGCATGGCCGGCACAGCCTGGTGAGTCGGGCGCTGGGAATGTTCCTGGCGCAGGATTACCCGGCGAGGGCCCGCGAACTGGTGATCCTGAACAACCATCCGGAACCGCTGGAGTTCGAGCATCCGCAGGTGCGGATCTTCAACGAGCCGGGCCATCCGACGTTGGGCCACTGTCGGCAACGGCTGCTGAAACTGGCCGCGGGCGACCTCGTCCGAACCTGGGATGACGATGACTGGTATCTGCCGAACAGCATCAGCCAGGGCGTCGCCCACCTCGGGGACGCGGCCGCGTTCAAGCCGGCCCGGAGCTGGTTCACCAACGGCGGGAGATCCTTCCAGCTGGTCGGCAACGCGATGGAAGCGACGATCATTGCACGGAAGGAGATCGTCGAGCGGTACGGCTATCAGCAAAGCGGCGGAGACGAACATGCCCCGTTGCTGGCCGGCCTCCACAAGGAGGGGCTGGCGACGCGCGAGCTCGGTCCGTGGACCGGATACTGTTACACGTGGGGGTGCGGGGCGACGCACATCAGCGGATCGATCGGATCAGGCCTCCCGCTGGCACAGCGCACAGCCGAATGGATGCAACGGAATCAGGACGTCAAGCCAGGCGTCCCCCTGCAGCCGCCGGCAAACTTCCACTTGTGGAACCTGTGGATCACCATCTCGGATTGGATCGAACCGAATGACCTGCGTGCCGAGTGGCAGAAACGCATGATCGGAGACACGTCAAAGGGGGAGGATCTGGATAAGAGTTCGGTCTGCCGGGTTCTCGCCTCGAGGATTGCGGAAAAGCTGCGGCGGAAGATCGTCGTCTGCGAGTTCGGCCGTCTCCGTGAACCGACCGAAGAAGCCCGCCGCGGTGACGGCTGGTCGACATTGCAGTTTGTAACTTCTGACCGCGTGGCACATCTGCTGTCGATCGATCCGCGGCCGGAGACGATCGACGTCTGCCGGCAGGTGATTCCGCCGGAGGCGATGTCACGTGTGGTGTTCGCCGATCGCTGGCCGAACGATCCGGCACTTCCGATCGACCTCCTGCTGTTGGACGCCGACGACTGCCCCATGCAGCAGCTGGAACTGCTGCGTCAGGCAATGCCGATGCTGCAGCCGCACGCGACGATCGCCGTCGATGATTTCCGCTTCCGGATGAAGTGGCCGCTCGTCCGGGCGTTCCTGGAACCGACACACCGGGCGGAGGTGAACGGCGATCTGCTGGTCTTCCATCGGCGAGAACTGCCGGACGCGATGTCCTGGCCGCCCAGAATCCGCTGAAGCACCGCCCCAGCGGCCGCAGAACGCACGGAAGCGTCTTCCGACGACCGTTCCAGCGTCCGGAACCCCGGGAACGCGTCAGAGGGGCCATTCTGTGCGTTTCCGGGCTGGTGGCTGCCCGCAGGTGGCCGCGGCCTGTCCGCGGACTGAACAGGGGAACCGCTTGCACCCGGCCGCGAGGGCGCGCAATAATGACCCCCGGAAAAAAGAGTGGCCGCCGCGGACCAGGAAATCCACGGCGGCCGGATGGTGCACGCGTTGCAGTGGTGCGACGGAAATAATACCGCTTGCGGTTCCCGGTGGTCAATCCCCGGCAGTCAATTGCAGCGGATTTCTGTCGCAGCCTGGCTGGGTGCAGCATCTCGCGACAACCAGGCTGATCGGCTTCGGCCGATCCCTTCGCTGGCCAGAAGGTGGAGCGCTGCGGCGCTGGCCAGTGCCCCGCCCAGGCATCAAAGCCGGGCATCCCAGACCGCGGTAAGGTGTAGCGACGAACGGCCGCGGGGCTCGCTGCGATAGACGCGTGGCGGGTGGGCGCTGTGACGGGTTGAGACCTGGGACGACAGCGAAATCAAAGCCAGATCCAGGAACTGTTTAACCCCGCCCACGTAGACCGGCGCGAGACCACCATGTCCGCCAGACCGGCCGTGTTGTGCGGGGTCGCTGCGCGCTGCGTCTGCATCTCTGGGGTTTGCTTACGCAAGCTAGGAGACGTGTTCATCCTTGAGGCGCACGGTCCTCCAGCGCGCGCTTTCAGTGCGCATAACACTGGAGGTTAATCGGAGGAAGAGAACGCCGCAGAAGAAAGTCGACCGAAATCGAAGCAGAAAATCGACGCGCGAAATCGCCGAAAAATGCCGACGCCGCGGTCGACGCGGAATCCTGCGGCGGGGCCCCTGACGGCCGGCCGCGGGTGGATGCCGGGCGATTTCGGTTTTGCGGCCGTTTGCGTCTTGATTCCGACCGATAACGGGATAGGATAATGCGATAACAGATCGCACTTCCGCAGTCCTTCAGGGGGATCAGACGATGCAAGCGACAGCGAATCGTGATCGTGCGAAGGTGGCCGCGGCCGTCCGTCCGTTGACCTCTCGGGAAGTGCGGCGGCGTGCGCTCGAGGTGATCGGCATCCGGCTGCGGAAGGAGGGCGGCCGATGATGCACACTGACGATGACCTGCGAACGCTGCTGACCTGGTGGGATCAGTCGGACGAATTCGACCGCCAGCGGATCGCCTTCTGGTGGCCGCGTCGCAACTCGAAGCCGTCGCCCACTTGTCCGCGGCTGATGCTGCGGTGGCTGCTTCGCCAGATGCGGCGACGTCGGGAGAAACGACACGCGGCCCTCGAACAGCTCGGCCGCCGCACGCGCTGTGTCGGCTGCAACTATCGGCAGCCTGCGGCAGACAGCAGCCTCTGCACGACCTGCCGGCGGCAATTCGACACGCGGCGGAATCTGCTGACGACGGCGCGATGAACAGCCCTTTCAGCAACCAGGAGAAGCAACTGTGGCGAAGTACGCGGCGCGGACCACTGTCAGCCCCGAACGCAGCAAGGCCGAACTGGAAAGCATCCTGCGGCGGTACGGTGCGGATCAGATCATGACTGGCTGGTCGCAAGACGGGCTGGTCTTCCTGGCCTTCCGGCTGAAGGGGCGGGCGATCAAGTTCACGCACCAGCTCCCGCAGCGGCGGAAGTTCGGTTCCGAATCGCAGTATCAACAGGCCGTGCGCCAGCGGTGGCGGGCGATGGTCCTGTGGGTGCGGTCACAGCTGGAGTGGATCGAGATCGGCGAAGTCCCGATCGAGGAAGTGTTTCTTTCGCAGTTGGTCCTGCCAGGTGGCCGGACCGTGGCGGAAGAGTCCCTGCCGACGATTCGGAAGGCGTTCGAAACTGGCACCATGCCGAAGCTGCTGCCGTTTCTCGGAAGCGACGTCGGCAAATAACAAGCACTTAACGGGAGCACTGCAGAATGGCTAAGAGATTGACGGCAAACGCATATCCGGCGATCGAATGGACATGCCCGAACTGCAATCAGAATCAGTTTGACCCGGGACCGGGGACTCTCCAGTGCTTCAACTGCATGAAAACCGTCGAGGTTGCGTTCCATGCGTTGTGCGCCTGTTGCCGGCACGCCGCATCCCTGCCCGAAAGCAGCCTCTGCGGCTCGTGCAGGAAGTTCGTTGATTCGCAACTCGCACGGGCACGCTCGCGCTAACGCACACCCATCGGGAGGGGCAATGGAACGGCAATTTGACGTCGGCGACAGAGTGCGGGTGAACGATGTCAGCATGGCCCTGCTGAAGCGGCTGTGTCCGGATATTCATCTGAACCATCATGGAACGGTCGCCGAGCACCTGGAACCTGGATGTGTGCTGATCCACTTCGATGATGGCACCGTCGCGCCCTTTCCGTACAGTGAGATCGAACACCTTCCCGGAAAGTGACGGCCAACAACCCGGAGGCCCGCCGATGGAACCGCCGAAACGCCCCTCTGCCCCGCCCGGTGGCATCATCTGCGAAGTACCTCCGCACCCGCCGCAGAAGTACCTGTACGTCCGCGGTGCGACCGTGGCGAACGCGACGGCCGCTTACCGTCTGTTCCTCCGCGAGGTCCGCGGCGTCGAAGTCGAACGAGAGGACATCAGCGTGCGGCCGATCTTCAATGTGCCGCTGAAGGTCGACCGGTCCGCCTACCTCGACCGGAACGGCCCGCCGACCGGCCGCGGCCGCTGGATGTTCCGGCTACGCCTCCGCGATCGCCGCGGCGAAACGCAGGTGATGCGGATTCAGTTCGGCCCGGGGGAGTATGCCCAGGTCGAGGCGGCCGCACGGCAACGCTGCCAGCTGCTGGCCACGGACCTCCGGATGGCGATTGACGCGATCGAGCTGGAGGCCTGAACGATCTACACGTGCCGTGTTTCACTTCTCACCTGATTGGAGTGTGGAAATGTCGAAGGCAAAGGCGAAGGCGAAAGCCGAACGGATTCAAGCAACGCTCATCCGCTGGCCGGCAGACTGGAGGAAACGGATCTACGCCCTGAAAGGGGCAGAACAGCCGGAAGCCGAGTTTGTCCGATCAATCTTGCGGCCGGTTCTCGCGGGCGAAGTCGTTCTGGAAACGGACGAAGACGGCCATGTGATCGGCTTCGCGCCGGCCCCCAAGGGAAAGCGAGTCCCGCTGTCACCAGCGCCCCGGCAAGGGCGACCGGCCGGCCAGTAGCGATTGATGGCCGCGTGCTGTAGTCTATGACCGACCGCAGCTATCAGGACGCGTCGACGGGGCGCGGGCTGCGGCGTGCACGATTGCAGGGGATAGCACCGCATGACAACGCTTCGAGCGGTTGAGAGACGAATAGCGCAGCTCCGGCAGGAGCTGGAAGAACTGGAACGCACGGCGGCGATCCTGCGACGGCTCGGAAGCGGACTCGGTGGAGACGACCTGCCTGACGACGGATCCGACGACGCACAATCCGGCGGCGACCTGGCGGGGGCATCACTGACTGTAGCGGCGATGACGGTTCTCCAGGAGGCAGGCGAAGAGCTGTATTACGCCGAGGTTGCCGAACGGGCTCTGGCGCGCGGCTATCGCGGAAATCCTGGATCGTCACCGGATTCCGTCCGAGATAGTTTCCGCAGAGGCATGGGGAAGAAGCCCGACATCTTCGAACCGACCGGCGGCGGGAAGTACCGCCTGAAGGAGACGAAAAAGGGCAAGCGATGACGCTTTGTCCGCTTGCAAGATTCGGCGGCGAGTGATAGATTTATCTCAGTGACGCGGCCCCCTCGGGCACGTCCGAGAAACCCCGTTGTTTGGTGGGTATAGCTCAGTTGGTTAGAGCGCCAGATTGTGGATCTGGCGCTCTAACGAGAGCCCCGCACCGGACAACGGGGTTTTTCGTTTCCAGGTGGGGAGGAAGCGGAATGCAGACGAAGCCGTGGTACTGCCCCAATTGCGGACGGGAATACCGCGTGCCGATTGAAGCGTCGGGGCTGGGACCATGCCAGCGCTGCAAGGCCGGCGAACCGCCGCCACTCGATCGCACCGGTGAGAACCGCCGCTTGAAGATTGCAATGGCCGCGGCGAGAACCTGTGTACCTTCTGCCAGGCAGGACGGGCTGCATGCACGTTCTGCAACGGAACGGGAAGGCGTTAGAGGTTCGATAGTCAAAGGGGAATGACACGATACGATTCAACCAGTGGAGGCGCCCAGTGTCGAAAGGCACCGGGAACACGTCTCGACGTTGTTTATGCAACGCCTCCCCTGGTTCTTTAGTCAGTCGCAGTACATGGGAGTGTCCGTCAGCCGCGAGGCCCGGGCGGCTTTGCTTTTGTGCCGTGGAAGCACTCCCTCCACAACAGGCGATGAGATTATGGACATCACTGAGAATCAACTCCGGATCTTACTAGCGGCAAACGTCCGCCGACTTCGCCAAGAGCAAGGTTTGTCTCAGGACGATTTGGCTGCGCGGATCGGGTGTTCTCGCGTCCAGATCAATCGAGTCGAGAACGGACACAGGACACCTGGGGCGGATTTACTCTTCGGATTGGCTGACGCTTTGGACGTGTCCACAGACGAATTGCGGCAGCCGTTGCAGGAATTGTCTGCAAAATCCGCTTGACCCGCGTGTATCCAGTTGGTTATATTCGCCACCCGTTGACCTGTAACTAGGTCAGCGGGTTGTTTTTTTCCAAAAACAAAAGCACCTTCTTGTCCCCGCCCTCCAGGTGTGGGCCGGCTGGTGCGCCATACCAGCTGGAGATTCCCAATGCACGCTACCGGGGAACGTGCGCGCGTGCGCCCGCACAACGCGCTCTTGCTGACGGACCGATTGCGGATGCGCTTCTGGTCGAAGGTGGATCGATCGCCAGGGCTCGGCCCGCAGGGTGACTGCTGGGAATGGACGGCAGCCTACAGAGACGCCGGCTACGGCGCGATCAAGATCAACCGGCAGGTGTGGGACGCGCATCGTGCCGCCTGGTTAATCGCGAATGGAGGCGAGATCGCGGCCGGTTTGATGGTGTGCCACAAGTGCGACAACCGCCGGTGTGTGCGGCCGGATCACCTCTTCCTGGAAGATAACTCCGGGAACATGCGAGATGCTGCCAGCAAGGGGCGTCTGCCGCTGATCAAGCGAGGCCGCGAGTTCCCGCGATCCGTGCTGACTGAAGAGATCGTACGCGCAGCGCGTCGCATGCACAGACGTGGCTGGTCGGTCGTCAAGCTGGCAAGTCACTTCGGCGTGAACCGATGGACGCTGCTCGACGCGCTGCGGGGCATCACTTGGCAGCACGTCCGGTAAGTGCAGCTGTCGTCTTTGTGCCGTTCCTTCGGCTCGCGTAACCCCTCATGATGACGGCGTTGATGAGGCATCCCTATGGAGGGAAATCGCTCACCTAGCCGGCGATGGAGCTTCGCCGTGGCAGTTCTCGCACGATGCATGCGATACGTATGTAGACGGATCGCTAGTCGTACAGTCACGGACGGTGAATCCCTAACCTTAGTTCGGGTGGATCACCATGCATTCCATCTCTCTGCGTCAATTTTGCTTGGGAGTCTACTTTGTCGATGCGGACGATCTGGCGAAGAGAACGCGGGCGTACTTCCTGCACGCCTTGAACCGCTGGGAACGGGCGACAGGAGATCCGCCGATCCGCGAGATCAACGACGACACGTTGCGGGTTTGGCGGGATGGGTCGCGCGACCTGTCGCCGGCAACCGTCAAGAGCCACTGGAACGCAATCCGCGTGCTGCTGAATCACGCGAAACGCCGCGGACTGATCGACCTGGTCCCCTACCTCCGGCTCTCTCGTCAGCAGCCGGCACTGAAGCATGTGCCGAAGCTGGCCGCGTTGGGTCGCGCCTACACGGCCGCCGGCGTCGCGGTCTGGCCGCGGCTGCACGTCTCTCCGGAGACATTCTGGCGGGCGTTCCTGGTGACGAGCTACTTCACTGGTCTGCGGTTGTCCGATCTGATGAGCAGCCTGAAGTGGAGTGGCGTGCACGACGATCGCGTCCAGGTGATCGCACAAAAGACCAAGAAACTGCACGTCTTCCCGTTGCATCCGGTATTGCGGGCACATCTGGAACTGATGCGGGCGCAGGAAGGCGTCGAACTTGCCGACGATCGTGTCTTTCCGGTCAGCCGATCACCGCACCTGATGCGCCGCGAGCTCAAGCGTATCTCGCGTACGGCCGGGATCGCGATGCTGACGCCGCACGGCCTGCGGCGGCTGGCCGGCACGGAATGGGAGGCTGCCCGCGACGGTGCCGGCCGGCTGCTGCTGGGGCACTCGCTGGGTGTGTCGGACCGGTACATCGCTGTCCCGCGGTTGCTGCAGCGTGCCGTCAAGCGACTGCGTGTCCCATTGGAATTTTCGAGCTGATCGTTAGCGTCCATCTGTCCCGTCCAGTATCGCCGGTGGCCGTTCGCGGCTGCCGGCTTTTTTTGCGCGCAGGAAGGAGTCTCCAGTGAAACGCTACCTGGGCTATCGAGACGAAGACGGCGTCGCGGTCTACATCGAGAGAGACGCGGAACAGTCTGCGTTCTGGCCGCTCGATCCGCCTCCGGGCGTCGAGTTCGATTGGGGGCCACAGTCCGCCGGCCAGCGGGCACTGGCGCGGGAGATCATCGCCGACGCGACGGATGACCCTGTCCTGGCCGAAGCGTATGCAGACCAGTTCGCGGTCGAGGTCCTGGCCGTGCTGCCGCGGATGGCCTGGTCTGTGCGGGCCGATGATGTTCAGGTCTGGTGCGATGCACAGCGACTGGTGACGCGTTGAGTGATTCAACCGGCCGCGGGTGGCCGCGGCCGTGCACGTGGAAGCTGTCCTGAAAGGAGTCGAAATGCTGGCATTGTCGAGGAAGAATGGCGAAGCGATCTGGATCGGCGACGACATCCAAGTCGTGGTAGCAGAGGTGAAAAACGGGCGCGTCCGGCTGGCGATCGCAGCCCCGGAGAATGTCGCCATTTTGCGGGGAGAACTGCGTCCGGAAGCACTTACGGGCACTGCCCCAGCCAAGGGCAAGAGGCCCAAGCGACAGCACTTTCAGAAAAAATGAACCGATTACGGAATTCCACTTGTCAAGGCGATAACGGATTGTATTATTGGGTTGTCCGCGGGCGCCCGCGG
>CAYWKV010000003.1:59741-60808 GCA_964458835.1 uncultured Gammaproteobacteria bacterium | reverse complement strand
TTATCTTTGGTATCGGACTCTCCGCGATTCTGGGATGGCTCGCCGCCCATCAGGGACTGGCGCCAGTACGCCGGATAGCCATGGCCGCGAAGGGGATCTCGGCCAACCAACTCAATGACCGCCTGGCGCTCGACACGATTCCGACGGAACTGCACGATCTCGCTGAATCGTTCAACGGGATGCTTTCCCGTCTCGAGGACTCCTTCCAGCGCCTATCCAATTTCTCCTCCGACCTGGCGCATGAGCTGCGCACCCCGATCAGCAACCTGATGACCCAGACACAGGTCGCCTTATCGAAGGTACGCTCGGCGGAGGATTACCGTGAAATACTTGCGTCGAATCTCGAGGAATACGACCGACTCGCAAGAATGGTTTCGGATATGTTGTTTCTTGCGAAGGCCGAACATGGTCTTGTGGTCGGTCAATGGGCCCCGGTCGATCTTGCGGCCGAGATTCGCCAGGTTATCGAGTTCTATGAACCATTGGCCGAGGAATCCGGCATCGTGTTGGAGGCGTGCGGAGAAGGCGCAATCGTCGGAGACCGCTTCATGATGCGTCGCGCCCTGAGCAATCTTCTGTCGAATGCTCTGCAGCACACCGAACGCGGCGGCACCATCACCGCAGCCGTCAGCAGAAAAGACAGCGGCGAACTTGTCATCGGCATATCAAATCCCGGGCCAGGCATTGCCCCGAACCATATCGCTCACCTCTTCGACCGCTTCTACCGCATTGATCCATCCCGGAAACACAGTGGTGAAGGCACCGGCCTGGGCCTGGCCATCACCAAGTCCATCGTCGAAGCGCACGGGGGTCGCATCGCCGTCATATCAGGCGACGGCATGACACGCTTCGAGATCATCTTGCCAGGCACCGATCCGGCGGGAAGGGAATAGTAGAAAGCGATGACCGATCTTCGCGCCGCCGAGTGGGTCGAGCTGTGGCTGTTCTGGCTGCTCAGCATCGTCACAGTGTCGCTGGCTGCCTACCTCGTCCGACAGCCGGCACGGCCCATCGGAATGCAGATAAATCGCCATGCCGGCTGGCGCTCGTCGCCCGAAATCATGCTA
>CAYWKV010000003.1:0-59641 GCA_964458835.1 uncultured Gammaproteobacteria bacterium | reverse complement strand
CGGAATGCAGATAAATCGCCATGCCGGCTGGCGCTCGTCGCCCGAAATCATGCTACTGACCCTCGGCCTGCCGCTGGAATCGTTATGGGAGATTGCGCAATTTCCTCTCTATGAAGTCTGGCACGAGAACAACTGGAGCTACATTCTATACGGCCTGGTCCACTGCACGCTGGGCGACCTGCTGATCCTGCTCGCAACGTACGAACTCGTTGCCTTGGCTGCCAGTGGTCGCGACTGGTACCTGCGACATCCGGTATCCGGTGGAGCGCTTTTCACACTGCTCGGGCTGGGCTACACCATTTACAGTGAGTACTACAATGTGCGAATCCAGAGCACCTGGGGCTACACCGAACACATGCCGATCGTGCCCGGCATCGAGATCGGCGGGACACCGTTCCTGCAGTGGCTGCTTATCCCGTTCGTACTGGTGTCCCTGATGCGGCTCCTTCGAGGAAATCGCCCGTGAGGGTCGTAATCCACAGCGAAAAAGGCGCTGGCAAATGCCCCTCCGACTCGCGCGGGCACTGAGCCCTCCGGCACTTGACTCTGAAGTATGCTTCAGGGTTTAGATTTTCTGAATCAGGAGGATGTCATGCGGGCATTGAGTATCGGAGCATTGGCCAAACAGACCGGCATAACCGTCGAAGCCGTCCGTTATTATGAGCGCGTGGGCCTGATTCCGCGACCACCACGCAGCACGTCCGGATATCGTCGCTACCCCGAGACGACGCTTCGCCGCCTGAAATTCATCCAACATGCCAAGAATGTAGGCTTCACACTCGGAGACATCCGAGAGCTGCTGTCGCTGCAGGCCTCCCCCGACGCCGGGTGTGCCGATGTGCGACGCCAGGCCTCCCGCAAACTCGCCGAAGTAGAGGCCAGAATCGAAGCCCTCGGGGAAATCCGTGCCGCCTTGGCTGATCTGATCAAGCGTTGCCGAGGCACCGGCCCGACGAGCGAATGTCCGATCATCGATGCCCTCGAATCCTGGGAGAACGACACCCATGCCATCCGTTGAACTGGTATATGAAGCTAGCTGCCCCAACATCGGCTTGGCGCGCGCCCAGCTTCTGCGCGCTTTCGATACCCTCGGCATGACGCCGCGCTGGGTCGAATGGGAGATCAATACGCCCGGAACCCCGGCGCGGGTGCGAAGCTACGGATCACCAACTATCCTGGTCGATGGGAGGGATGTCGCGGGTGCTGTCTCGCCGGCTGCCGCCCCCTGCTGCAGGGTCTACGCGGACAACAGCGGGAAAATACCTCTTGGTGCGCCGCCGGTCCGGATCATCGCCGATGCGCTGAAAGGCCCCGCCACAGGACTCCCTCCTACCGCCTCGTCCTGGTCGAGGAATCTCGCCGTACTGCCACCCATCGGTGCGGCACTGCTGCCCAAACTCACCTGTCCGGCCTGCTGGCCGGCATATGCGGGAATGCTCAGCAGCATTGGCGTAGGCTTCGTCGATTACACGCCGTACCTGTTCCCGTTGACCGTGCTGTTTCTGGTGATTGCGTTGGCAGCGCTCGCCGCGGGTGCCCGGTCGCGCCGGGGGTTCGGCCCGCTCGGCCTCGGCCTGATGGCCGCCACCGTCCTGCTGCTCGGCAAGTTCTTCCTGGACGAAGAGTGGATCATGTATGTTGCATTGACTCTGCTCGTCGCCGCCTCGGTGTGGAATAGTTGGCCTCTATCCGCTCGGGGACGCGCACCAATGTGCCCGACCTGCCTTCCTGGACGGGACGTCGAACATGAGGCCCAGCCGGAATAGGAGGTAGTCATCATGACTGTCAGACGCAAAATTGAAATCTTCACTGCGGGCTGCCCCGTATGTCTGGAAACGATCGAGCTGGTCAATTCCATCGCCTGTCCTTCCTGCGAGATAGCCGTGTTGGATATGCACGACCCCAAGACGGCTGAACATGCCCGCACCCTGGGCGTGCGATCTGTACCCGCCGTCGCGATTGACGGCGTTCTCGCCTCATGCTGTGCGGGCCGGGGCGTCGATGCCGATGCGCTGCGCGCCAGTGGGATCGGACAACCACTCGGTTGACACACCAAAGCAGTAGAGTTGGCGGCAAGCGACCGTTTCAGCCCGGACAAGTAACCATTTGCTGAAGCGGCAGGATATAAAACCGCAGCCCGGCCCATCGCATGCTAAGCATGCATCCACTTGCCGCATGTCAAATCTCGAGATCATATTCGGCGCATCTCGTTCTTCACCCATGATCAATGATCGTGGCGATGGTGAATATCCGGATAATGCGGATGACGGTGCGTAATCCGCTCGTGCACGTGGAAATGCGTGTGCGGCCGAGCGTCGTCCCAGGCAATAGGATGCTCGTGCCGGTGATGCTCGTCATGCACATGCCGGTGCGCGTGAGCGAGCGGCCCATGTTCATGGAGATGTTCGTGGCGCTCAGTGAGATGAAGCCATACGCCCGCAGCCATGAGAAGTCCGGCAATCCAGAACAGCGGCGTAGGGGTTTCATGCAACAGCCACAGCGAGAACACGACACCGATGAAAGGTGCGATCGAAAAGTATGCCCCCGTCCGCGCCGTACCGAGGCGGCGTAACCCCCAGACAAACAGACTCAAACTCACTCCGTAGCCAAGAAAGCCTACGCCAAGGGCTGCAAGCGCCACCGGAAGCGGGGCAGGGTCCCACCCGCCAAGCCCCGCCAGCGTCAGGTTGATGCAGCCGGCGACCAGCCCTTTGATGCCGGCGATCTGGACAGGATCACTGCCCGACACACGCTGAGTCAGATTGTTGTCGATGGCCCAGCCCAGGCATGCCGCAACCACGAGCAGACCACCCAGTGGTAGACCGCCCTCGGGCGATCCCTCCCAGGAAAGCAGAACCCCGCCCCCAACGATAAGAAAGAAGCCGGCGGCAACACGCCTGTCCACATTCTCGCGGAACACGAACCAGGCGATCACGGCCGTGAATACACCCTCGAGATTGAGCAGGAGTGCGACGGCGGACCCGGGTGTCCGGGTGAGACCAAACATCAGCAATACCGGTGCGATGACACCACCCGACAGAATTGCCCCGGCCATCCATCCCCAATCCGCGCGTGCGAGGGGAGCCTCCCACGACTCGGAACCTATACCTGTTCGCTGCCGTAGCCACCGCCAGGCCACCAACCCGACGCCAGAACCCAAGTATAGCAACCCCGCCAGTGCGACCGGTGGCACCCCTGCAACCAGCAGTTTTGCCAAGGGCGTGCTGACACCGAAGAGTAGCGCCGACAGGACCGCCGCAGCTATGCCGTCATGACCTTGCAAGCTCACTGATCCGCTCGCTCTATTTTCCATCATTATGGATTAATGTCGCATTTTCCAGCCCCCGCTCCAGAGTGGCAGGGTAGCTCCAATTACAAATGTCCTCAGTTGTCCACAGGCATCATCCAGTACACAGCCTGACCGGTGACGCTGTTCTTCTTTATATAAGGAATTTTATATAAGGAATAGAGGCTCCTCTTGATTTTGAATGGGTTGACGTGCCACGCGCGAGTTGTGTTTCGATACGTCGGGTTTATCGACCGGCAGCCTGATCACATCGGCATTGCGCCCCGGAAATGTGACTGAACTCCAAATCACCGCGCCATTCAATCAGTAAGCCAGAAAACCAGACATCATATCTGTCCTGAGATTATTAAGCGCTCTTGTGCATACCGCGTGGAGGCCGGCGCACCATGCCCATGCACGCGCCTTCGCCCTCGTCCGCGGATTGTCCGCGGCTTACCCGGCCGCACAGCGCGCACCATCATGAACACCTCCTGCACCAATCGCAAACAATTCCCTTGGACGAGGACATGGCATGAATACGGAACATTCCACACAAGCTATTGTGCATCCAAGTCATGGATGTCATGGCTCGAAATATGCACAAAAATATTCACGAGTGTGTCACACCCGTGCCGCAACGAAGAAACAAGATATGCGAGTCCTGCACGGCATTGAATTTATGATCTTGCTCTGATTTCGCGATGCAGCTGATCGAAACGCATCGTATCCGGACGGATGCGGCGTGGATACCGGACCGTATCAAGTATGATCAATGCGTTTACTCACATTTCGGCAGGTTGCATCATCTTCGAGATAGGAGGTTGCAGTGATGGACACGATATCGAAAAACAGCATATATCGCCAACGCGAAGAACTAGCGCACATCCTGCGCGAACCCATCGAACGCGCGGCCGTTGTGCTCTCACCCGCATGGCCGGACAAACACCGGATGGAGCAGATACTGCTGGATATATTTTCTTCCATACCGCACTGTACAAGCCTGTATGTGCTCGATACCCGTGGTATGCAGCTCACTGAGAACACCGGTCGCACGGGACTCATCCCCGGTCATTTCGGGCGCGACCGCTCGCAGCGCCCATACATGAAGGAGGCGGTCCCGCCCTGGGGATTTCTGCTATCCGATGCCTACATCAGCCTGTATGCGCGCCGCCCATCGCTGACGGCGCTGCAGTGCATACGCCGCGATGGTATGGTGCTCGGTTATCTGGGGGCCGATTTCGACCTGCGCGATCTACCGGTGACCTCGGAGCTCTATAAGGAGCCAGAGCAGTGGCGGCAGATCAAAGGCGACCCAGCCATCCGCAGTCTGCTGTTCCAGCAGACGCGGGTGGAAAGCGCGTTGGACCGGAATATGGATCAAACATTCGCGATCCTGGAGGAAATGCTCACCGAACGCGGCGTCTTCCACACACAGATCCATTTCTCCAGCAGCCAGGCCACGATCTGGATGAACAATGATCCACACCGCTACCGCATTCTGGACATCGACTCCATCACCGATCCGGACATCTGCCTGGTCTACCCACGACTGCCATACCCGACCGAGGCATTGATACCTGCCGAGCAGATCGCGCCAATACTCGCCACTTTCAAAGTCCTGCGCACTGCCGACGAAAACATCTACCTGCGCCTAGGTACCATCAATCTGTACAACGGCATGATCAGTCTGACTTTCTCCTGCGATGGCTCCCATTACATGCCGTACGACGAATTTCTGAGCAAGAACACGGAATTCTGGTTTGGATTCGCGGCCGCGTGAACGTCAGACCGGCTGCCTCTGAATAGGAATACGGTTCAGTCAGAGGAACGCAACGCCACCCGCTCTGAGATGAGCATTGATGATCACATGATAGATATGGAAAAGCGCACGAGCATGATGCAGATGATGGTGAAGCAACAATCGGCAGATCACCAGAGGCACCGCGAATATAGCTTGGGAGAATGCGGCCTCAATCCTTCTGGAACCGCGGGCGTTGCGAGAAATCCGCACAATCTACCAGCACAGTTCGAGCGGCAGCGTCAATGTCAACGGTCGCAGTTCGGATAGCCGTTGTCAATCGCTCATCACTAGCGCCCCGCAAAAACGACCGCTGGCTGCAACTTCAATACGGGGCGCGCGCTGATCCCCGCTGCCGTTACACTCACGAGCAAGACGCCGACGATTCCAAGTACTGGAGTAAACCACATCATGCGGAACGGGTACCCCGCTCTTGCAACAACCTCACCGACAATGCCACACACGCCGAGCCCAAGGCCCGCGCCGATCAGCGCGCAGATTCCGGCCTGCACAAAGATCATGAGTAACAGGACTTGCGGTGTTGCACCCATCGCGTTGAGTACGGCGTACTGTTTCAGATTCTCGTAGGTGAAAATATAGAGCAGGACGCCTGTAACGCCGAAGCCCACTGTCATCGCCAGGGTCAGCATGGCGGCCATATCCCCAACATCTTCCGAGTTCACGAGGTACCAACGCACCGTATCATTCTTGAAATCCTCCGAGGAACGTGCGCGCAATCCGGTGCGTTGCTGTATGCGCCGTGCCAGGGCCTCTGGCGATAGCCCAGCCTGTACCTTTGCCAGGACAAAGGTCAGCAGATGCCGTTCCTGTGGCAGGATGCGCGCCGCATTCGTATAGGTCGTGTAGAGCAATGGCCGTGGCGGAAACCTGGGCAAAGTTTCCGCCAGCTCAACCACACTGATACGCCGGTCATTGGCCAGCAGCTCGTCACCCGCTGCCAGGTCCCGCATGACAGCGCCGAGGTGCGCACCGTCGTGTGGCCACTGGTCGGCCTTCAAGGCCGGTGTCATGAGTTTTCCGCTGGTACCTCCGCTCGCGACGATAGCCGCGTCAGGCGCATGCAACAGGGCTGAAATATCGCCATTGGTCGGCAACGGCGCGCCGGCCAGCGTGGCATCGTCCATGCCGATCACTTGAAAGATCTGAAACCGCCCATTGGGGAAGCGGACGTTGACCGTTCCCAGTGCAAGAGGAACTGCATATAGCACACCCTCGACGCTGCGGATGCGGTCCAGCGCCGAATCAGGCATGTTGATAGTCTGCTCGACGGACTCCACAGCGGCATCCATGACCCACACGTCTGCCGCTCCGTTTTCGGAAATCAGGGAAAAACCACGCGTCATGAAGCCGGCGAAGTATGATGCGGCGAAGGTTACAAGGAACGCGGTAAACGCGATGCCCAGCAGGAGGCCCGCGTATTTTGCGCGGTCGGCCATGAGCATTCTCAAGGCAATGTAGATCATCTAGCGACTTATTCCGGAACGCTGAGACCCGCCGGAAGTTGTCTGGATGTAGACATCCAGCTGCTGGCCGACGTACACGGGAAACTCTCCACGGGCAAAGCCGTAGATCACCTGCAAGACACGCCGGTCTGTCCGTTCGGTGCTTTGCCCGGTCAACGCAGTCTTTGGGATCACGTACGGCTCGATATATTCGAATTCGAGCGGTATTTTCAGGTCCGGATTGCCACGCACAAAGGCTATCGCCTCGGCGCCTGGCTGAACGCGCCAAGCCTCGTTCTCGTCGATGTCGACGCGCACATGCAACCTGGCATCGTCACCCATGAGAATCGCTGGCGGGGCGGCGGCGCTACCCTCCATATACTCGCCCTGACGCATGGCCAATTGCAGAATCGTCCCGGCAATAGGCGCACGTACAGTGCGGCGATCCATCTCGATCCTGATTTGTTCGACTTGCACCTTTGCCAGTTCCAGTGCCGCTCTCGCCTGGGCGGCATCATCGCGAAGATCGCTCAAGTCCTGTAGACTGATTGCCTCAGGATCGCGTCGTCTGAGATTTTCCGCATTATTGAGACGGTGCCGCGGCTTTTGTAGTGAAGCTGCCGCCTCATCGGCCCTTGCGGTGGCGGTCAGGAGCTGGGCCTGAAGGTCACGATCATCGATCTCGAATAGCGCATCGCCGGCCTCGACATAGTCTCCCACCTTGACATGAATGTTCTTGATGACACCGGAGACGGGCGTGCCTATGGCGATGTTGCGGCTGCCGGCCTCAATCAAGCCGGCACCAGATACATAGGAGGCATACGGAGCGCGCGGTGGCTGAATAAACGGCGGCTGCGTAGGTACTGGCCGGTTGTCGTAGACCATCGCAACGATCGCGACCAGTATCCCGGCAACCGCCAGTAATGACAGTGCATACCTGCGCATCATTGCAGTTGATCTCCGTGTTTACCGGGAACGATATGCGTGATCTTTCCGTCATCCATATACGCGACGCGGTCGGCAAACCTAAGAATCCGCGGATCGTGCGTTACGATGACCAAGGCCCTGTCCGGGCTCTTTGCTACACCACGAAGAATGCCCATCATATCCTGGCCGGTCTTGTGATCCAGACTGCTTGTCGGCTCGTCACAGAGGATAAGTTTCGGATTGTGCACAAGTGCGCGGGCAATCGCCACCCGCTGCTGCTGTCCGCCACTGAGCTGCGCAGGTACGGTGTTTACACGCTCACCCAAGCCCACCGAAGCGAGGGCGCTGCGAGCCGTTTCCGCTGCGTTTCTGCGGGGGACGCCGTTGAGCAGTAAAGGCACGGCGACATTCTCGAGCGCAGTCAGCGAGGGCAATAGGTTGAAGACCTGGAATACAAAGCCGATCGATTCCCCACGAAAGCGCACCCTGTCCTTCTGGTTCATGTGCTCCACATCGCGCCCGAGCACCTCGCATTGACCCCCATCCCTGTCCAGAATCGCCGCGATGATGGATAGCAGAGTCGTCTTACCGCACCCGGATGGGCCTACGAGCATAAGCAACTCACCCCAGTGCACGTCCAGATCGATACCGCGCAATGCCGTCACTTGCGTGACGCCTTCCCCATAGGCCTTGGTCACACCACGACAGTGAACAGCGACACTATAGGCTGCATCTGTGGACACGCGGACACCCGTTAACCAGTCAGCGACTTTGCAAAGCCCCGCGTGTGGGCGTTGAACATCTCGGCCATATCGCCTCGCAGTGACATTTCCGGGACCTATACTATTAATGAAACTTTGTTTTCATTACATCGTTCAGCTGGGATGATGGTCCAACGTCTGCAGGAAGGTTCGTAAGGAGAATAAATAGCCTAACCCGCGATGGTCAACAGGCGGTTCACGGGAAGGCGTGGCACTGCCACCTTGAGTCGCGGGGCATTTCCATTCGTCATCCAATGGAGACCCTTGCATCGCTCACAACCCATCATGGGAGCGGAGATCATGTATCACTCGGATCGTGCTGTCCGCGGGCGGTGTCGTGTCCAACGTGCCATGAAATTCGGCGTATCTCGATTTGATGCTACGCTGGCGGTAACCGGCACGGGTCTTCTCCAGAACACTGCCATCGGGCCCAACGAGCTCCACGTCGATGTGCCCAGGGATCCATCCCCAGCCGATCGGTCTGCGCTGCACACGCCCTCGCAGCATCACATTCGGACCGTTCTGGGCGACCCGGAGGGATGCTATCGCCGCCTGCCTGGAAGGGACTGTCTCGATTTCGACGACGCCGTCGCGAACGAGGTTCTTCCCGCCACCGGTACAGCCGGCAAGCAAGACGGCGGTGAGCAGCGACAACAGGCTATGGACATACCGGGTGTTCATGGCGTTTTCTCCTGTGTTTGATCGATGGCAGGGATGCCAGGATTGCCGTAGTCCGCACGCCCTGCCCGCAGCCCGTTGGCCACGGCTAGCAGCTCGCTGGCCTCGTGGGCCAGCACCGCCAGCGCGATGGAGATGAACCCCGCCACACCCGCCGGGATCAGCACCGCCAACACGATGAGCGAGAACACGATGTTCTGTTGGCTGACCCGGCGCGCCTTGCGTCCCAGCCGCAGGGCCTCTTCGAGCTTGGCGAGGTCGTCGGCCATGAGGGCGATGTCGGCGGCCTCGATGGCCGCGTCAGTGCCGGCCGCGCCCATGGCCACGCCGCAGGTGGCGGCGGCGAGCGCGGGCGCGTCGTTGACGCCGTCGCCGACCATGAGCACCGGCCCGGAGCGCGCGAGCGCCTGCACCGCCGCGACCTTGTCCTCGGGCTTGAGCCCGGCGCGCACGTCGTCGATGCCGAGCTCGGCGGCCACCCGTTCGGCGGTGCCCGGATTGTCGCCGGTGAGCATGACGGTGCGGATGCCCATCCCGTGCAGCGTCCCGATCAGGCGCGCGGCATCCGGGCGCAGGGTGTCCTGCAGGGCGATCAGGCCGTGGATGCGTTCCTCGTCACCGACCAGCACCACGGTCTTGCCGGCCTGCTGCAGCGTCAGCACCCTGGACTCGAACACGGACCGCTCCACGGTGCCGGGACCCTGCCCCCGCTCACGGAACAAGGCCGGGCTGCCCACGTACCAGGTTCGGCCGTCGAGCTCGGCCCGGGCACCGGCGCCGGTCAGCGCGGTGAAGCCTTTCGGTTCGGCCGGGGTGAGACCGCGGGCCTCGGCGGCCGCGACGATGGCGTGGGCCAGCGGGTGCTCGGAGCCCCGTTCCACGCCGGCGGCCGCGGCCAGCAGCGCGTACTCGTCGCCGCCCCCATCCCCATCGAAGGCCTCCACGTCGGTGACCCGGGGGCGGCCGTGGGTCAGGGTGCCGGTCTTGTCGAAGGCGACGGTGCGGATGGTGCCTAGGTGCTCCAGGTGGGCGCCGCCCTTGATCAGGATGCCGCGCCGGCCGGCGCCGCCGATGCCGGCGGCCATGGCGATGGGCAGGGAGATGACCAGGGCGCATGGGGCGGCGGCCACCAGCAGCACCACCGCGCGGCGCGACCATTCCTCCGCCGGCAGGCCGAACAGCCAGGGCAGGACGAGCAGCAGCGCGGCACCGAGCAACACCGCCGGGCTGTAGCGCCGACCGAAGCGCTCGATCCACTGCTGGGCGCGGCCCTTCTGCTCCTGGGCCGCCTCCACCAGGTGGATGATCTTCGACAGGGTGTTGTCGGCGAAGGCGGCCGTGGCCTCCACGGTGATCAGGCCCTGGCCGTTGACACTGGCGGCGAACACCTTGTCGCCCGGCCCCTTGTCCACCGGCACCGACTCGCCGGTGACCGCGGCCTCATCCAGGCTGGTGCGGCCTTCGACGATCACGCCGTCGGTGGCCAGCGACTCGCCCGGGCGCACGATGAGGCGATCGCCCGGCGCGAGGGTCTCGGCCGCCACCGTCACCTCCTCGCCGTCGCGCAGCACGCGCGCCTGTTTCGGAGCGAGATCCAGCAGGCCGCGGATGGCGTGGCGGGTGCGGGCGAAGGTGTACTCCTCCACACCTTCGGCCGCGCCATACAGCACCACCAGGGCGGCGGCTTCGTCCCACAGCCCGAGGATGCCGGCGCCGGCAGTCGCGGCGAGCATCAGGATCTCGATGCCGACTTCCTTTTCTTCGAACAGCTCTTCCAGACCCTCACGGGTCCAGTGCCAGGCACCCAGCGGGATGGCGATCCAGTAGAAGACATTCTCTGCAGCTTCGGTGATCAACCCCAGATGCGCCAGCGCGAAGCCGGCCAGCGCGATCACACCCGCACCCAGTGCTGCGGCCAGCGGCGGGTAGCGCCACCAGACGCCGGCGAAACCATCCGTCCGTTCTGTTTGTGCGTTTCTGCCTTCCAATGGGTGTACCCCCTTCAATGACCGAGCAGATAGCGGCTCACGACCCAGTACCTGATTGCCACCAGCAGCCCCGTGAAGACCTGGATAAAGACGACCACACACACGGTGCGCCGGATGCGCCGCTTCCCGGTAACCGAGTCTGGCGCGCTAGCCCGCATCCATATCGTCCGGACCGTCCCCTCCATCCTGCGGATGCGACAATGGCCCGCCCCCGCCGAGATAGTCCGCCAGCGCCAATTCGGCGAGCCGGCGCGTGGCGTAGGGCCCGCGCGGTGACCCTTCGCGCACCTCGAAGTACCAGCCACCGGCCTCGCCGCCAGGAATGTCGACGTGAAACACGCGCTGGTCGCGGAAACGTGATCGGCTCATGGTCTTCACCTCAAGCGGCATGGTGCATCCCGGCGGATCGCCTCAACGGCCACCCGCCACAGCCGCAAGCACCCGCTCCAGGCGCTGCCGCACCTCCTGCGCCAGCTCGTGCACGGCGGGGTTGTCCGTCAGCGCGAGCACCGCCTTGGGATCCATTACCTCCACGCGCACCGTGCCGTCGTCGTCCTGCCTGACCACCACGTTGCATGGCAACAGCAGTCCAATCGACGGCTCGGCGCTGAGCGCCCGGTGCGCCAGTGGTGGATTGCAGGCGCCGAGGATGCGGTAGGGTGGCATGTCCTCGCCGAGTTTCTGCTTCAATGTTGCCTGTACATCGATGTCGGTGAGGACGCCGAAGCCTTCCTGTTTGAGGGCCTCGGTGACGACATCGAGCGCCTGCTCGAAGTCCATGGGGACCGTGGTGCCAAAGCCGTATTTCATGGTCATGGGTCATTCCTCGTCAGTTGCGTCCATTGGAAATTTGTGCGCCGCTCAGTGCCGGGCATCGCGATCCTCTCCGGTGGCCAGGTAGCGGTAGAACGCCGTCCGCACAGCCTCGGGGTCCGGTGCGCAGTACACCGAGGGCTGACAGCTCGCCTGTATCCGGATCACCGCGCCGCCATCGGACGGTGTGCGCGTGACGCGATAGTGTGTGCGCGAGTACCAGCGCGAGCGCGGCCGCTCTGTCTCGATCACCTGTTCCGTACGCGTGCGAATGGGCCAGTCGGCGTGCTTGCGCAGCCATGCCTCGGCCCGCTGCCATTTCTCGGCGCAGTCGGTCGCCGAAGCGCAGGCCACGCCGTCGGGCTGCACGCCAGCCGTGCCAGACTCGACTCCGGCGCCCGTCGTTGCGCAGCCCGCCAGGAACAATGGAACCACCACAGACAGTTGCTTCATGGATTTCATGGTGCACCTCCGTCGTTGACGATGATGTCCGACCACGGCCCCCGCGGACCGCGATCCCCGCTCAGTGATCTGCGATGGGCAACGCCGCCTGGATCTCGCTGATGTAGATCCAGCCCGCCTCGGGCTGGCCTGTTTTGGCGTTCTCTTGAATGAGCCGCACCGCCTCGGCGGTGCGGTTCTCGTCCTCGCAGACGACCTCCAGCTTCACCTCGGTGATGGTCTCCTCACCCAGCTCGATGGAGTAGTCACGCTCCCGTTCATCGAGCGCCGCCAGCATGCCCTTGACGTCCACCACCGACAGGTTGCCGTAACCCGCGCCCTTCAGGGCGCGGATCACGTCGGCGGTGCGGTTGCGGTGAATGAAGGCCTTGATCTCTTTCATGCGTGTTTCTCCTATCGGGATTCCATCCAGTCATAGATGACCGGCAGCAGTACCAACGTGAGCAAGGTCGAGGTGATCAGTCCGCCGACCACCACCGAGGCGAGCGGCCGCTGGGTCTCGGCGCCGACGCCGGAGGACAGCAGCATCGGGATCAGGCCGAGGATGGCCACCGAGGCGGTCATCAGCACGGGGCGCAGCCGGAGCTCGCAACCCCGGCGCACCGCCTCGGCGACGCTCAGGCCCTTCTCGCGCAGCTCGTTGATGAAGGAGACCAACACGATACCGTTGAGCATGGCCACGCCGAACACGGCGATGAAGCCGATGGCCGAGGGCACCGACAGGTACTGGCCGCTGATGAACAGCGCCACCAGCCCGCCAATGGTGGCGAAGGGCACGTTGGCGATGATCAATGTCGCGTACTTCATCGAGTTGAAGGCAGTGTACAGCAGCACGAAAATGAAGAAGATGGTCAGCGGTACGATGATCGACAACCGCGCCAGCGCGCGCTGCTGGTTCTCGAACGCCCCGCCCCACTCGATCCAGTAGCCGGGCGGCAGCTTCACCTGCTCGGCAATAGCCGCATTGGCATCCTTCACGAAGCTATCCACATCACGACCACGCACGTCCATCTGGATGACGGCATAGCGCTGCAGTTGCTCGCGGCGCACGAAGGAGTAACCCTCCGCCGTGCTCACCTCGGCCACCTTGCCGAGCGGCACGATCGCGCCGCTCGCGGTGCGCAGCGGGATGTCGCGGATGGCCTCCACCGACGCCTTGGAGGCATCCTGGATACGCGCGGTGATGTCGAAGCGCTTGACGCCGTCGATCAGCGTGGACACCGGCTGATTGCCGATGCCGGTGCGCACCACGGTGAGCACATCGTCGGCATTGAGCCCGTAACGGGCCAGGGCCTCGCGGTCGACCTGGATGCGGATCTGCGGCTTGCCGAGGTTGGCCTCCAGCGACAGGTCGGCCACACCCGGCACCTTGGCTACGGCGTTCTTGATTGCCCTGCTCAGCCGGTCGAGCTCGCCCAGGTCCTCACCGTAGAGCTTGGCGGCCAGCGTGGCGCGCACCCCGGAGATCAGCTCCTCGACGCGCATCTGGATCGGCTGGGTGAAGGCGATCACGGCCGTGGGAACGGTTGCTTCTAGTTCCTCGCGCATGGCCTCGGCCAGTTCCTCGACCGAACGGGCACGCTGGTCCTTCGGCTTCAGGCCGGTATAGATCTCCATGTAATTCACATCCGCGGTCTCACCCTTCTCGGCGCGGCCGATCATGGCGATGGTGGTCTCCACTTCCGGGAACTCACCCAGTGCCGCCTCGATCTTTTTGGAAATCTCGATGGACTGTTCCAGCGAGGTCGAAGGGATCGAGGTCACCCGCCACATGATGGAGCCCTCCTGGAGCTGGGGCATGAACTCCTTGCCGAGCAGCGGGAACAGCGCCAGGCTGGCGACCAGCAGCACCACGGCGCTGACGACGACCGTCTTCTTGTTGGCCAGCGACCAGGCGAGTAATGGCAGGTAGCCCTGCTTGATCCAGCGCACCAACAACGTGTCGCGCTCCTCCTTGGGCTTGAGGATGAGCGCCGCCAGCACCGGGATGAGGGTCAGGGTCAGCAGCAGCGAGCCCGCCATGGCAAAACTGATATTGAAGGCCATGGGCTTGAACAGCTTGCCTTCCAGCCCCTGCAGGCTGAACAACGGCAGGAACACCACGATGATGATCAGGATGGCGAAGGCGATGGGGTTGGCCACCTCGCGCGCGGCGCTCAGCACCGCCGCGGTTCGGTTGACCTTTTCACCTTTCTCGCGCCACTCCGCCATGATGCGGAAGGCGTTCTCGGTCATCACCACCGCGCCATCCACCATCATGCCGATGCCGATGGCGAGCCCCGCCAGCGACATCAGGTTGGCCGACAGCCCGGCCTCGCCCATGAAGATGAAGGCGATGAGCATGGCCATGGGCAGCGCGGCGATCACCACGATGGCCGAGCGCAGCTCGCCCAGGAACAGGAACAGCACGATGGCCACCAGGATGGAGCCTTCGATCAGCGCCCGCTCGGCGGTGTTGACCGCCTTCTCCACCAGCTCGGTGCGCTCGTACACCGGTTTGATGGCGACACCCTCGGGTAGGGCCGAGGCGGCGATGTCCACTTTCTGCTTCACGGCGTCCACCACATCGGCGGCGTTGGTGCCGATGCGCGACAGCGCCATGCCCAGCACCACCTCCTTGCCGTCACGGGTCACGGCGCCGAAGCGCAAGGACGGCGCCTGTTCGATGGTCGCCACGTCGCGCAGGTAGACCGGGGTGCCATCGACCGCTTTGAGCATGATATTGCCGATGTCGCGTTCGCCGGCCACCAGCCCCAGGCCGCGCACCAGGTACTGCTCCGGGCCCAGGTTGACGTACTGGCCGCCGACCTGGCGGTTGTTGGCCTCGATAACCTCCATCACAGTCTTGTAGTCGAGGCCGTACTTGATCAGCCGCAGCGGATCGATCACCACCTGGTACTGGCGCTCCTGGCCGCCCCAGGACATGACGTCGTCCACGCCCGGGGCGGTGCGCAGGATCAGGCGCACGGTCCAGTCCTGGACCGTACGCAGGTCCATGTCGGTCAGGCCGGCGTTCAGTTTCTCGTCGGCGCGCTCGACGGTGTACCAGAACACCTGGCCGAGGCCGGACGAGTTGGGGCCCATCTCCGGCGTACCGTAGCCTTCGGGGATGCGATCGGCCACCTCCTGCAGGCGCTCCATCACCAGGCGGCGCGCGAAATAGATGTCCATGTCGTCCTCGAAATAGATCGAGACGTAGGACAGGCCGAACAGTGAGACGGAGCGGATCTCCGTCACCCCGGGTAGACCGGCCATGCCGGACTCCACGGGGAAGGTCAGCAGCTGCTCCACATCCTCCGCCGCCAGGCCTGGCGACTCGGTGTAGATGTTGACCTGCACCGGAGTCACATCCGGGAAGGCGTCAATGGGAACGGTGGTCACCGCCCGCCCGCCGAGAAAACCGATCACCAGGAAGGCGATGATCACCAGAAATTTGTAGCGCAAAGACGCTTCAACGAGTGCATTCAACATGATCAGCGTCTCCTAGTGGCCGTGGCCTTCGCCCATCTGCGACTTGAGCGCGAGCGATTTGAGCAGGAAGGCGCCCTGGATGACGACCTCGTCACCGTCGGCAAGCCCGGCCTTGACCTCGGTCCAGCCGCCGCGGGTCACGCCGGTCTCCACCGGCTGTGGGTGCAGTTCGTCGCCCTCCAGCTTGAACACCGTGGGCGCACCCTGCATCAGCAGCACCGCATCTTTCGGCACCGCGACGCGCGCCTCGGCCGCGGCGGTCTGCAGGGTGACATCGACATACTCGCCGGGGTGCAGTTCATCACCACGATTCGCCACCTCGATGCGCACGCCCTGGGTGCGGGTGCCTTCGTCCAGGCGGTGGTGCAGCTGTATGACCTGGCCGTCGAGCCAGTGCGCGCCATCGCGGCTCACGCGGGCGGCCGTGCCGACGGCGATGCCGCCGGCCTGCTCCGGACGCAGTTGCGCCTCCACCCAGAGGATCGACTCGTCACTCACCTCGAACAGCAACCGGCCCGCCTCGACCACCTCGCCGATCACGAAGTCGTCGCGGATCACCGTGCCGGCCTGGGGGCTCAACAGCTCGAAGGCGCCAGTGGCGCGCGAGGCATCGCCGTCGGCGAGCAGGCGCTCGACCTGAGCGTCCGTCATGCCGTAGGCGCGCACCGTGGCGTAGGCCCGCTGGCGCGCCACCTGCGCGGCGACGTAGCGCTGATCGGAAACGACCTCGCGGCCGAGTTTGCGCACCCGGCCCCACTCCCGGTCGGCCTCAATGAGCGCGCCCTGGGCTTCGGCCATTTCGACGCTTGAAAGCGTGACCAGCGGTTGATCTTTCGCGACCGTCTCGCCCAGGTGCGCATGGCGGGTGACGACTTGCGCGCCAATGCGCGGCGTCACCTGCGCGGAGGCGTAGGCGTTCATGCGCACCTCACCCGGCGCGGTGACGGCCTCGGCTAGCGCGCGCGGCGCGACCCGCGCGGTGCGGATGCCCTGCGCCTCGCGCTCGGCCGCGGTCATTTTTAACGCGCCCTCCTCTTTGTGCTCACCCTCCTGTTCATGCGCGTCCGATGTGGCATCGGCCGTGTTCTCCGCGTGGCCCTGCTCGGCCAGTGCGGTGTGGACTGGCAGACCCAGGCCCGCGAGCGCGAGGCACAGCAACAACCCTCGTGTAACAGATGTGTTCATGATTCAAATCTCCAGAAATCGTGTTCGGTGAGCATCGGGTTCAACGCGCATCGGATTGACCGAGCCAGGCGTCGGCCTGGCCGCTGGCCACCAGCCAGTCGGCCCAGGCGGTCCACAGGCGACCCTGGGCCTCCAGGGCCGTGGCGCGCGTTTCGAGGGTCTGGTTCAGCTGCACCAGGTAGTCGGCGGTGCTCATCTCGCCGGCGCGCCAGATGCGCTCCAGCAGCGCCACCTGGCTGCCGAGACTGGCCTGGCCGGTGCGCAGCCACGCCTCCCAGGCGCTGCGGCTCAACCGATAGCGGTCGGCGGCGGACAGCAGCTGCGCTCGCGCCCGGCGGTGACCATCCTGCAGGGACTGATCGGCCTGGGTCAGCTCGGCGCCGGCGGCCTCGACCTCGGCACGAAAGCTGTTGCGTACGTACAAGGGAATATTCAGAGTCAGACCGGCGACCCCGTAGGCATCGTCATTGCCATTGCGGAATCCGCGTTCCTGCCCGGCGCGCACGCCGAGAATGGGGTCGGGCCTGCGTTCGCGATTGCGCAGTGTCACCGTAGCGCGCGCGGCAACGACGCGGGCCTGTTGGGCACGCAACACCGGCAGGTTCGTGAGCAGGGTATCGACATCGACGTCTTCGATCGCCGGTAATTCCGCGGGCAAGACGGGCCAGTCCGTACGCGGCTCGCCGGTGATGGCGGCGAGGGCCTGTTGGGCCTCCGCCAGGTCAGCGGCGCTCTGTGATGACTGCAATGCGGCCTGGGCATGCGCGAGCCGCGCCAGATCCAGTTCGACCTGGTTCACATCGCCGGCCCGGCGGCGCTGTTCCGCCAGGTCGAGAAAACGCTGCATCAGCTCCAGGCGTTGCTGCGTCAGGCGCTGAATATCCGCTGCCGTGTGATAGCGTCCAAGCGCCGCAAGCAATTCCCCGGTCAGCTGCTGACGCACGGCCGCGTACTCCGCCCGTGCCGCATCGCGTTCGGCGCCCGCCACCTCCGTGCGCACACTACGCTTGTCTGCCCAGTCGATGGCCTGATTCAGGCCCAGGGTCGCCGTGCGGGTCTCGGCCTGCTCGGCGTCCAGTTCCAGTTCCGGATTGTAGAGCGGGCGGTCCGCGCCCCTGGCGCGGGCCTCGGCGGCCTCCACCGCGGCGCGCGCGGCCTGCACGCCTGGGTTCTGCTCCAGCGTCTCGCCGATCAGCTGCCGCAGCGCGGGCGTGGCTGGCAGGGTTGTGGGATTGTCTCGTGCCACGGCGGTGCCCACGGTGGCAATGAACAGAAGGGTGCTCAGCAGCCGGGGCAGTGCCAGCCACGGCATTTGCAGTGTAACCATGAATTCCAAGTCTCCATTCGACGGATCAAGGCCACGCCGCTGCGAGTGTGCAGGGCGCGGTATTACCGGGTCGAAGCAGACTCAGATATTGGGAGGTGGAAGGGGTGGTTCTGTGTCGCGGGAGTAGTAGGCGGTCAGCCACAAGGCAGGCGTGGCGGAAGCAGGCTCCTGGAATGCGGTAACAGCCCCAGGGGGCAAGCCAACGTAATGCGCACTGCCGTGGCAGCAGTGATCGCACGGGCCGTTCTGCAGACCGTCATGGCCAGCAACGCCGTCATCGGATGAGCCGCCCGATTCATCGACTGCAGACGAGAATGCCTTGGCGGCGGCGTCATGTACGATGCCGAGCTCATCCATGTCCGTGGCCCAGGCGAGGTTCGCGAACAGGATGAAAAATATGACTACTTTGACGATGGCTCGACGCATGGATCGGGACAGTAACCCATGAAGAATTGATTTTCAACCAGGAACGCGAGCCGCTTGACGTTGCGGCTGGATCAGAGCGGCTAGATGTTCGCCGTATGTCGCGGATGGTGGGAGTCGACTAGATTGTCGAAATTCCTCTTGTCGCACATTAAGTTACATGGCGCGGCATAAACCAAAGTAACACCACGATATAACACCCGCAGCGCGTTAATTAGGTTACCTAAAGCCGCTCATTGAGGCAACCAGCAAACGTATCCGCGCGCCATCCATCCAACTAAATTCGGCCCAGGAGCTGGCTCAGATTCCCAGCCATGAAATCAATCTCTGGATCTTAGTATTTTTCTAACAGACGACGCAATCCGCGTAAGCTTTGGGACTGGACGCTCTGGCGCGCTTAGTAATCGAGAGAATGCCCTTAGCTCCTTTGGACTAGCTTGGTGGCGAGCGTTCCGGAGTGCATAGACAACCACAGCCTCCAACTCCCGATGAATCTCGTCCGATATTTCGGGACGACCATGCTGCAAGACATCTAGAACATATTCACCGTACTGTGCCGCAATATTTGGACGTAACCTGCGGATAATCTCATGAACGAATTCTGCCCCCACCCGGAACCCTGAAGCAATATCCAATGATGGCTTTCGGAATGTTTCCAATATTGACAGCACTTCTTCAGATAGCACATTCCCTGCCCGCATGGCCAGCGCGAGCAACTCCGATGCGCGCACCCACACGAACTCATGTCCAGCGAGAATCTTCCTCGAAACCACATCCGTATAAGTCTCGCAATTCAACAACCCTTGATCACACGCCTCCATTAGAATGGGCTGCACACCCATCGACAATGGCACACCTGCACTTACAGCATGCAAACGAAGGGCTGCATCTTCTGATACGAGGATCGCGTCGCGTTCAGCACAAAGATACAGAGCGTCCAATGTATCGTTGTCTAGTGAATAGCTGAGGGACAAGAGCTGATCGCTGATTTGATGTGGCCCAAGCGTTGGGACCACTTCACATTTCTCATCAATAGCCTTGAGAAGATCATGAAGAAAATGCTCACGTGCAGCACCAAGGCCGTCAGGTATTTCGTTGTAGATTAAGTCACCATCTTGAGCGCCTAACGTTGCGACTCCATATTCTTTATCTGCAAACTGCAAAAGTATTTTTAGATGCTCTCGGACAGTCTCTGGTACGAGCGGCACACCTAGCAAACTAACCACTGCGTCAAAACAACCCTGTCGCAACAGCTCCGCCAATGTCAACAAATCCATAACGTACCGGTGAAGTCCCTCTCGAATCAGCCCTACTGCCGCATCTCGCTCCTCTTGAGTCCCAAGGCCAACAAAGAGGCTGACCTCCTTATATGGCCAGTCAATTAATAATGAGACAGTATCAGATCCAATGAGCTTTGCGAGAACCGATACCGGGAAACGATGCTGCTTATAACCGTCAAATGCTAATCTGACTTGAGATTGGCGCTTTTCGACTGATTTACGCAGAAGATCAACGTTAAGCTCGCCATCCTCTTTGATAACGCGGACGCTCCAAAGCGGCCCTCTCGGTACTGCCGCTCCCGAGATTTGATCATGGGCCTTTTGTGCAACGTACTCAAATAAGCTCCCGATCCCTACTATCTCTTCTTCGTTGTCTACCAATAAACCTGGCACGGTTACCTTGTCACCTACCTTGAGGCCAAGTAAATGTTTGGCCTGCTCTGAAGTAGACGACACAAGCTCAGGCCAACCACCAGAGTCATATGTCGGTTGAACATCGATAGCTACAGCCCGAGTCCCCGTGGTACTTTTCAGAAAAACAACAGCACTAGGCCCTGCTTGTTCAGGAGCATCGAGCTCCGGAATACGATCACCCAGAAGAATGTTAGACAAGTAATAGCTGGCGACCTGCGTGTCATGCGGATTGGTTCGATATAATCGATATAGTCTTGCCACAGACAACCCGGCGAGGCCGTGATTCCTTTGATACTTGGCAAACTCGAATTCATCTTCAAATGACGCATCCTTGAAGACCGGGTCGCTAGACAAGTACGTAACCAGGGTTTCCCTAGACTCGCTGTCATCGAGTCTGTAGAGCGCACCTACGTAGCCTAGTGCAGCACGGGAATTGGCCGGATAATCCTTAATTTCCAGGGCAAGCAAATCCCGCATGCGCCCCCAATCCCCCGTCCTGCTGGCCAGATTAGCTTCAATTCTCCGGTACACAGAAAGAGATCTTATCGCAGGAGGAAGCTGCTCTATCTGCTCTTGCGCTAACCGCCGCTGATCACTTTCAACGAGACTAATCAGAAATCTTCTTGTAATGTCATCATCGCCCTTTACCTTACAAAGCCTCGCGTACACAATACCAGCTTGGCGAAATAACCTGAGGTCATATAACAGATCCGCCAAATGCAGAAATTCGAGCGAGGAAAACTGCTCAGATATGCTCGAAAAACATATCAATGCCTCTTTCTCGGCATCCCTATGTTTTCCCGATCTCCGCAACATCTGCCCCAAAAATATTCTGGCGAAAATGTGATCTGGATTCCCACATACATGGTCACGCACGGCCTGTATTGCCCTGTCGTGATCACCGGAATTCCATAAGACGTGCGCAGAGAGAACACGGAGATCGCGCAACCTGTTTGGATCAATACCGGACTTCTCAACAAGCCCCATAATATCGGCATGCCATGCAACATCGCTTCGGTTCGCAGATATCTCAGCGAGAATTCCAAGCACAGCAGCGGGCAATTCAGGCAATCTAGGATCTACAAGATTGTGGATGGCCGCAATATCATTACGCTCGTCAAGCTCATCTAGTCTGGTTCTCAATAAACCTTCTGACAATGGATGGCGAGCAAGAGCATTGCTAGCTATAGCGCGAGCGCGATCCTTATTCCCCAACAATATGAGGGAAAGGGTTACGTTATTTGTAACCTCCAACGATATATAGTCCGACTGGATTTTTGGAAGCGTACTTTCGAGCGGTTCTAATCTATTCAGCGCATCAACAAGCACCTTACGCTGCTCGTTTGTCATCTGCCCATGATGAGCCAGTACTGGATCCTGCGCCGCCCAGGACAGCGCATCCGCGAGATAAGCACGCCTCGCTTCGAACGACCCGCTATCCTTGGCCAAGCATTCCTGAAGGAATTGGAGCGCCCCTGGATAGTCTCCACGAGAATCGCACAAATGGGCCCTGGTGTAGAGTATTTCCGGAGAATCGATAAGTGATGCAGGGATATCCCTATCTGGCTTTGGATCACCTAGCAGGTTACGCGCATTTAATTTAAGCGACCATAGATGCACATTCCCTGGGAACCTTTCAAGACTCTCATCGCATGCCGCAAGTGCTGCGTTTGCGTCCTTACGAAGGATTAACGCATGAACACGGTTAGCGCACGCCTTCTCATTATCAGGCGCCAGATCAAACGCAATTAGGAATTCTTCTGCTGCGTCTTCGTACCTCCCTTCGAGCAAGGCGACTGTGGCATGGTTTGTATGCCAGCGGAAGCGCGAAAATTGGTCTTTGAAATTCGACGGGTCTCCCAAACCACCTAGAAGGTCCGATGCCTCACCGCTCTTACCTGCACGCAATCTATCCCTAGCCAAATCGAGGACCGCCACAACATGCGCATCAGCCTCATCACCCCGCGCAGCCGGGATGCTGTTTCGCTCGGCCAAAGCAGTTACCTGCTCCAGAACCTTATTGTGCAACTCAAGCGAAGTCGCCTGGAAGTTATGTGAACCATCCCTGTCTAACTGATATAACTCAACGTGTTCTTCAATCGTCCCTTTTATATCAAGGAGAGTCGATCCCGGGAAGTCGCGGATAAACGCCTTACCAATCTCGGGATGTAGCCGAATATGCCCGGATATTTCACCCCAGAAGTCGACAGATACTGTAAACTTTCCTTCTCTGCGGCGTTTTGCGCTTAGATCATAGACTTCTTTTACAAGACCCGACTTACTAGAAGCTGTTGTGGCAAACAACAGATGCTCAATTTCAAGCCCAGAGTCTTCGGCCTTCTTAATATCGCCTGTTACCGTTGAAAGGGTAAAAGGTTTCTTATTGTAATGCTTGCACTGAATACCTACGGCTTTAGCCCCATCATGCCCAAGAATGTCAACGCCGAATTGCGCCTGACCTGAGCCGCCAACCCGCACGCAGCCAGTATCATTCCACATGCGCCTATATAGCGCATGACACATGACCTCGAATTCTTCTTCAGTTTCCGGCCTAGTCAACTCATTACTGACAGTCATTCAGAATTCGGCCCATGTTCATACGCGTTTCTAGTGAATTTGATTTAATCAGGCTAATGGGCCTGATGAGGACTGCCCGTAGGTCATAGAAAACACAGTATCAGTTAACCATTTCTTAAACGACTCATTATCCATAAACTGCTTAAACAACTCCGTGTCGTCCTTCAGCACGGCAGTCATAACCCTAGCCAGCGCTTTATCATGCTCGATACGTGCATTCTGCTTGTCCGAGTTCTTCTTGGCGTTCTGATACGCCGTGTCGGCAGCCACGCGATTTGGAATGTCTTCGGTGATGAGCTTATGGACGCGGTCGGCATCGCTCCAAGCGATGTTGCCGAACTGGTCGTTGAAGGTCTTGAGGATGTTTGAAAGACGATCCAGTTCAGGTTCCGGCTTGCGCCCTCCTCCGCTGGTCGGCACGGGTTCGATTTCCGCATCCTCGTCTGGCAACTGGATCTTCATCGTCGCCTGCTTCTCGACACGGTAGCTGTCCATATCAATGGCTTCGAGGATGCCTTTGGATAGATCTTCTTCCTTCGGGGCAGGTAGTTTGGGTACGAGGAAATTCAGGAAGATCGAGAGTTTTTCCCAGTCCGCGTTTGTATACGGCAGAACGGACGCCAGGAAGCCATAGGTGCGGGTGAACACCTTGGCCTTGCCCTTGAAGTCGACTTGCCCATCCTCGTCAAGTTGATCCTTGTAGACGGCGACACAGGCATCGAGAATTGGATCGAGCTTGTCTCGGTCTGCTCCATCGATGTACAGAGTCACAAGGTCATTGATCTGTGCATCGTCGTAGACCTGGTAGCCGTCCAGTTCAGACATCAGATCGTGCAGCTTGTTGGGGTCTGTTTCCTCGCTCAGGATCGTGGTGCGGTAATAGGGCTCGAATGATTTCTGAATCGTGTCCGTATCATTCATGAAATCGAGCACGAAGACATCATGCTTCTTCGGATGCGCCCGATTGAGACGCGAGAGGGTCTGAACCGCCTTGATCCCCGACAGGGTCTTATCCACATACATGGTGTGCAGCAGCGGCTCGTCGTAACCGGTCTGGAATTTGTCGGCGCAGATCAGGAAGCGATACGGGTCGTTCTGTATCTCGTCCGCGATCTTGCTCGACGGGAAGCCATTCAACGATGCTTCTGTGACCTTGGCGCCGCCATAATCGTGCTCACCCGAGAAGGCGACAATAGCCTTGTAGGGACTCTTCCGTTCCGCCAGGTAATCCCGGATAGCATGGAAATACTGGTTTGCCCGCTCAATGCCGCTGGTGACCACCATCGCCCGTGCCTGGCCGCCGATTTTGTTGAGCGCCAGCACCTGCTCGTGGAAGTGATCCACCATGATCTCGGCCTTGAGACGGATGGCATGTTCATGGCTTTCGACGTAGCGGCGCAGCTTCTTTTTGGCGCGCTTGGTATCGAATTCCGGGTCGCCTGACACCTTCTTGATCAGCTTGTAATAGCTTTCCACCGGCGTGTAATGCTTGAGCACATCCAGGATGAATCCTTCCTGGATTGCCTGCTTCATGGTGTAACTGTGGAACGGAAGGTGTTTGATCTTACCGTCTGCCTGTGGTGCAGGCTCACCGAAAATTTCCAGTGTTTTATTCTTGGGGGTGGCAGTAAAGGCGAAGTAGCTGGCATTCGGCAGCAGCTTCTTGGCCTCCATCAGCCGGTTGATCTTGTCCTCGACGGTTTCATCGTCCTCCTCCGCGCCACCCGTTGAAAGCGCTAATGAAACTGCCGCCGATGTCTTTCCGCCCTGGCTGGAATGCGCCTCGTCGATGATGATGGCGAAGCGACGCCCGCGCTGCTCATTGCCGATCTCATCGAGGATGAACGGGAACTTCTGCACCGTCGTGATGATGATTTTCTTGCCGCTCTCAATGAACTTGCGCAGGTCGCCCGAGTGCTCGGCGTGGCCGACCGTCGCGCCTACCTGGGCAAACTGCTTGATGGTGTCGCGGATCTGCTGGTCGAGGATACGCCGGTCGGTCACGACAATAATCGAGTCGAATATCGTCGCGTTCTCCTTCTCCAGGCCAATCAATTGGTGCGCGAGCCAAGCGATGGAATTCGACTTGCCGCTACCCGCCGAATGCTGAATCAGGTAACGCTTGCCGGCCCCATGCTGGCGCACGTCGGCCAGAAGCTTCCGAACCACATCGAGCTGATGGAAACGCGGCCAGATCTGCACTGCCTTTTTCTTGCCGGTCTTCTCATCCTTGTACTCGACGACCTGGGCGTAGTTCTCCAGGATATCCGTGAGACCTTCGCGGGTCAGAATCCGTTTCCAGAGATAATCCGTCTTGAGGCCATTCGGGTTCGGCGGATTTCCCGCCCCATCGTTCCACCCAAGATTGAACGGCAGAAACCAAGAGCCTTTGCCTTTGAGGTGTGTGCAGAAGCGCACCTCATGGTCATCTACGGCGAAGTGCGCCACGCAACGGCCAAACTCGAAGAGTTTCTCACGTGGGTCGCGGTCACGCTGATACTGCTGCACCGCATCCTCGATCGTCTGTTTGGTGAGGCTGTTCTTCAGCTCGAACGTGGCAATGGGCAGGCCATTGATGAACAACCCCATGTCGAGAGCAAGCTGCGTCTCGTCCCGGCTATAGCGCAGCTGCCGACTCACACTGAAACGGTTCAGGGCATAACGCTCGGCCGCCGCTGCATTGCCCGGCGATGGCGTGCCATAGAACAGGTCGATGTGATGCGGCCCATCCTTCAGACCATGACGCAACACATCAATGGTGCCGCGCTTGCTGATTTCACCTTGCAGCCGCGCCAGAAACTTGCGCCGGGTCGGACCGTCCTCATCCAGGGAAAGCACCTCGGCCACCTTGGGCTGGGTCTCTTTCAAGAAAGCCGAGAGCTGCGCCAGATCCACGCAATACTCTCGGTCATAGTCGGCGGGATCACCACAAATGTACCCTACCCCACCGTAGGGGGTCGGCGGCTTGCACAGGTCGCTCGGCTTGGCCGGATCACAGGCTGCGCCAGTGAGCGCGATGCAGATCAACCGTTCCAAACCTTTCTCGGAAGTATCCGTGAATCCGGCGCTCATGACTGCGTATCCTCGACAAGCGTGTCGAGCAAACTACGTGTCGCAGCGAGCGCATCGGACAACAATTGCTCGTCCTGCTCCAAATAGCCTTCATACTCGGCAAGATTGCGTTTCTCGTGCGCTTTGGCCAGCACGCGCCAATGGCCGGCTGGTAGTCCCGCCGTTTCGGGGTGCGTCTGAAACACGAGGTAACGGTTCTCGGAGCGGTACCCCCTCCGCCGCAATGCATACAGGGCCAAGGCATGGGCCGCGTTGTAGGCGGGGTCGAAACGGCTCTCGAAAGCCAACTCACTGCGTTCGGTATCCGCCAAGCGGGATCGGCCCGAACACATCAGGCCTGCCAACTCGTCCGCACGCGGCGGCTCATGTTTGAGCTGACCGATGCGGACCAAGTTGTCGAGCTTAGCCGAGGTCATCATCCGTTCCGATCACGAACAGCCGCGACTGATCGTGGAGCCGGGCGGCGAAGCTGTCCGACTGGGCACGCTTGCGCTGCCATTCCTTCAGGGTCATCAGATTGGGATTGACCGGACGGCCGAGCTGCCTTTCCGCAGCCTGCACAGCCGCGAACAGGGTTGGGTAATCCAAGTCCTCGGCGACGACCAGCAGATCGATGTCGCTGCCCGCTCGGTCCGTCCCACTGGCCACCGATCCATAAATGAAGGCCGCCTGGATGCGCTCGGAAAGCGGCATCAGGGCCTCCCGCAAGGGCCCGACCAGGCCGACCGTCTTGCGTACCAGGCCCGCCAGTTCCTCGAAGACGGGCGAGTCGGGGTTGGCCTGATAGTAGAGTTGGCGTCCTTCCATACTGGCCCGCACCAGGCGACTCTCGGCCAGGCGCTTGAGCACGCGGTGCGTGGCGCCCGTACCGGACCCGGCCAGCCGAATGAGTTCGGCGCTCTGGAAGCGCCGCTGTGGTTGGCCGAACAACAGCCCCAACACACGCTGCTGCACCGGCGTGAACAGCGCGTCGGCCAGGCCCGTGAGGGCGGTCAGGGTCTCGTTTGGTTTGGACGTTCCCATATCGGGAATGATCCTACCCAATTTGGGAACGCCTGCCAAGCCCGCCACGTTCAGTCCGCCTCCGCCTCAGTGGCTTCGGACTCATCGGCCAGTTCGTCGGTGTAGGTGAGGTCAACGGATTCGTCTGCAACCCCCGTTTCCTGTATTTCATCCGGCAGCCGCGCCGCAGCATCGCGCACATCCAGCTTGCCAGTGACAACATCGGCGATCAGGCGGGCGCGGTATTCGCGAAGGAGCGTGATTTCACGTCGAGCGGTTTCGATAGTTCTATCTATGTCTGCTGTAGCATCATTGTAATAGGCCACGATAGCCTCTTGCTCCTTAACAGGCGGAACCAAGAGAGGAATTTGTCCCAACTGATCGAAATAGAGCCGTAGACGCATGTCCATGATGCCCCGCGAACGTTGTTTGAACTGCTGAAGGTACAGCTTGGTGCGGAATAGGTGGTGGTAATACTCGGGAACAAGTTCTCGCGTCGGCATTAGGATGTCGTAAGCCGGACTAGTTACGCCGTCGTAATTGGACACACCAATAGCACCCATCCATGCGAGCAATTTGTTGATGACAATGTCACCACGTCTGACTATCCAGTAGTCATCGGTCGTCGATGCCTTGTTTCCTCGCTGTTCGAGTTCCTTTCGAGGGCGCACACCAATATGCGTATAGATTGAGAGGAGTTCCATGCCATGCTGCTTCCCGGATTTTTGTATCCGGAGGCGGAATAA
This sequence comes from uncultured Gammaproteobacteria bacterium, assembly GCA_964458835.1. GTDB lineage: Bacteria > Pseudomonadota > Gammaproteobacteria > Thiohalobacterales > Thiohalobacteraceae > JAHJQQ01. The sequence goes on along the minus strand of CAYWKV010000003.1, from coordinate 31,968 downwards.
ATTCTTGGTCCTATGGATTGACCAATGCTCCGGCACATCCCCCAGCCACTCCACGCCAGAGTGTTTGAGGCGGACGTCAGAGTCGAGACCGCAGGTGATGGCGCGGTGGATAATGGCCTGTTTCTGCTCATCCAGCAGGTTGATCAGCTTCTGTTTGGCACGTACGTAGCGTCGAATCCGACGGTCCGCGTGATCTAGGAAACACACGATGGCGGTTTGTTCTGAGAGTGGCGGGAGTGGGAGCCAAATCGATTTGATGGCCGCGTGCGAGAGCCCGTACCGCGTCACCCCATTTGCCTCTATGTGAAACTGATACGAAACGCGGGTACTTTGCAGAGCACGGAAGAGATAATCACCGGTGAGACGGCCTCTAAACGGTCGCAGTAGTGCCAAGTGGTATCCGCAAATGAGATCATCAGTGGGCTCCACAACAAGCGCCGGCACACCGATGTCGTTCCATGATTCGGAATCCTTAGTGATTAGAACGTCACCGATCACAATTCGGAACCGCTCAATCTCCTCCAAGGTTGCAGTTGCTCGCATGAACGGCATCCGTCTCCGAATACGATCATTCTTGTAGACGTCGACGTAGTTGCAAAGTCGAACAGGCTGCTCGTTATCCTTAGTGTGTTTGTCGACGTTACTCACGCGCATATCTGCGGCGTTTCGCAACCGTCGCACTTCCCAGTGCTCCGGCATCGCACCGAGGCACGACACGCCGGAGTCCTTCATTTTTGGATATGGCTTGAGGCATGCGATCAACACATCAGACATGCAGCACCTCCGAAATAACCTTCGCAATACTTGCTGAATCTATGCTGCCATCGACCTGGTCGCGGGTGACAATCAGGGAACCCTTCGTACCCCCGCCCTCTTCAACCGGTAAGATATCCTGATCACGGTACCACTGCTTCTTCTCTTCCCAGCGACGACGATAGGCAGGGTCGTGCAAAAGACCGCAGTGTTCCCAGTAATAGGTAATACCCGCGTTATCGTCCTCAATCGTAAAGTCCGGGTACTTCACTACGCCTCCAAGCTCCAAGGGCAGCTCGTAGTGGTAGTCGATGTTCTTCGCATGCAGGAGATTGGCGATGATGACTTCCGACTTGGAACGCACTGCCTCGCCCTTGCTGGTACGGTGGATCAATCGCTCTTCAAGGAAGGTGTCGCCCACCGGCACCGGTCGCGGCGCCCCGAACAGGTTCGTCAGCCGGCGTGCCGTGGCTGAGTAGCGCTCAGAACTCAGTTTCTGGAGATCGGTTGCCGAACCCTGGTGCAGCACGATGACTTTGTCTTTCTGACGCGTGAGTGCTGTGTAGAGCAATTCTCGCGTCAGCATCTGCGTTGAACGCGGCAGCACCAGGAACACCACTTTGAACTCGCTGCCCTGGGCCTTATGGACGGTCAGGGCATAGGCCAGCTCAAGAGAGAAATCATCGTCATCACCCTTGGGCGCATAGAAATCGAACGACAGGCCCGGCTGTGTGGAAAACTCCACCTGGAGGGTCTTTGGCTCGAAATTGAATTTTTGCGTCCGTAGTTGACCGATGGCGACACCGATCTCACCGTTCGCCAAATAGCCAGGCTCGGCTGGCTGGGGATAGATGCGCTTCTTCCAGATGGACTGGTTACGCACGTTGATGACCTTGTCCCCATACACAATTTGGTCATCGCCGAAGGGTCTAGGCAAGCGACGCTTCCAGGGAGGAACGTTGGCGCGTGCCACTTCGAGTTGCGTGGCCTTATAGCGGACATGGAGCAGGCGGTTGAGGGTGTCTACCCCCCACGGCTTTTGCCGTACGGGGCTGAGTATCTGCCACGACTCAGCCATCTGCCCGGAACGATTCCGGTTGAAATACACATACGCTCCTGACAGCTCGCCACCCAAGCTACAGGCAAATGCCTGCCATTCCTGGTGTTTGGAATCGAAACCAAGTGCAGAGGCAAGGGTTGTCGGGAGCAAGGTCTCCAGTTCCTCAGGGGTATCCCAGCGGACGAACTGGATTGTTTGGCTGGCACGTTTACCGGCGAGTATTTCGAAGACCTGGTCTTCACCCGGGCTGAGCACGCTGCCACCGAACCAGGCGGCGAGCTGTAGGTCTTCGCGTGCGCCTGCGCCCTGTCGACGCGGGACAGTGAGTTCAGCATAGCCACGTCCCACTCTGGGAAACTGTGTCTCTATGTGGTCTGGCGTGAGGCGGGCTATGATGTCTGCGAACGGTCGGCCGGCACCAATGGGGGGGAGCTGGCGCGGGTCGCCGACAAAGATGAGTCGATGCACTCCACTCAGTGCTTCGAGCAGAGCCGCCGCCATTTCTTCGGTGAGCATGGAACACTCGTCGACGATGACAGTCCGCGCAACCTTGTCACCGGACTGGCCAGTAAGCCGGTAGCGGCCAGTTTGACCGTCATAACGTGCTGGGCTCGACCGTACAAGAAACTGTGCCAGCGTGAATGCCTGGAAGTTCTTTGTGCCGGCACGACGGGCGATATCCTCCATCCGCACCCGCGCCTTGCCTGTCGGAGCAAGCATCAATATGCCTTCCTGCTCGATCTGTGGGTGGCGGCACAAAATGGAAAGTAATGTGGTCTTGCCTGTCCCTGCGGGGCCGATCAGAACGCTGAAGCGGGAGGCCGCCAACTCAGTCAGCGCCGTAGCCTTTTCCTCTCGTGCCCGTGTTTCCTTTGCGCGCTCCTCTCCATCTTTGGGCAAGACCCCGAGCTGCTGGTCGAGCTCCTTGCGCCAGTCGACTTTGAGCGTGTGACGCTTGGCTTCCGCTCGCTTGTTGACCGTGGTACGAATCACCTCTCCAACCTGGGCAAGGCGTTCCAGCTGGTACGCTCGGCTGCCATCCGCCATTTCGACCAGTCGGATTTCTCCGTCAAAGTATTCGTCCTCTGCAACAGCCAGAAGATCAGCGGTCACCTGTGTGGCCGACTCACCTTGGGCCTGTTCCCGTCTGCGTAAAGAAGTAATGACGTCCGCTTGTGTACGCAGGGTATCACCACGTGCTGTGGCGTCCTCCAATTCACGAATCGTCAGAGCTCGCAAGCGGCGGCCGTCTACTGGCGTCAGTACATGTGTTGGTTCCGGTAAGGGGTAGTGATCGCGCACATACTTGGTTGCGAAAATGCCACGGTCAACGGTGCCTATGGCGATGGGCACAGTCGTTAGTCGGGTGGCTTCGTAGAGCAGATACGGATTTCGCAAAAAATCGGCATCTTCAAGAGGAATCCCTAAGTCGTGCCGCTCCTCTGGAATCGCCAGAACATTCGCCTGCTCGGTCGTCAGATCGATGCGACTCAACAGTTCAAGGTACTGGCGACGTTGCTTACCCATACGCTGCCAAGCTTTTGCAATCGTGGCATCGATGCCTCGGGACAGGTCTTTGGGTAATTGTTTACGCGGGTCGGTAAGGACTGCATCCCAGGCCGCCCAAGGGTTGCCTTCCTCGCCTACCTTATTAACCAGCGCCTGGGCTACAAAATTGCCCATGGGCACTCCAATGGCGCCGAGTACCGCACCGAGCCCGGGAAATGGTCCGCGCTTCTTCCAGAGCCGCCCGAGCTGCTGATCTATCCAGCGTTCTTGCGCGGCGGTCTTTATGTGGAACAGTTCGGTAGACCGAAGCAGTGATGCCCGGCATGCCAGCAGCGCATCGATGGCTGCGTCGTGTCCCACATGTTCCGTCGCGTAGGAGAACTCAGTGAAACGATCCTCCGGAGCGAAAGCCACGACTTCGGCAGGATCGAATGCACGGCCATCATCCGATTTCGCCAATGCTTCGTGGTATGGCAATAGGAAGCCATCCTTAAATTCAGGACGGATCGAGTGTACGACCATGCGTTCCCACAGCATGCTGCGGATTCTGCCTTTCGTAGATCCGTCGTAGTCGTACTCGGTCAGTGGACCGACCTTAAGCACCCTCCCCACGCCGACCAAGACGCGCCGCCCCGTATCTTCGACGAGGGGAACTTGTTTGGCATAGAAAAAGACCAAGGATTCTTCCGGCTTTACGTGATTCCAGAAGCAATCCAGCAATGCACGGTGATTACGATGATCTTGGATCCAGTGCGTATTGAATTTAAGCTCTGGTTCGTGTGTTTCATCGACGTCGCTAAGCGGGAATTCGTCTACAAGCCCAGGCTCACCGGTCTTTTCATCGCCAAAGACCACCGGCTTCATCATCCATCGAAATGGTAGTGCTGCGGCACCATAGGCCGGGTAATGAAGTCGTGTCGGCTTGAAGTGCGCGTGCGTATCCGGCGACGTATTAGCGTAGGGATGCTCATGGAACCGATCGAGCGCGAAAGGCGCCATAAATGTCCCGCGCTCCTTCACACATGGCGGCAACACCTCCGGGGCCATCATTTTCATGGACTGCCCAGCAATCGCTTCCTCTTCCGCCTCACGTTTGGTCTCAGCGATGTTGATCAACTTCAAACATGCCGTATTGTGTTTTGGTCGATCACAGACGGTCCCCTTCCAGCCGGCATCATGCCAGGGAACACGGATCGAGACATGCCTAAGGGGGAAGTCAGTCACTTTTTCGCACCCCCACCGATGATTTCGTCCAGCAAGCCCTCGGTTTCTTTTTCCAGTGCCAGGATGTCAGCCCGAATTTCTTCCAGCGTCCGCAAGGGCTGCGGCTTGTAGAAGTAGCGGGTAAAACTGATCTCGTAACCGGTCTTGATGCTATCCGGTACATACCAGGCATCAGGTGCGTGCGGCAGCACTTCACGCTTTATAAAAGCCTCGATGCCGCCCTCTTCCAGCAACGGAACCTGCTCGGTGTCGCGCAGATCTGAATCGGGCTCATATTCAACGGCGACTGACTTGCCACCGATAGTCGCCGGGAACAGCCCGCGCAGCGGATCTGCCTTCACGCCTTTTTTATGAATCTTCTTGATGACCGGCGGCGCATCTTCCGCACGCTCGGCGGTCTCCTTCAGTGCCTTGATCTCTTTCGCGGAATAATCGCGTTCTGGATCCACACCTTTTAGTCGCAGCGGCCTTTCGACCGTGACCTTCCAGTAACCAAAGGCCGCATTGGGGAAGATCTTGCTCTGTTCGGTCTCCTCGAACTTGAGGAAGGCATCAATGATGCGTTGGATATCCTCCTCCGACAGCTCACAGTTCTTCTTGCCCAGATTCTTGCGCAACGGCTTGAACCACTGCGTGGCGTCGATGAGCTGAACTTTGCCTTTCCGGTTTTCTGGCTTGCGGTTTGTGAGTACCCAGATATAGGTCGCAATACCGGTGTTGTAGAACATATTGAGCGGCAGCGCGACGATGGCTTCGAGCCAGTCATTCTCGATAATCCAGCGGCGGATATTGCTCTCGCCCTGGCCGGCGTCACCGGTAAAGAGCGAGCTGCCGTTATGAACCTCGGCGATGCGGCTGCCCAGCTTGGTGCTATGCTTCATTTTTGACAGCATGTTCGCCAGGAATAGCATCTGTCCGTCGCTGGAACGGGTAATCAGCGAATATTCGGGGTCACCGGCGTGTTCGATGATAAAACGCGGATCTTTGATGCCCGTCTTGCCGCCCATACGTTCCAGGTCGCTCTTCCAGCTCTTGCCGTAGGGCGGATTGCTGAGCATGAAGTCGAACTCACGCGAGGGAAACGCATCATTCGCCAGCGTCGAATACTCCGGGCCACCGACGAGATTATCCGCTGCCTCCCCTTCGCCCATGAGCAGCAGGTCGGCCTTGGCGATGGCGTAGGTCTCGGCGTTGATCTCCTGACCGTAGAGATGCGTGGCGACCTGTTTGCCATGCGCATGCGCGAGATCCTGTAGGGTCTCCTCGGCCACCGTCAACATACCGCCCGTACCGCAGGCACCGTCATAGAGTAGATAAGTTCCGGACTCGATCTCTTCGGCGATGGGCATGAAGATCAGCTTCGCCATCAGCTTCACCGCATCACGCGGTGTCCAGTGCTCACCCGCTTCTTCGTTGTTCTCTTCGTTGAAGCGGCGGACTAGCTCCTCGAACACCGTGCCCATGGCGTGATTGTCGACGCCGGGATGTTTAACGGTACCATCACCATTGAGCACGGGATTTGGGCTCAGATTCACGTCCGGCGAGAGGAACTTCTCGATCAGCGTGCCAAGCGCATCCGCTTTTGAGAGTCGTGGGATCTGGTTGCGGAACTCGAAGTTGTCGAGAATCTCTTGCACATTGGGCGAAAAGCCATCCAGGTAGGCCTCGAAATCGGCTTTGAGCTGCTGTTGGCTGGCGCGGTTACGCAGATCGCGCAGCGTGAACTTCGACGTATTGTAGAAGGCCTGCCCCGCCGCCTGCCGTAGAGCCTGGTCCTGGTGGACAATCTTCGCCTTATCGAGCGATGCCTTCATGTCGAGCACGGCCTGCTTGGTCGGCTCCAGCAACGAGTCGAGCCGCCGCAGTACCGTCATCGGAAGGATTACGTCACGGTACTTGCCACGAACGTACAGATCCCGCAGCACATCATCAGCGATGCCCCAGATGAAATTCGCGATCCAGTTAAGTTGTTGTGATTCCATGTTCCTGCTTTCTAGAAGATTACTTTTTCGACAGTTTCTTAATCTGTTTCTCGATTTCATCCCAGGGCAAGCGACTCCCCTTCACATTCATGCTCGCGTAGGCCGCTTTCACTCTGCCCAGATCCACGAGCCCAGCGTTGAACATTTCATCAACGAGCCACAGCGTTCCACGGACGATGGCACCTTCATCCAGCGCAACTTGCCGCAGCGCCGCATCCCCGGTCAGCAAGGAGCAATTCTCCTGCCGGGCCAACGCCAGCGCCATGCAGTCGTTATTGCTCACGCCGGTTTTCGCATGTTTGGCGCCAAGTTGGACCGTATCCAGGATGCCCGCTGCGGCCAACCCCATCACCTTAAGTCCCTTTCCTGGCAACCACGGATACTGATTTTTCAGCTCATAATGGAACAACACATCCGGCACGCCGAACTCCCATTCCAGCATGAACATCTCATCCACGATCCCGCCGTCGATCACATCAATAAGGATGTTGGCGTCACTGATTAACAGCTTCTGGCTCACAGCTGCCCACGTTCCTTATGGTTCTGAATTCTGAAATGGACTTTCCGAGTAGCTCAGCTGCTTTTGATTCGCTAATCAGCTCTTCGGCGCAGGCATGGAAAACCAACTGCATAAACAGTTTTGGCTTCTCTGATGGATAAGCATTACCTGGTTCTACCTTTACCCACCCCCTTTCACGGAAATAGTCCCACATTCCTCTAGATGCGACTTGATTGAGGATACCTAAGTCCGATGCACGATAGATCCATGCCCGCATGCTGAGCCCGTAGGCCTGCTTAAGAATGCAAAGCTCCATAGGGTCGAGCCGACTTCGCTTATTCCCGAGCTCCTTAAACACTTCAGATGCAGGTACGAGGAAAGCACCTGCAAAACGATGTGCTGCTTTTTCCTCGTCAAGCTCCTTTGCTAGGCGATTGGCTAGAACTAAGTGTCCTAGTTCATGGGCCAGGGTGAAGCGCTGCCGGTCACCAGGCCAGCCCTTTCCAATGACGATTACCGGAGTACCGTTGACCTGAGCAGCGAGGCCATCGAATTTCTCACCGTGTAGCGCATTGGACTGGAAGACCTTGATGCCCTTTTCTTCGAGAGTGTCGATCAAATCCGGGATTGGGTTAGTTCCCAACTCCCAAGCATCTCGGACCTGCTGAGCTACTGACTCAATGTCGTCGTAGTTCTGAACGAATGGGAGATCGCCAGGGAGCTTAAAGGCCTCAATGGGGCTGGCCGGTAGGAATTCTTCCAACTCCAGAAACCGTTCAATTTGCTCAATGACGTCACCCTCGATTTGATCGAGGGTCTTCTTGGGTAGCTTGGAATGCTTCCGGTACTCGACTCCCTTCAGTTGGATCTTCGAGGTACGGAAGAAATATTCGACGCGCACGCCCAAAGCATCGGCAAGCGACAACAGCACTCCCGACGAAGGGGTGATCTGGTCATTCTCATACTTGGAAATGGCCATGGCCGATATCCCGGCCTTGTCTGCGAGTGCGCGCATAGAAAGGCCCGCAGATTTCCGTGCCTGCTGGATGCGGTCTCCGATCATGGCTTCCCTCCGTGGGTTTACAAAACTTGATTATCGTAGGAATTTTTGTAAACTTTAGATCAACGGGTGTCTCACGTCAAGCGACATCCAACTAGTTTTTAATATTTTACATGAGGTTATATACATGGCTACCAATCCCCCGACCGGCGACGGCCACCGTAAAGGTGCCGTCCGCGACCGCTCCCAGACCCATAACCCCCAGAATGACCGGTGGGTAAAACGGGATACTACCACTGGCAAGTTCATCGACCAGAAAGCCGACCCGAAGCCCTTCAAGGGCGTCCGGAAGGAGAAGTAGCATGGCAAATGGAGCCGCCCATCGGCTCGGTGCCGCCCTCGCCGTTGGCGGGGTGGCATTGATTGCCCACAACGATCAGGCCGAGCCTTCCGCCGAACCGCTAGCCGCTGCGGGCATCGCCTATATGTCGGGGACGTTACCCGACATCCTGGAACCCGCCTACCATCCCAACCATCGCCAGTTCTGCCACAGTTTGGCATTCGCCGGCATGGTGGGTTTCGGAATGTACAAGGCATACAAGTACAAACCTGAGACCACAATGCAGGAATGGCTACGGTTTGCAGTATTGGCAATTGGTGGCGCGTATCTGGTCCACCTCGCCATGGATGGGACAACCCCGAAGGGGTTGCCGATTCTCTAAGGGGTGGAGCACACCGGCGACTTAATCAATCATGAAAGCTCTGCACCAATGTAGACTCTTGAGCATACAGATAGACCCCGGGAGGACGTGATGAATCAGGAATCACCCGAGAGTGGAAATCTCTGTCCTGCATCGGTTGTCGCCCGTCTGGACGACTATCGCCACCGCCAGCATGTGAGGGAAGCCAGGCGAGTCTTCCGGGCGTTTGAAGCTGCGGTCTGGGAGCACATCTGGCTGATGGTCGAGCGCGCATCAGACAAGCCCCGCCGCCCGCGCCCCGAGCTAGTCGTAAATTCGGATGCGTCCGGAGAACCAAGGTAACGTCAGGGTCAGCGCCTCAGGTGGTGCGACGCCTGATGCATGGGTCTTACGCCAAACCTGCCGGGCGCGGTGCAGCGCGTGCCGCGCCTGGGTGCGCACGCCGTTGAACATGGGTTTATTCCTAAGCTGCTGCACTGCGCGCTCAAGATCGTCAACGCGGTCGGCACCCCGGCCGTGCGCAGCGGCGAGCGCAATGAGCTGTCGCTCCACTGCTGTCTGAGCTGTACCGGTCATTACCCACGTCCATACGCGCCCGCCGCCCTGTTCACGGGGACGCTGACGTTGGCGCAACAAGTACTCATCGCGGAACCGCAGCCGGCCATTCGCTTGCGTCGCATCTTGCAACACTTCGCGATGTCTCTCGGCGAGTGCCCTGACGCGCGACTCCTCCCCCGCGAAGAGCAGCCACCACAGCCATGCACCGTCCCAGTCCTGATACACCACCAAATGCGTATTCGGCGCTCCCCGCTTTTGGCGTTTGGTGCGCCCGGATGCGGACATCAATACGCCGAACTGTTGATGCATCTTCTCGACGAACAGCGGCACCCGGCGCGGGTCCTGGATCACACCGGAGGTGTGAAATCGATAACCACGGGACACGAGATTAAGAAGATGCCACATACAGGCGCTGCGGTTGCGCGGGGAGCGCAATCGCGGATGCGGGAGATTCAAGAAAATCGGTTTGCTCATGCAACCGTATAGCACCTGCGCGGTGGATGAGCGGTGAGGACCGGGACGGTCCTCATAAACACTTGATCGCAAAACATGTGCGCCCTGGTGGGCGCACATACTTTTATGAAGATCCATACAGGCCGCACGTCAGAGTCACCGGCGGTGACTATACGCAAGTAGGAATGTATGGATTCAGATGCCGGGTTTCGCCCGGCATACAGCGCGGCTGGTGGGTGGCCTCAAGGGCCTAGCGACGGACCTTTGAGGCCATCCACCAACCATCCATACCATCTCGTGCGGCGCGACGCCGCACCGGGTTCCTCGCCCGATTACGTGCCCCTTGGGTCGCCAACCCAAAGGGGAAGCTGCACGTAGCGCCCGCTGCCTCTAATCAGGCTCGGCGGGTGCGAGGGGGGCTGGCTGGAGTAATCCCGCGACAGCGGAGTAATCCCAGCCTTCTACCCCATCCCGAACGGCATCACTCGGGCTGTTCAGAGGATGGGCGACGCGGAAACGGGCCCGGTGGCAACACCGGTCACCCTGTTCCCTGCGAAGCGGTGCGAATCCGCCCGAGGGGGTGCAGGCAACTGTACAACCACGGCCCAGCAGGTGGGTTTCGGCAGATCGCGAGATCTGCATCGGGACGATGCGCCAAGCGGCGCAGACGTTTCGGGGCACCACAGAGGGCAACCTCTGCGGATCGATGATAGCTCAAGCCTGTAACGGCACCCGTTGGGGTGCTGCTGGGTAAGTTGGCACAAGCCGTCTAGGAGGCTTCAGTCCTCTGCGATGTGCTGGAAACACTGTCGTTGTTGGTAAGTGAGTTGCTTCGGATCTTCGAACCACTGAAACCGAGTCATCGGGAGCATAAACGACAGGTGAGGCACGCGGCATGTGTCAGCGACGCAAGCCCCGAAAGGGGTGTCCGAGTACGGATCTCGGACAGAACTAACGCGGGAAAGTCTGGTTGTCTCGCCTGCTGAGGAGCAGGCGGCACTGGTGTTGCGAACCAGGGTCAACATCCAGACCGGGAGCGAGAATCGAGTAGGCAACAAAGCTTCAGGCCGAAAGTCTGAAGCGAGGCGGGAATGCCGATCCAGTTTGGCAACTGGAGCTGAAAGATTCGACGTGCAGCAATCGATGGTACCGGAGGTGGCACTCCGGGATTTTTGGATGGTGGAAGCGTCCCCCGGTGGCACGGGTGACGCGAGCGCGGGGCGGGTGGTTCCGCCCCTGGAACACATCAACGAGCAAATCGAAAGAGGAGGACAAGCAAACAATTAAAGCTTTGTGCTTTGGCCCCCCATCGCGGGGGCTTTTTTTCCTGCGCAGCATCACTTCTTGGGAGTGCTAGCTTTACGTCCACCGCTGCGCGCATCAGGAACCAGCACTTCGGATATCAGACGCGCCACGATTGCATACGCATCCGGACGTAACTTGGCTAATGCATCGCCGAGCTCCTCTGGGCGCGGTAACGGCTGTGCCACCGTGTCATCAGCTTTCGGGGTGGAGAAGCTCCCGGTGAGCAACCATTCAACCGAGCAGCCGAGCAGGTCCGCCAGCTGCACAGCCTGCTCTGCCGAGAGCTCGCGTCGGCGATTGAGATAATGGCTGACCGCACCGCGGGTCGAGACCGATAACGGCTCTGCAAGCTGATCATAGGTCAACCCAAGCGCAGTCATACGCTCACGCGCGCGCTCTATCCAGCCATCTGTTCGTCTTGCCTTCCCCGCCATCATTCAGCCACCTGCTCCGACTCTGTTGCCGTTGACACCCGAAGTATCCGTATTGTATACTTACTTTACAATTTGACAACTCTTGGAGGCACTCATCACGAGTACAAAGAAACTATGAAAAAACTTTTGGAAATATTACTGGAAACCCGCATCGAACATGTACTTGCTTCACGCCAGGGTTCAACACTACTGACCGCCCTGGCGGATTTGGCCGGAGTGATAGGCAACCATCCGATCCATGCGGCTCTCCTGGGCATCGTAATCATCATGGGCCTGAGGCAGATCATACCCAGTAGACGGAGCAGCAACCATCCGGAACAATACCAGACAGGCGCACAGCCCGAGACAGTAGAGGCAAAGATCCTAGCGAAGCGGTTATTTTTCCAGGCAGCCCGCCGGCGCCGGAACCAGCGTAGCCCCTGAATACCGAGCGGCCCTGCAGAGCAGGGCCGCATCTTTTGTGTCCCACTGCTCAGCCCCTTAACCCCAACACAGCTGCTCGGAAGCGTGCAAGCCGGTAGCCTGCGAAAGAAATTTTCCAGGACTGTCCGCTTTTCGGAACTTTTTCCGCTATTCCCCTTTGCCGGCAGCCCTTCGATCATCTGCCCAAACACTTTGCCGCCGGCAGTGGATGGGTTACGCGAACGTCATGCCGAAGTACGTCATCTGGGAACCTGGCAGGCAGCGGTGGATATTCCAGCTACGAATCCCACAGTCTTTACGTACCACATTTGGCGGGCGCACGACCATATGGCACCACCTGGGAAATGTGTCGGAACCGGTCGCTGTCGCCCATGGGCACCAGCTCGCGGAACAATATGGACGCTATCCAAACCGCACAGGCCCCTTCCCTTCACGACCCATGTCCGGAGTCGCAGGTATATACCACCTTCATCCTGGATAGGTAGACCAGTACGGTCTTCGTCGCGACCTAGCGGGCTATCATATGCCGATATGAGCTATACAAGCTCCACTGACCCACGACTCAAGAACGAGGCATCAGCCCGCCGTCTACCGCTGCGCCGTGGCGTATGTCCCACTCTCCATACCTGGCAGATCGGCATCCGCCCCGTTGACTATATTACCTGACTGCAAACCCTGGCCCATGGCCGGGTAGGTACAGGTTACGCATAGAGATAATTCCACTAGGGCATGAATTTTATCAACCTGCCCAGCCGGGTCTCCGACATTTGGAGCACCCGATGCTTATTCCTCATTTCCATTCCGGCCGCGTCGTCGACTTGGGCTCCCATCAGTGCGGAGCTCACGTATGATGGTGAGCAAGAACCTTCTACCTACGAAAACAGATGCGCCCGCCCGAGAGCCGAGGCAAACCGATGAGGTCCTTGATGACATTATCCGCCTGCTCGCGCAGATTGCTGTCCGTGACCATCTGACGAGACTACGGAGCGAGAAATGAAGTTCTCATACCACCACGCTGGAGACGGCCGGGAAACGCTCAAGGCCGTCTTATATGCGCGCTACTCAACGGACATGCAACGCAATGCGAGCATTACTGACCAGTATCGGTACTGTGAGATGCGACTGCGTGGCAGTAGTGGCATCGAAATCTCTGGCCGTTTCTCAGACGAGGGAATCAGTGGCGCCACGGCGGAGCGCCCCGGTTATCAATCCATGCTCTCTGCTGCGGAAGGCGGTCAGTTCGGCATCATTGTCGTGGACGAACTGTCGCGCCTTTGGCGCGACCAAGCCGAACAATGGCGCTGCCTCAACCAACTCCGCTATGTGGGTGTCCACGTCATCAGCCTGATCGAGGGTATCGACACGCGCAATGACGGCTTTGAGATTCTCGCCGCCTTTCATGGGGCAATGGCAGAAAGTGAGCGCCGCAAAATTGCTCACCGCACGCATCGTGGCCTTACCGGAAAGGCTGAGGCCGGTGCCTCATGCGGGGGGCGGTCGTACGGCTATCGGAGTATCCCGATAGAGGACTTACAGCGACGCGATTCACAGGGTCAACCCGAGATCGCTGAGTACCGTAAAGTCATCGTGGAGGAAGAGGCGGAAGTCATCCGTAACATCTACCGATGGTTTGCCGACGGTCACAGCCCTATGTGGATCGCCAACCACTTAAACGAGCTGGGCATTCCATCCCCCCGCGGTCGCAACTGGGCGAGGTCTGCCATATATGGAGACCAGCGTACAGGGGTGGGCATTCTGAATAACCCTATCTATGTCGGTGTCCAGATCTGGAATAGATCTAGATGGGTCACTCGTCCTGACGGAAAACAGCGCAAACGTATCGAACGCGATCCCTCGGAGTGGGTGATCACAGAGCACCCGGAACTGCGCATCATAGACGAGGCCGTATATGCCCGTGTTACGGCGCGCCTTGAGGCGACCCGGAAGCGCGGCAAGGCCGTACGTTCGGGCTTGTCTACTATAAAGGGGCCGGGCGGGCGCTATCCGCGGCACCTATTGTCGGGAATGATGCGATGCGGCGTCTGCGGGGGAAATTTCATTGTCGTAGACCGCTACCGCTATGGCTGTGCCGTTCATAAGGACCGGGGCCCACATGCCTGCAACAACCATCTGAAAGTCTCCAAGACGCTTGCCGAGACCTTGCTGCTCAAAGGGGTCAAGGAGCGGCTCCTGACACCCGAGCGTATTGAGCTTTTCCGACGCGAAACCACACGGCTGCTGGAGGAAGCCCGCCGCGAGGCGAAACCGGACAGCCAAGGCGATCGGGAGCGACTCAAGGCCGTGGAGAAGGAGATCGGCAATCTGGTGTCGGCCATCCGCGAAGTCGGAATCAGCCCGACACTCCGGGACGAGCTGCGCCGGGCCGAATCGGAGAAGCAACGCATCCAGGCCCGAATCGCAGCGGCTGCGGAGGAGCTTGAGGCGCTTCCACGCACCCTGCCGGATGCCTCGCAACGCGTGCGAGAGCTAGTTTCCGGTCTGGAGCGTACCGTTGGCGAAGACATGACCAAGGCACGGGCGCTGCTGTCGGAGATCCTCGACGGCATCCGCCTTCTACCCAGCGACTCGGGGGAATATTTGGTTGCCGAAGCGCAGGGAAGCATTGCTTCCCTGCTTCAGCTTTCAGGAACGAAACTCTCGAAAAATCAAGAGTCTCTAACGTTGGTAGCGGGGGCAGGATTTAAACCTGCGACCTGAGGGTTATGAACCCCATCCCCGGCCCTGACAGAAAAGGCCATTAGTATACATTTTTGTTGTAAATACAATTCGTTAGTGAATTACGGTATCCCGTTGTTTAGGGCCTTTGCGGGACCCTTTACGCCAACATTCCATCCCCCTTCAGGGACGGAACTATTCACTTCTCTCCCTGTCTTTTAGCGAGTAAGTAATCACTTTCCATCAGGGGTACCCCGAAGTGAGATCAACGTTGACTGTCGCCGGCGTCGTGTTGCTGGTTACTGGGATCGCCTGGAGTGGCCCCTCCGATCAACCCACGCTCCTTGGCATCATGGAAGAACTCGGCGCCCAAGTAGGCCGCCTCGCACGAGCCATTATGGCAGACGACCTGCCCACCGCCATAGCGGCGGCCTCCGCGATCGCCGATCACCCGCAGCCCGCTCCGGACGAGCGGCGCCGGCTCCTTGCGCATATCGGCACGGACGCGCTGGCTTTTCGTGCCGCCAACGCCGACGTCCACGACGCGGCCGTGGCGGTGAGAACCGCCGCCGAGATGGGCGACCGGGCGGCTCTTGCGGCGGCCTTCCATCGCTTGGCCGATTCCTGCCTCACCTGTCATGCCCGATTTCGTGACCGGCTACGAACCTTCGACAAACCGGCAGATGGGGAGTGACCGCCATGGCCCCTTATCCCTACCCCCGCCATGCCAGGAGATCCCTGCTTGTATGCCGGCGAGTTCCGTCGGGGCCCTCATGCTGCCTGCAGCAGCTTCATGCAGACCCAGAGGTCTGAATCAATGTTACCCCTGAACATCTCATACGGCGGACCACCCGTACAGCGCTTGCGCCATCGCGATCGGGCGATACTTATATCATACGCCGGAGCGACGCTTGCACTTATCGCCGGGGGCGAATGGGCGGTACTGAACCATGGGTTGGCGGAGACGCTCGGCATCGGTCCCATCCTTTTCCGCATCGTCGTTTACGTAGCGGTGACCACATTGCTTTGGTACGTGTTTCTCGTATCCAACCGAAGACTCGTCAAGCATCTTCTATCGGAAACCTCACGGCGTTCCGAGGCTATGATACAGGCGTACGAACAGGCGATTCATATGCGCGATCCATATACCGGTGGACATGGGAGGCGCGTTGCGCGCTATTCAGCCATGATCGCGCGCGAGATCGGACTGACGGGAAACATATTGCACGAGATAGAACAGGCCGCACGTCTGCATGACATCGGCAAGCTCGGTCTCGCTGATGCCATACTTAGAAAGCCGGCGGCACTGACCAAGGAGGAGTTTTCCAGCGTACGCTATCACCCAGAAGCCGGCGCCCAGCTTCTGGAATCCATCCCCGGACTGCGCACACTCGCATCTGCCGTTCGTCATCATCATGAACGATACGACGGCACGGGTTACCCAAAAGGACTTCGTGGCGAGCACATTCCCTTGTCAGCGCGCATCATTGCCGTGGCTG
The DNA here is from genome assembly GCA_964458835.1 of uncultured Gammaproteobacteria bacterium. Taxonomy (GTDB): domain Bacteria; phylum Pseudomonadota; class Gammaproteobacteria; order Thiohalobacterales; family Thiohalobacteraceae; genus JAHJQQ01. The sequence continues at coordinate 15,892 of CAYWKV010000003.1, read as the reverse complement.
ACGCACTCGATGCCCTGACCACCGAGCGCCCCTACCGTTCTGCGCAACCGATAGACATGGCAATTGCGGAAATCCGTCATCAGGCTGGATCCGCATTCGATCCCGCAGTGGTCGCCGTTCTGTATCGATCGTCCCTGGTCGGCGCACTTCTTCAGAATGAATCGGACTCATCCAATTCTCCGAGCGGCCCGCGTCATCCAGACCCAAATAAAAACTCCTGAGGCAGATAGCATGATAAACGTATTTTTGTCGTCATGGCTCTTTTTAATATTCGTTGCAACACCATCCAATGTATATGCGAGCGAATTACGCGACACCTTCGGCCGGGTCAGTGCTTCCGTCGTAACCATCGGTGTCACTCAAAAGGCGCGTCCCCCGATCAGCAACAGCAACCAGTGGATCCGCAAGGGTGAACTCGGGTCCGGCGTCCTGGTCACCTCCGACGGTAAGGTGATCACCGCGGCGCACCTGGTCCAGACGGCCGACACCGTCAAGGTCCAGTTCGCGGGGGGCGATATTGTCGACGCGCGCGTGATCGCGTCGTCTCCACCGGACGACGTGGCGTTGCTGCAGCTGGAGCATGTACCTGCCGGAGTGGCCGCCGCAGAACTCGGGGACTCCGATGAAATGGCCGTCGGAGACAAAGTCTTTATCGTCGGGGCGCCTTTCGGATTCAGCAGTACGCTGACAGCTGGCCATATCAGCGCTCACCACAAAGGTGCTGTCGTGGCCGGAGGGCTGCGGCATTCCGATTATTTCCAGACCGATGCCGTCATCAACGAAAGGAACTCCGGTGGTCCCATGTTCAACATGGATGGCAAGATCATCGGTATCGTGAATCATGCCCTCACTCCCACCGGGAGCCCTGCGGGATTGGGGTTCGTCCTGACCGCCAATGCCGCCAGACAAGTGCTGTTCGAGAATCCATCCTTCTGGAGCGGGCTCGATGGCTATCTCCTCACTGAAACTCTGGCCGCGATTTTCAACCTACCACAGCCGACGGGCATGCTGGTACAGCGTGTGGCGGACAGTTCTCCGGCGGCCCGCCTCGGGCTTAGACCCGGCGTGGTAGAGGCGACGATTGGCGGAGAAACGATGATGGTGGGAGGCGACGTCATTCTCGAGATCGCCGGCATAACGCTCAATGCGGAGCCATCCACATACGACACCATCCATAAAAAGCTTGGCAGCCTGACTCCCGGTGACACCATAACCGTAAAGGTCCTCCGTGCCGGCTGGATCATGGATTTGAAAACGATCGTAACGCCCGCTGAGTAAGTCCGCTCCGGAGCCCCATACATTGACACATCTGAATCGTCCACCGCTGGAATTACCCGGATCGCGATGCGGCCTCCGCATGACCCTCTCCCGATCATCCGTGCAGGAAGTCTGGCGTTAGGCTCACAAATTCGTGGACGGAACGCTGTCGTGGATCTATCCGTGGAAATCCATCTGGCATCAAAGAAACTGCACTGGAACGGAGTGTGAAATGAGCTTGAACAATGGCGTCACCGTCGGGATCGGGCTGGGCTTGGCACTGGTCGGCATCTCGACTCACTCCCTGGCGTCGCCTGGCGTCGAACCGGTACCCGGCCATGTAGATGGAACCGTATATTCCGCCAACGGCAATGCGGAGGCGGTCGCACCTCCGGCGGCGGCTGGCACGGAGCAGCATTTCAAACCGGATTTTTCCGGTGACTGGGCACTCAATGCCAAGGTCAGCGATGACCCGTTGGAAAAAGCCAAGGAGGCCATGCAGGCGTCGAAGCACGCCCGGGGCGGCGGACGTGGAGCGGGCCGTGGCGGCGGTCTGGGTGGCGGCATGGGCGGTGGCATGCAGGACGGACGGCGGGGGCGCGAAGCAGCGGGCGGTATGGGAGGAGGTGGTGGCTTGTCATCCAGAGAGCTGGCCGCACTGGTCACGCCTTCTCAAGAGCTTCATATCACCCACGAGGACCCGATGCTGCTGATCATCGATGAACACGGCCGCCGCCAGCATCTTTTCACCGATTTCCGGGGTGCCAGCGTTTCCGCCAGTGGCAGTCTGCAGCAGCGGGTGGCCGTGGCCGGTTGGGAGGATGGCGTGCTGGTGGTCGAAGCGACCATGATCGGCAACAGGCTGATTCAGGGCTATCAGATCGACGCGGGACCCCGTCAGTTGATCATATCCAGCGTGGCCCACCTATCGGAGTCTCAGTCGGTTTCGTATCGCCTGGTCTACGACCGACTGAAGCCCGCCGCGGGGTGCGGGGAATCCTCGGGCAACGAAGATGACGCGAACGAGTGCGACGACTCAGGTACGTCACCATGAAGACGCATGATCCGGGACACATGCCCCTCAACGACGCTGAACACGTCGATGGCACGGGATGCTGTTCAGTCAAGATTGCCGAGGTTCGGCACATCCATACACCGAAGTCGCTCAACCTCACCCTGCACAGCATTTTTGTCCAGCTGGCAGCGGGCAATCCGGACCGGATAGCTCGAGATAGGAGGGGAACGTTATGAACATCATCTTCCTCGGCGCGGCGCGCGAGGTCACCGGCTCGTGTTACCTGGTGGAGACCGCGGACACCCGCTTCCTGGTGGACTGCGGCATGGTGCAGGGTGGACGTGAGGCGCCGGCACGTAACCGCAGGCCGTTCGGATTTGACCCGGAATCCATCGATTTCGTGCTGCTGACCCATGCGCATATCGACCACAGCGGTCTGCTGCCCAAGCTCACCCGTGCCGGCTTCCGGGGGCCGATATATGCCACCGCCGCGACTGCCGACCTGCTTCAGGTGATGCTGCCCGACAGTGCGCATATTCAGGAGAGCGATGCTGAGCGCGTCAGACGCCACGCCAAGACGCCGCGTACCAGAAGCGCAGCGCAGACTCCTATGTACACGCTGGAGGACGCCCGGCATTGCCTGCGTCAGGTACGCTCCATCGCCTATGATCATGAATTGGCGCCCCACGCCGCAGTGCGCTGCCGCTTCCGCGACGCGGGCCATATTCTCGGTTCGGCCATTATCGAGATCTGGGTCACCGAATCCGGACAGACCGCCAAGTTCGTTTTCAGCGGCGATCTTGGTCAGCCGGGGCGTCCGATCCTGCGCGATCCGACGTCCATCGAGGATGCGGATATTCTGGTCGTGGAATCCACCTATGGCGATCGCGCGCACAGCGATCTGGCTTCGAGCCAGGCCGAGCTGATCGAGATTATCGACCGCACCCTGCACAGACAGGGCGGCAACGTGATCGTACCGGCATTTGCCGTCGGCCGAACCCAGGAGGTTCTGTATCATCTACACCGCCTCACCCGTGAAGGCCGGTTACGCGATCTGAAAGTGTTCGTCGACTCTCCGATGGCAACCGAAGCAACCCGTATCACCCGACAGCATCTCAAACTGTTCGACGAAGCGGCAAAAGACCTCGCCGGCTGGCACGCCCAGGGGGGGGATCTGCCTTATCTCCATTTCACCGCGAGTGCAGACGAGTCCAGGGCACTGAATCAGATGCGCGCGGGCGCCATCATCATCTCCGCCAGCGGCATGTGCGATGCCGGACGCATCAAGCATCACCTGCGTCACAACCTGCCCCGGCGCGAATGCAGTGTGCTGATCACGGGATTCCAGGCCCAGGGCACCCTCGGCCGGCGCCTGGTGGATGGCGCCAAGCGGGTACGGATCTTCGGTGAAGACATCCCTGTGCGCGCGGCGGTCCACACGGTGGGCGGGCTGTCGGCACATGCCGATCAGACGGCGCTGCTTGCCTGGACTGCCGGTTTTCAGCGGCCACCGCGCTGGACATTCGTGGTACACGGCGAGGAGACGGCGGCACTTGCCTTCGCCGAACGGCTGCGAGCCGACCGTGGCTGGGCAGTGGCGGTTCCGGAGCCTGGCCAAAGCAGCCCACTATGAGCGCCAGCCATAAATGCCTTGGTTCGGCGAAGTAGCGGCGACGACTCCTCGGACCAATACTGGAGAACAAACGTGAGTGCAACACGAGGTGATGATATGCCTGATGACCGGAGTTCACACAGTGAGCGCGAGGTGCTGATACGCGCGATCCAGGACGGTTCCGCCTATCGCCTGGCTCATGAAGACCTGGATTTCCTGACAAGCAATGACCTGCGGCCAATACGCCTGCACCTGGAGATGGTAAAGCCGGAACAAGCGCTGCGCGAGGAAGGAATCGGCTCCACCGTCGTCGTATTCGGCAGCGCGCGCATCATTTCCCACGAACAGGCGCAAGCGGAGGTTGCGCAGATCGAGACACGCATCGCTGTCGGGCCGTCGGGTCCACAGCAGGCGCACGATCCTGTGGCGATCTCGCGAAGACTGGCCCACGCCCGCTATTACGAAGAAGCGCGGCGCTTCGCCCACCTGGTCTCGTCCCGCTTTCAGCAGGAAGGCCGCCGTGACTTCGTCGTCGTCACCGGGGGCGGTCCCGGCATCATGGAGGCGGCCAACCGCGGCGCGTTCGAGGCCGGCGCGCGCTCTATCGGACTCAATATCACACTACCGCACGAACAGATACCCAATCCCTACATCAGCCCGGAGCTCGCATTCCGGTTCCGCTATTTCGCCCTGCGCAAGATGCATTTCCTGTTGCGTGCACGGGCGCTGGTTGCCTTCCCGGGTGGATACGGTACGCTCGATGAGTTGTTCGAGGTACTCACGCTGGTACAAACCGGAAAGATGGCACGCATTCCCATCGTGCTGGTTGGGCGCGAATTCTGGCACCGTGCCGTGGACTTCGACTACCTCGTGGACGAGGGTTTTATCGGCACGCGGGATGTGGATCTATTCACGCGCGTAGACGCCGCCGAAGAAATCGTGGCTATTCTGGAAGCCTTTTACGACGGGCATCCTCCCGGCCCATAGGCTGATAGGCTTGCTCTCGGATTGCCCTGCATCGGGCCTGCCCCCCGGACAAGGGGTCTGATGATCTGTCTTTTTCCACAGCCCGCTAGAATTTCCACCCATAGCTCAATTCAATGGCATGCTGATCCATGCCCAGCTCGGTCGTGTAGCTGAGATCAACCGGGCCATTCCCGAAATCGGCCGTTGCCTCATACGTATAGCGCTGGCGGCCCTCCAGTGCGCGCGTGTATGCCGCCGTGAATTCATGTCTGTCGCTCGGCGCGTAGGTGAAGCCCATCGTGACGTGCTTTTCGACGACCGCGAGCGATACGATATTGAGGAGGTTCTCCGTGTCATCGATGGGGCTCTTCCCGTAGTTCAGGCCCGCACGGAAAGTCCATTTGTCGTTATATGCGTAGCTGATGCCGAGTTTATATACCGTCTGATCATCCCAGCCGAAACCATACCCATCAGCGGTTCCCAGGGCCTTGTCGATGGGCAAGCCGCTCAGGGCAAGCCCAAAGGCTTCGACAAACTCCTGGCCGCTTGGACCGCGATTGCCGGTGGTCTTGACGTCGCTATATAGCGTACGCACCGCATCGAACGCGACCGTCGTCCTCGGTGTCACCCTGTAGGCGATACCGACACCGTAGTTTGCCGGAATATCGAAATCACCCTGCTCGGCAAACAGCCCCCTGTAGTCATCGAATTCCTGCATATAAGTTTTGGAGGTCGCGGACGCGCCCAGCGTGATGCGGTCAGTGAGTTTTCCGGTCCAGCCGATGCGTAGGCCCATCCCCCAGGCGTCATCGTTCCCATTGTTCGTCAACTTGTCAGGGGCGCTGGAGAAACCACTGAAGATCCCCAGGCCATACGCACGGAAACGCTGATATCCGATCAGCAGCGACGCGCCCACCGAATGGTCTTCATTCAGCTCGATGGCGATCGAGGGTGACAAGATCATTTGAGCCAGATTCACACCCAGCGTGTCAGAATTCGGGAAGATACTCGGCCCACCAAAGGCGGCCGACGACGCCCCGAAGGCGCCACTGTAGAGGTTGGTGTTGTAGCGTGTATTCAGCCCTCCGTTCGCGTACATCACAAGGCCAACGGTGTAGTTCTCCACCTGTTTCACGATCCCCCCATGCGGTATCAGGAACAGTGTCGCACCGCTGTCGACCTGGGCCATATCCCCGGCCATGCCGGTCGCATCGAGGGTGGCGTCGCGATTGGGATTGAACAGTTCGAACCCACCGTCAATTCGGCTCCCGACCTGGGTGATGCCCGCGGGATTGTTGATGGCCGCCATGGCATCCTGCGGAAGTGCGATGGATGCCCCTCCCATGCCGCTGGCCTTCGCCCCGTAGCCCGTGGAAAAATATCCGTTGGTCGCCGCACAGTTTCCCGTCGCGCCCAGGGTGATGCCCGAGACCATTACGCTTGCCACGGCTCTCACACGTCGTTTCATTACTCGTTCTCCACGGGCCGGCACGGAGCGGCCCACGTTGTTGTTTCCACGAAATCGATCAGAAGGAAAGGTGATAGCGACCTGCGACCGGCATCCACTCCCGGACTCGGAGAGGGGTGCCGGCTCGGGTTTCGTACGTCACCAGTCGTGCATCATGGCCGTGCCAAAGGCGCTAGTGGCGCCATGTTCTGCCGTGGTCGCGCTCCCAGGAGCGAAGGCGTAACGCCGCAGTCGCGGGATGTGTACGGCACCATCGCGCCGATTTCGTGAGCGGTCATGGGTTTTATTACAGGAAAGAAAAATGCCGGCATCATTTCGTCCCGGCCGAAATCACGAGCGCGGATTCCAAAACCCGCCACACCGCGTCCACCTCGTCCTCCAGCCGAAACTCGAAGTCGTAAATCGACCAACGCATGACTACACCCTGGATCTCCGCGACCACGAAGCGGGCCGTACCTTCCGGATCGAGGGTCTGTCGAAAACGGCCGCTGTCGATCCCGTCCTGGATGATGGTTTGCAAATAGGCAGTGTAACGCTCCATGATGCGGCGGACGGTAGCCTTCAGGGCTGGGTCCTCCTGGTGCAACCGATCCGAAAACAGCAGGCGCGAGACGCCGCGCTGCGCATTGATGAAGGCGAACTGGCGTTGAAGCAGCCGGCGCAAACGCGTGTCGGCGAGTTCCCCTGGCCCACTGGCCATCGCCAACGAACCGAACAGCGCGGTAGCGGCCCACTCCATCGCGGCACGGAAAATGGCGCTCCGTGTCGGGAAGTGCCTGAACACGGTAGGCTGCGCGATGCCCACCCGGTCGGCGATCGCCTGCGCAGTGACATCCCTGCCCCCCGTCTCGGCGACCAGATCGAGAGCGCTCTGGATGATTTCCCCCCGCCGCGTTTCGTGCGATTTACGCTGCTTGGCCATATAGTGAGTTATTACTTGCTTTCTTTGGATCATACTTAAATCCAGCCCCAGCGCGCAAGAGGAAAAGGTGTCGCCTTCGAGCGCACCCGCGGATACCCACCAACGCATGGCCCGCCAGCGGACCAGGCGACCCTGCGATTCCGACGCGTCCCGCGCAACCGCCCCCGGCGGTCAGCCAGACTCGCCCGATCTTTATGGCCCCCGTCACGCCCCGACGGACTTCATCCTCGGGAACGACCATCGGCCCCGGGCCCCAGAGGGCCCCTCTCCCTCGAGCACCGCCGTCCGATACGGAAACCGCCGCCCGCCCACTATGTCGAGTCAGAGATTCCGTTCATGTAAAAACGCAGCATGCCCTGCGCTTCGTGGCGGAGAATCTCGGCGTCGGAAATGATCTGCGCACGAACGACAAGTGCCTGGATTAGACCGACGAAGAGGATCGCGGCCGCCTTTGAGTCGACGGTACTGCGAATCATATGCCTCGTCCTTGCGTGCTGCAGGACGATGGAGATCTCATGCTCATAGATCCGAATGATCCGCTGCACGCGGTCCCTGAGAACCCTGTCCCGGGTTACCAGAATATGGTTGAGAACCGCACAGGCATCCGAATTCCTGATCAAGAAGTCCACATGAGACCAATAGATGTTCTTAAGCGCCTCCAGCGGATCGTTCCCGGAGGCGCTGGCGTGATCGAGAACATCCATCAGTCGCCGATAGATCTCGCTCAGCTGCTCGTTGGTGAAGGCGTGGGCCTCCTCGACCGCGCTGCGGACATGCCTAGCGTTCATCCCCATACGCCGAGCCAGCCAGTCGATCTCGCATCGGCTCGCACCGTGCCTGGCAATCGATCGCAGGATATCACCAGCCACCTGTTCGCATTTGGTACGATCATGTTCGTCACTCACATTCATACGGAGATTCCGAAACGTCCATCCACAGAGCCCGCATACAACCTGCTCTCAATCGATGCGCTTATGGAATCGCATCGCGCTGAACGCCAGCACCAGCGTTCCCAATATGCCCAGCGCCATGAATTGCGGCCATAGCAGATCGATTCCGCTCCCCTTCAGGAACACGTCCCGTATGATGACCAGAAAGTAGCGCAAAGGGTTCAGGTATGTTATCCATTGCGCGGGATCCGGCATATTCTCGATGGGAAACATGAATCCGGAGAGCAGTGTCGCCGGGAGAAAAAAGAAGAAGGACGACATCAGCGCCTGCTGCTGAGTCATCGATATGGTGGAAATGAACAGGCCCACCCCGATGGTCGACATCAGGTAAAGGCCCGCACCGAATATCAGCAGAGCACCGCTGCCCCGAATGGGAATATCGAACCCATGGACAGCGACCAGCATTACCACCACCAGATCGACGTACGAAATCACGACGAAGGGTAGCGTCTTGCCGAGAATCAGTTCCAGCGGCCTGATCGGCGTCACCATGAGCTGTTCCATAGTGCCAATCTCACGCTCTCGAACCACCGCCATGGACGTCAACAGCAGCGAGGTCATCAACAGAACGACGGCAACTACCCCGGGAACGTTGTAGTACCGGCTTTTCAGATCCGGGTTGTACCAGGCACGCGACCGAAGTTCCACGAGACCCGATGGCGCGCCGGCCATCGTCGCCTGCAGCGCATCGCTATCCAACTGTCTCCGGGAGAAGGCAGCCGTGATCTTCTGCGCGTAGTCCATCGCAACGGTACCGGTGTTCGAGTCCGTGCCATCGATCAGAACCTGGATCGACGTCTGCCGTCCGGCCGCCAGATCATCCGCGAAGCCGCGATCAATCTGGATTGCCGCGATCACTTTCGTGCGATCGAGCAGGTCTCCCAACTCATCGGGTGTTTCGACGCGTGCGATGACGTCGAAGTAACCTGAACTGGTGAATTGCTCGACGAGCGCGCGGCTCTGCGTGCTGCGATCCTGATCCAAAACCGCGGTTTTGATGTGTTCGACATCCGTCGTCACGGCAAACCCGAAGACGATCAGCTGCACGACCGGTGTCACGAAGATCAGGAATCGCATCCGGGGATCCCGCAGGACCTGGATAAATTCCTTTATCATCATGCGGTAGATTCGTTCCCACATACCCGCACCTTCAGTCTCGTGGCCTATATCGCCGCAGGGGCCGCCCGCACGGCCGCCGCAGCAGCTCCTCCGGCATCCGCAACGCGGAGACCGTATCCCGCCCCACCTCAATCGATCCGCTTCTTGAATTTCAGCAAAGCAACCACCAGCACGATAATCGCGAAAACGGTCAGGAACAGTATTTCCTCAATGAGATATGTGGGCGGACTCGCCTTGAGAAAGACGTCCTTGAGAATCGCGACGTAATAGCGTGCCTGAACCAGATGGGTGACCCACTGCAGGGGCTCCGGCATATTGTCGATGGCATAGAGGAAACCGGACAGGAGAAAGGCCGGAATGAAGGTGGCGACCATAGCCACCTGACTTGCCACCAGTTGCGAGCGTGCCACAGTCGAAATCAGGATGCCGAGCCCCAAGCCTCCCAGCATGAACAACCCGCCCGATCCCATGAGAAACCAGAAGCTGCCCCGCAAGGGCACACCGAAGGCCCACACCGCCATGGCGATGGACACCAGCACGTCCACGAGCCCGATCACCAGATAGGGAATCATCTTCCCCAGCATGAGTTCCAGGCCCTGCACGGGCGTGGCGATGAGCTGCTCCATGGTGCCCTGCTCCCATTCGCGCGACACCGTAAGCGAAGTCAGCAGAGCCGTAATCACGGTCATGATGACGGCGATGAGGCCCGGAACGATGAACCAGCGACTCTTGAGCTCCGGGTTGTACCATACGCGCAGCCGGTTATCGATCGCCGGCACGGTCCGATTCTCCATCAGCTCCGCATTGAAGCGGTTCGTCACCGCGTCGGCATACCCCAGCGCGATGGTCGCGGTATTGGCGTCCGAGCCGTCCGCCAGCACCTGTACCGGTGCATTGCGGCCGGCCTCGAGTGCCTCAGCGAAGCCGGGATAGAGCACCAGGGCAAGATCGACCTCGCCACCATCGAGCTTCCTGGACAGACTGCCATACTCCTCCGCGTACCCCACCACCGTGAAGTAGGTTGATCCTTCGAACGCACGGACATACTCTCGGCTCAGCTGGCTCTGGTCGCGGTCGTAGACCGCCACATTTAGATTCTGGATATCCAGAGTGATGGCGTAACCGAACAGCACGAGCAGCACGAGCGGCATGATGAAGGCCATCGCCAGGCTGCGCGGGTCACGGCGGATATGCAGGAATTCCTTGGCGATCAGCGCCGTCAGGCGTCGCCAGGATACCCGGCTGGCGTTGGCGGCGGTCACTGAAGAGCCTCCTTGTCTTCCGCCTCGATCAGGCTGACGAAGGCGTCTTCCAGTGACGGCGCGATGACTTCGACGCGCACGTCATCGAACCCGGCCTCGCCAAGATAGGTGCGAATCGGTTCGGCCGCGTGTGTGGCGTCGACCACAACAGCATGCAAGGTGTCACCGAAGAGCGCGACCTCCTGCACCAGACTCGTTACCTCCAACGCTTCCAGCGCGGCGAACGGGCGCGCCACCTGGATTTCGAGGATATCCTCCGGCATGGCCTCGTGCTTCAGTTGCGCGGGCTCGCCGCGAGCGATGAGCTTGCCCTTGTATATCAGCGCCAGCTCATCACAGTATTCCGCCTCGTCCATGTAATGCGTGGTTACGAACACCGTCGTGCCGCGGCCAGCCATCTCCGTGATCAGGTCCCAGAACATCCTGCGGGACATCGGGTCGACACCGGAGGTGGGCTCGTCCAGAAACAGGATCGGCGGCTCATGGAGCACGGAGCAGCCGAGCGCCAGCCGCTGTTTCCAACCGGCCGCCAGCGTCGCGGTCGGTACATGCCGCTTGTCACTCAGCCCGGCCATCTCCAGAACCCAGGACTTGCGTTCCGCACGCCGGGCCCGATCCACGCCGTACAGCCCGGCAAAAAAATTGATATTCTCCTCGACGGTGAGGTCGTCGTAGAGCGAGAATTTCTGCGACATATAGCCGATGTTGCGTTTGATACTCTCCGTCTGAGTCATGATGTCAAAGCCCAGCACCTGGCCGCTGCCGGAACTCGGCAGCAGCAGGCCGCACAGCATGCGGATGGTAGTCGACTTTCCGGAGCCGTTCGGCCCGAGAAACCCGAAGATGTCACCGCGTGCCACCTCGAGCGACACATGATCCACCGCCACGAACGTACCGAAAGTACGCGTGAGTTGCTGCACGGATACGGCGACGTCGGCCTGGTCACGCATCGTCTTCCGCCTCACCATGTTCCAACGCACGACCGACGGTATGGATGAACACGTCTTCGAGCGTCGGCATGATCCGGCGCCAAGTGGCGCCCTCGATGCCCGCTTCGGCAAGCACAGTCACCGCACGATCTATTTCGCTGACGTCCTCCGCGAACACGTGCAGGCGCCCTCCGTACAGGCTGACCTGCACCGCGGTACGGCTGCTGGACAGCACCTCATGGGCACGACGCGGATCGGCCACCCCGAATTCCGCCAGGATGCCGTGGAGGTCCTTCTTCAAGCGTTGCGGGCTATCGCAGCGGATCAGACGCCCCTGATGCATCAGCGCCACGCGACTGCAGCGTTCGGCCTCATCGAGATAGGCCGTCGAAACGACTATAGTGACGCCTTCCTTGAGCATGCTGTAAAGAATTCGCCAGAAATCACGCCGCGACACCGGGTCGACGCCATTGGTCGGTTCGTCCAGCAACAGCACTTCGGGCTGATGGACGAGTGCGCAGGCCAAGCCCAATTTCTGTTTCATGCCACCGGACAGGTTGCGGGCCAGGCGCCGGCGAAACGGCGTCAGGTTACTGAAACCCAGGAGGCGCTCCTCCGTCTCCGCCAGGCGCGCACGAGGCACCTCGTAGAGATCGGCATAGAAACGCAGGTTTTCTTCCACTGTCAGGTCGCCGTAGAGCCCGAAACGCTGAGACATATAGGCGATGCGGTGTTTGATGGCCTCGGGGTTCTCACGCACGGAATAGCCGGCCACCCGCGCCTCGCCTTCGGTCGGCGCGAGAATCCCGGCGAGCATGCGCAGCGTCGTGGTCTTGCCGGCACCGTCCGGCCCGACAATGCCAAAGATTTCGCCTGTCCGCACTTCGAGGTCCAGACCGTGCACGGCCATCACCTCGCCGAATTGTCGGCCCAGACCTTGTGCCTGAATCGCCAGACTCATAGAGCCTCCCGGCAGACGATCGCGCGTGAACACCTGTTGCCCTGAAATATGGTGGGCACCCGCACACAACGCCGACATGCGCTACCGAAAACATTCGTCATTGAGCAGTCACTCAGCGCACGTCGATATAGACATCCGCGGGCATGCCAGGCTTCAATATCCCCTCCGGGTTGTCGACGCGGACATCCACCGCGAATACGAGCTTTACCCGCTCCTCCTGGGTCTGGACGTTCTTCGGCGTGAACTCGGCTTCAGAGGCGACAAACGTCACCGTCCCCGCGAATTCACGGTCCGGATAACTGTCGATACGGACCCGGGCGCCCGCACCCAGGCGGATGCGGCCGATGTCCACCTCAGGGATGTAAACCCGTACCCAGGGCGCCCGGAGCTCGGCCAGCGTCGCCACGGTACGCCCGGCCGCGAGGGTCTCGCCGACCTCGGCATGTGTGCGCGTGACTATACCTTCGATCGGGCTGGCCACGGTCGCATCGTCCAGCAGGATCTGCGCGCTGGCCTGACGCGCCTCGGCCTGATGCAGGCGCGCGCGGGCAGCCTCGATCTGCTCAGGTCGATAACCGGCTTGCAGCATCGCAAGGTGTTCACGGGTCGAGGCGAGTTTGGCGGCCGCCATCTCGGCGGCGGCCACATCCATATCTCGTTGCTCGCGGCTGATCGCCTGGGCATCGAACAACGACCGGGAGCGCGCGGCTTCGCCCCGCAGCCTTTCGAAGTTCACACCGGCTTCCTGAACCGCAGCCCGGGCGGCGGCTATCTCTTCCGCGCGATAACCGGCGGTGCGCTCTGCTAGCTCGGCCCTGGCGACCGCAACGGCCGCCTCCGCTTCCCGCAGCCGCGCCTCGGCCTCACGCTTGTCCAACTGGGCGATGGATTGTCCCACCGACACGGAATCGCCTTCTCTGACCCAGCGCTTCGCGAGCGTACCCGCCATCCGGAACGTCATCCTGACTTCCGTGGCTTCCACTGTACCAGAGGCCATGAGCAGACCGGTGTCGTCCGCACCCGACCAGGGCGCCCAGCGCACTGCCGCGACAGCGAACAGCACGATGACAGCGGCCCCTACTGCACTCGCTACGATGATTTTTTTCATGACATACCCTCTTCCACGCGGGGCGGCTCTGCAGGTGACGGCGTACCATCGGTGAACATGTCAGGTGTGAGCCGGCCGAGTGCCCGGTACAGACGGACTGCCGCGACGAACTGATCGTATTCGGCTTGATTCAGGCTTGCGAGGGCCGCCCAGCGCGCCGCCTCGGCGCTCAGCAGATCGGTCACCGTGCTTCTTCCGGCCCGATAGCTCTGCGCCTCGATGCGCAGCGCTTCATCCGATTCGTCCAGCGCCCGCCGCGCCGCATCCAGCTGTTTCTCGGACGTCCGCAGACTGCCGAAGGCGGCACGGACGTCCGTTTCCACCTCGTTCACGACATCACGCAGATTTTCCTCGGTGCGAAGCCGGGCTAGATTCGCCTGGTCGACGCGGCTCTTGCGGATGCCGGCATCGAACAGGGGCACATTCAAGGCCACTCCGACATCCCAATCGTCGCGTCCCTCCCAATCACCCCCGCGCCGAGTCCGCGAACTGGCCACCAGATCCACGCTCGGCCGGCGGTCGCCCCGCGCGATCGCCACGCGATCCACCGCCGCGTCGACTTCGGCCTGCGCCTGGCGTACCCGCGGGTTATCACGCACGGCCTGCTGTACGGCGGCCTCGTCGGAGTCGGGCAACGAATCAGGCAGCGCGGGCAGGTCCACCAGTGACCACGCCCGGACCGGCACATCCATGAGGGCGGCGAGAAGCGCCAAGGCATCGCGTTCGCCCTGGGCCGTCGCCACCTGATCGAACTGTGCCCGCGAGAGCTGACTCTGGACTCTCAGCACTTCCAGCCTGGCCGCCCGGCCCTCATCGATCTTGCGTTGAATCTCATCGACCTCGGCCTGCAGCCCGGCGATACGCCGCGTTTCAGCCACTGACAGGTCACGCAATTGCAGCGCCTTGGCGTAGCTCGACACGACATTGAAAATGAGATCCTGCTCGCTGCCGAGCAACCGCTGCACCGCGCTCTCGGTGGTGTTCGCCGCCAACGACTCCCCGGCCACGAGCTTGCCACCCGCATAGAGCGGGACACGCAGGGAGAGCCCGGCGCTGGCGACATCGGTGTCGAGCGGCGGGAAAACCCCGGGCCGCTCTATGGGGTGGATGAGATAGGGATCCGAATATCGGGTGTAGCTCGCATCGAATCCGACCGCGGGGTAGCGCTGCCCCCGCGCGATATCCTGCTCCAGGGCACGCGCATCCCGCTCCAGAACGGTTGCCTTGAGCCCGGGGTTCGCTTGTACGGCTTGCGTGACCGCCAGGCCCAACGCCAACGATTCCACCGCCTCCACCGCCTCGGCCGACCCGAAACCGGCCGCCGACAGAACCAACACACACAGGAACTGTCGCACCTCCATGCAACAGACAATCCCGCCGCCAATATGCCTAACGCTCATGGCATCCGACCTCCCGTTTCCGGTCCTCAAAACACGAAGAGAGTATAAAAAGGAGACTAATAGAAAGCAAGTACTCGCTTACATAATCGCCAAAAAATATCAGGGCTGCGGGGCTCACCCCTTGTCAGGCCGCACCAGCAGTGCCGGCGCCAGGAAGTGCCACAGCGGCTCGATCTCGTCATCCAGCCGGAACCCGAAATCGTAGATGGACCAGCGCATGACGAGACCCTGCACCGTCGCCGCGATGAACCGCGCCGCCTCCGCGGGCTTCACGTCCGGCCGGAAACAGCCGCTCTCGACGCCGTCCCGGATGATGACCTGCAGGTAGCTGACATAGCGCTCCATGATGACCCTGACGGTGACCTTCAGCTCCGGATCCTCGAGATGTAACCGATCGGAGAACAACATGCGAGCGACACCGCGCTGTTTGCCTATGAATGCGAGTTGCCTCCGCAGCAGTCGGTGCAAGCGCACGTCGGCGGATTCGTCAGGCCGATCGAGCCCTTCCAGCGTGGTGAACAGCGCTTTGGCGACCCATTCCATCGCCGCGCGAAAAATGGCGCTGCGTGTCTTGAAGTGCCGGAATATCGTAGGCTGCGCAATGCCAACGCGGTCGGCAATGGCCTGAGCCGTGACATCTTTGGTCCCGGCATCGGCAGCCAGATCGAGGGCACTCTGAATGATTTCGTCCCGACGCGTTTCGTGAGATTTTCGTTGCCTGGCCATACTATTAGTGAGTTAGCAATTACTAATTTCAAATTGTAACTGCGCAGCTCAGGACCTGCAACCGCCGAAACGCCGAGGTCGTCCGTATCGGCCCCCATCGTCGCCGCCTCGGCGAACCTCTGACACTGTGATGGTGTGTTGGAGATTATTCGCTGCGCTCACCCCTACGGGGCTGCACTGCGGGCGTTCTGCGCTCG
>CAYWKV010000002.1:25253-71708 GCA_964458835.1 uncultured Gammaproteobacteria bacterium | reverse complement strand
CAGGTGGCGATTTTCATGAGTGTCAGGTGAAATGATCGTTAGCCACGAAATCCACGAAACCCACGAACGTTGATAATGCCATGAATCATTTTTGTGGGTTTCGTGGATTTCGTGGCCATGAAGGCTTTTTAGGCCGCGAGGCCGGAATGGCGCAGCAGTGCGTCGATGGTCGGCTCGCGGCCGCGGAAGTCGATGAACAGTTCCATCGGCTCGCGCGAGCCACCGCGTTCCAGGATGCGGGTCAGGAAGCGCATGCCGGTCTCGCGGTCGAAGATACCAGCCTCCTCGAAGGCGGCGAAGGCGTCCGCCGACAGCACCTCGGCCCACTTGTAGCTGTAGTAGCCTGCGGCGTAACCGCCGGCGAAGATGTGCGAAAAGCTGTGCGGAAAGCGGTTGAAGGACGGCGGCCGTACCACGGCGACCTGCTTGCGCACCTCGTCGAGGATCTCGTAGACGCGCCCTCCCTTCGTGGGATCGTAATCACGGTGCAGCCGGAAATCGAAGATCGAGAACTCCAGCTGCCGCACCATCTGCATGGCCGACTGGAAATTCTTCGCCGCCTGCATGCGTTCATACAAGGCCTGCGGCAGCGGTTCGCCGGTCCGGTAGTGGCCGGCGATCAGATCCAGGGCCTCGCGTTCCCAGCACCAGTTCTCCATGAACTGGCTGGGCAGCTCGACGGCGTCCCAGGCCACACCGTTGATGCCGGACACGCCGGCATAATCGACCTGGGTCAGCATGTGGTGCAGGCCGTGGCCGAACTCGTGGAACAGCGTGATCACCTCGTCGTGGGTGAACAGCGCCGGGTCCTCGCCGATGGGCGGCGAGAAGTTGCAGGTCAGGTAGGCGACCGGCGTCTGCAGGCCGTCGGTCGTCACGCGCCGCGCGATGCAGTCGTCCATCCAGGCGCCGCCGCGCTTGTGCGGGCGCGCGTAGAGATCGAGATAGAACCTTCCACGCAGCTGCCCGTCGGCGTCCCTGATCTCATAGAAGCGCACGTCGGGGTGCCAGGTATCGATGCCCTTCACTTCACTGATGCCCAGGCCGTACAGGCGGTTGACCACGGCGAACATGCCGGGCAGCACGCGCGTCTCGGCAAAATACGGCTTCAGCTCCTCCTGCGAGATGGCGTATTTGTGCTGGCGCAGCTTTTCCGAGTAGTAGGGAATATCCCACGATTCGAGCTCCAGCGCGCCGTGCTGTTCACGCGCGAAGCGCCGCAGCTCGTCCAGGTCGGCGATCGCTTTCGGCAATGAGCGGTCGGCCAGATCGGTCAGGAAGCGCATCACTTGTCCGGTGCTCTGTGCCATCTTCGTCGCGATGGAGCGCTCGGCATAATTGGCGAAGCCGAGCAGCTGCGCCGCCTCGTGCCGGAGCGCGAGGATCCGCTCCATGATCGGACCGTTGTCCCACCTGCCGGCATGTGGGCCTTCATCGGAGGCGCGGGTCACATAGGCCGTGTACAGTTCCCTGCGCAGCGCGCGGTCGTCAGCATAGGTGAGCACCGGAAAATAGGACGGATATTCCAGGTTGAATACCCATCCCTCCAAGCCCTCGCGTTCGGCAGTCTGCCTCGCGAGCGCGACGGCGCTGTCGGGCAGGCCGCCGAGACGCAGTTTGTCGGTGATCTGCAGCTTCCAGGCGTTGGTGGCATCGAGCAGGTTCTCCTCGAATTTGGCATGCAACGACGACAGCTCCTGCATGAGCGCCTTGAAGCGTTCGCGTTGCGCGGGTGGCAGGGCGATGCCGGACAGCCGGAAATCACGCAGGGCATTGTCGATGATCTTGCGCTGTGCGGTGTCCAGCTGCGCGTAGTCGGGGCCGTCGGCGATCTGCTTGTAGGCGCGGTACAGGGCCTCGTTCTGACCCATCTCGGTGCCGTATTCCGACAGCTTGGGCAGGCAGGCGTTGTAGGCCGTGCGCAGCGCTTCGGAGTTGACCACGGAATTCATGTGGCCGACCGGGGACCAGGCGCGCGAGAGCCTGTCCTCGACGTCCTCGATGGGCTGCACCAGGTTCGCCCAGGTGTAGGCCGTGTTGTCGGCGAGCACGCGCGCGACGGTGGCGCGGCACTCGGCGAGCAGCGTATCGATGGCGGGTTCGACGTGGTCGGCACCGATCCTGGAGAACGGCGGCAGGCCGGTCAGGCCGAGCAGCGGATTGTCGGTCATGGGGTTCCTCGTGGAGGCTCGATATCGGTACCGAAGGGGTTTGGGCGTACTCTAGCACGCACCGGTGAGGCCGGCCAAAGTCCGGTCACTGCCTCGGGAAAATCGATTCTCCGACGTCTCCGGTTCCGCACCACAGGCTGCCACGTAGTAGACTGCACACTCATCCACTCACGCAATGAGGTGCGCATGACCAGGCACTACGATCTGATCGCCATCGGCGCCGGCAGCGGCGGTCTCTCGGTGGCGGAGCGTGCCGCGCGCTACGGCGCGAAATGTGCCGTCGTCGAGAGCGGCCCGCTGGGCGGCACCTGCGTCAACGTCGGCTGCGTGCCGAAGAAAGTGATGTGGTTCGGTGCCGGCCTGGCGCACGCCCTGGAGGACGCAGCCGGCTACGGCTTCACCCTCGGCACCTGGCGCTTCGACTGGCAGACGCTCAAGCACGGGCGCGACCGTTACGTGCGCAACATCAACACGTGGTATCACACCTATCTGGCCGACTCGCACATCGACCAGATCAACGGTCGCGCGCGCTTCCTCGATGCCCGCACGCTGGAGGTCGGCGGCGAGACCTATACGGCGGACCGCATCGTCATCGCCACCGGCGGCTATCCGACGATCCCCGACATCCCCGGCGCAGAGCTGGGCATCACCTCGGACGGCTTTTTCGAGCTCGAAACGCTGCCGCGCCGGGTTGCCATCGTCGGTGCGGGCTACATCGCCGTCGAACTGGCCGGTATGCTGCGTGCGCTGGGCGCGGACGTGACCCTGCTGCTGCGGGGCGAACATCTGCTGCGCGGCTTCGACGCCATGCTGCGCGAGAGCCTCATGGAGGAGATGCTCAGCGCAGGCGTGAGCATCCTCGCCGCCACGCAGGTGCAGGCGCTCACACGCAGCGCGGACGGCGCACTGAGCATCACCTGCAGCAGCGGCCAGCGGCTGGAGGGCTACGAGCAGCTCATCTGGGCGATCGGGCGCACACCGGCCACCGCCGACCTGAACCTGGATGCAGCCGGCGTCGTGTACGACGGCGACGGTTACGTCCCGACCGACGCCTTTGAGGCCACCAACGTGCCGGGCATCTATGCGGTCGGCGACGTCAACGGCAAGGTGCAGCTCACACCTGTGGCCATCGCCGCCGCGCGACGCCTGGCCGACCGTCTGTTCGGCGGTATGGCGGACCGCCATCTGGATTACGGGTTGATTCCCACGGTGGTGTTCAGCCATCCGCCCATCGGAACCGTGGGGCTGACGGAGGAAGAGGCGCGGGCCCGGCACGGCGACGGCGTGACCATCTACAGCACCCGCTTCACGCCCATGTACCACGCCCTGAGCGGCCGGCAGGAGCAGACCGCCATGAAGCTGGTGACCGTCGGCGCTCAGGAGAAGGTGGTCGGCTGCCACATCATCGGGCTGGGCGCCGACGAGATGCTGCAGGGCTTCGCCGTCGCCATCCGCATGGGCGCGACCAAGCGCGATCTGGACGACACGGTGGCGATCCATCCGACCAGCGCGGAAGAACTGGTGACGATGAGATGACAGGTTCCAGGGACTAGGTGCTAGGAGCTAGGGCAGTGGACACAGACCAGCGCCTGCCCCATTTTCAGTCCCTAGTCCCTAGTCCCTAGTCCCTAGTCCCTAGTCCCTAGTCCCTAGTCCCTGGACCCCCCCATGCCCATCCGTCCTTTCGAATCGAAACACCCGCGCATCGCCGACAGCGCCTACATCGACCCCACGGCAGTCGTCATCGGCGACGTCGAGATCGGCGCCGATGCCTCGCTGTGGCCGAACGTGGTCGCCCGTGGCGATATCCACTCCATCAGAATTGGTGACAACACCAATATTCAGGATGGGTCCGTTTTACATGTCTCCCACGACAGTGAGTTCGCCCCTGGCGGATTCGCCCTGCGCGTCGGACGCGGCGTCACGGTCGGCCACCAGGTCACCCTGCATGGCTGCACTGTGGAGGATAACTGTTTGATTGGTATGTGTTCTATCATTATGGATGGGGCCGTGGTCGCGGCCGGGACGATGCTCGGCGCGGGCAGCCTGGTGCCGCCGGGGAAGGTGTTGGAAGGCGGCCATCTCTGGGTCGGCCGGCCGGCGCGGCGGGTCCGGGCACTGACCGCCGACGAGCGGCGCTACCTGATCTACTCGGCCGAGCACTATGTCCGGTTGAAGAATCGCCATCGCGCGGGGTCCTGAGGCGGGGGTATACTCCGTACGTCCCCGCTCCGGACACGCTGCATCGGGGCGGGACGCCGATAACAATCCGAACCGCATCGCCGTCGGGACGATGGCGATCACTCAGGCGAGGTGGCCATGAATCTCTTCATCGGAGATCTGCCCATCGACGCCACGGAAGGCGATCTGTGCCGGCTGCTGCAGTTGAAGCAGCGTGACGTTGCGCGCCGGTTGCGCATCTTCAAGAAAGCCGCACGGGATGGACATACACGTCGTTTCGGTCTGCTGCACGTCGCATCCGACACGGACCTGCGCAAGCTCCTGGAGCGGGGGCGCGCACTCGATCTTCGCGGCCGGCGGCTGCACCTACGGGAATTCGTCCCGCGCGCAGCCGGCAACGAGCGCCGGGCGCTGGATTGGCGCCAGCGGCCCTGGCCGCATCCCGAGCGGCGGCACGCGGAGCGGCGGACCGGCCCCTGAGCGCTGGGCCCGACCCGGGCGCGTCCGAGCGTACAGGGACACGGTGAGGCCGTGGAGCGGTCGAGAGGGTGGCCTGGGGCACGTATTCACAGCGTGGTCGCGGCGGTGGACGTGCCCGGGTCGAGTTGCATGCCGCTGCCTGAGGTCCGCACCGTGCCCGTGGCGGCCCGCTGTCAGCCGGCGCGCAGTCTTGCGATCACCGGAGCGGTGTCGGGGCGCACGCCCCGCCAGATGAAGAACGCCTCGGCGGCCTGTTCGACCAGCATCCCCAGCCCGTCCAGCGCCGTCGCACAGCCCCGCGCCAGCGACCAGCGGACGAACGCCGTCGGCTCGCTGCCGTACATCATGTCGTAGGCGCAGGCGCCGGACGCGAACACCGACTCCGGCAGGGGCGGCACCTCGCCGGCAAGGCCGGCCGCGGTGGCGTTGATCACCAGATCGAAGGCCCGTCCCGCCAGTGCCTCGAATCCACAGCCGGCGACCGGGCCCAGTCCACCGAAGATCGCAGCGAGTTCATGGGCGCGTCCGGGCGTGCGGTTGGCGATCACCAGCGTCGCCGGCCGTTCGGCGAGCAGCGGCTCGATCACGCCGCGCGCGGCGCCGCCGGCCCCGACCAACAGCACCCGCCGCCGTTCGAGTTCGATCCCATGATTGGCGCGCAGATCGCGCACCAGCCCGACGCCGTCGGTCGTATCCCCGCACAGCCGGTCATCGGTGTCCCACCACAGGGTGTTGACGGCGCCGGCGCGCTCGGCGCGTGGCGTGCGCCGGGCCGCGAGCCGCCAGGCATCCTGCTTGAACGGGACCGTCACGTTCAGGCCCTTGCCGCCGGTGGCGCGGAATGCTTCGATGGCCCCGGCGAACTGTCCGATGTCCACCAGGATGGCGTCATAGGCCAGCACCTGGCCGGTCTGCTCGGCGAATTGCCGATGGATCAGCGGCGACTTGCTGTGGGCGACGGGATTGCCCATCACCGCGTAGCGGTCCGGTTGTATGGTCGCGTTCACCCGAAGAGAATCATCAATATATAGAAGAAGGTGATCGACAGGATCGCGCCGGCCGGCAGCGTGACGATCCAGGACAGGAAGATCGTGCGCACGACGTTCATGTTGAGGGCGGCGATGCCGCGTGCCAGACCGACGCCCAGGATGGCGCCCACCAGGGTGTGCGTGGTCGAGACCGGCAGGCCGGTGCCGGAGGCCAGCACGACGGTGGTCGCGCCCGCCAGCGTCGCCGCGAAGCCGCGGCTGGGGGTCAGCTCGGTGATGCCGGTGCCCAGCGTGGCGATGACCTTGTGGCCGTAGCTGACCAGGCCGATCACGATGCCGGCGCCGCCGAGCAGCAGGATCCAGGTGGGTATGACGCTCTCCTGCATGACCTGTCCGCCGTTCTCGACGATCCCGATCACCGCGGCCAGCGGGCCGACGGCGTTGGCCACGTCGTTGGAACCGTGGGCGAAAGCCATGGCGCAGGCCGTGATCATCATCAGGATGCCGAACACCTTCTCGACGTTGGTGAAATGGAAGTCACTGTCCTCGCGCGGATCGAATCGGAGCCGGCTGATGGCGTAGATGCCGGCCAGCATGACCGCCAGGCCGATGCCGATCGCGATCCCGTAGCTCTGCAACGAGCTGATTTCCAGGCCCGTATGCGACAGACCCTTCTGGATGGTGATCAGCGAGATGACAAAGCCGGCCACGAAGATGTAGATCGGTACGTAGCGCTTGGCGGCCTCCAGCGGATGGCGGGCGTTGAGGATGAAGGTCTGCACGCTGACGAACAGCCAGTAGGCGATGATGCCGGCCAGCGCCGGCGATACGACCCAGCTCATGACGATCGAGCCGATCTTGCTCCACTTGACGGCATCCATGCCGACACCGACCGCCGCGAAGCCGACGATGGCACCGACGATGGAATGCGTGGTGGAGACCGGCCAGCCGCGCTGCGAGGCGAGCATCAGCCAGATGCCGGCCGCCAGCAGCGAGGCGAGCATGCCGAAGACGAGCAGCTCCGGATTGCCGCTGAAGAGCCCCGCGTCGAGCATGCCGCTGCGTATGGTCGCCGTGACCTCGCCGCCGGCCAGGTAGGCGCCCGCGAACTCGAAGATGGCGGCGACGACGACGGCCTGGCGTATGGTCAGGGCGCGTGAGCCGACCGAGGTGCCCATGGCGTTGGCGACATCATTGGCGCCGACGCCCCAGGCCATGAAAAAACCGAACGTGCAGGCCAGGACGATGAAGATCGTAGCGTGGTCCATGTGGATCCCGGGGAATCTAGGTGCGGTCGTTGACGGTCAGCGGGCGAGCATGAGTTCGAGGCGGCTGCCGACGCGCTGGGACAGGTCGGCCAGATCGCCGACCCAGTCGATGACGCGGTACAGGAACATCACCTCGACGGGCGGCAGTTCCGTTTCGCGCTTGAACAGTTCCGCGCGCACGCGCACCTGGATCTTGTCGGTGTCGCTCTCGATCTCGTCGAGCTTGCGGATGATGGAATGGACCAGATCGACCTCTCCGCCGCGGAAGCCGGTCTCGACCAGTTCGTCCAGTTCGTTGATGGCCGCCTGGGCCTGCAGGGCGGCATCGATGCAGCGCTCGAGGTAGTCCACGAAGAGCTGCGACAGCGGAGGTGGAATGGCCATCTCGCGGCCGGTGATCAGGCCGGCGATATCCTTCGCCCGGTTGGCGATCTTGTCCTGGGAGGTGAGCACCTCGAGGACGTCGCGCCGCGACACCGGCATGAACAGGCTGTTGGGCAGCTGCAGCCGCATCTCGCGTTTGAGCTTGTCGGCATCCCGTTCGAGCTGCGCGATGCGCGCCTGCTGGGCGCGCGCCTCGTCCCAATCGCCGGCCAGAACCGCCGTCATGAAGGGCTTCAGCGTCTGCACGCAGTCGATGACGGCGGCCATCTGCCGCTGCAGGGGCCGGATCGGCGAGACGCCGAACAGGCTGGAGATCGTGGTGCGTACCATGCCGGTACCTCGAGGGCTCGGAATGACCGGCGCGATTGTACCCTGAAAATTGTGCCGGGGGGTGTCAGTCCGATTCGCGCAGCCAGGCGGCTGCCTGCTTGGCGAAATAGGTCAAGATGCCGTCGGCGCCTGCGCGCTTGAAGCCCAGCAGGGATTCGAGCACCACCGCACGCTCGTTCAGCCAGCCGTTCAGGCTGGCGGCCTTGAGCATGGCGTATTCGCCGCTGACCTGATAGACGAAGGTCGGCGCACCGAACCGGTCCTTCACGCGCCGCACGATATCGAGGTAAGGCATGCCCGGCTTGACCATGATCATGTCGGCGCCCTCCTCCAGGTCCAGGGCGACCTCCCACAGCGCCTCGTCGCTGTTGGCCGGGTCCATCTGATAGCTGTACTTGTCGCCGGTGCCGAGGTTCGCCGCGGAACCCACGGCATCCCGGAACGGCCCGTAGAAGCTGGAGGCGTACTTGGCCGAATAGGCGAGGATGCGGGTGTGGGTGTGGCCGGCCTCCTCCAGCGCGGTGCGGATGCGGCCGATGCGGCCATCCATCATGTCCGACGGCGCGACCACATCGGCACCGGCGGCGGCGTGTGACAGCGCCTGTTTCACCAGCACCTCGACGGTCTCGTCGTTGAGCACGTAGCCGGAGCCATCGACCAGTCCGTCCTGGCCATGGGTGGTGAAGGGGTCGAGCGCCACGTCCGTGATCACCCCGAGTTCCGGGTGGGCCTGCTTGAGCGCACGCACCGCGCGCTGCGCCAGACCGTCGGGGTTGAAGGCCTCGCGCGCGTCTTCGCTCTTGCAGTCGGCCGGCGTCACCGGAAACAGGGCGACGGCAGGGATGCCCAGTGCGACCAGTTCGGCGGCCTCCCCGAGCAGCTGGTCGATGCTGAGGCGTTCGACGCCCGGCATGGACGCGACGGGTTCGTGCTGGCCGCTGCCTTCGACGACGAACATGGGGCAGATAAGGTCGTCCGCGGTCAACCGGTGTTCGCGCATCAGCCGCCGCGAGAATGCGTCGCGGCGCATGCGCCGCATGCGGATCTGCGGAAAGCCGCCCCTGCCGGTGTCGAACTCGCTCACTGCCGCCGCCCTCGTCTATGGGAAATCGGAAGCCGAGTGTACCCGCTGAGGCCGCAGGCGTCACGGCGCGGGCCGCCGGACGCGTGCTAGCATGACCACGGATGTGCCGGGGGCGAGCGGACTCTGTCTTTATCCCAAAAACCGTGTTCGCCACGGAAGCACACGGAAAACCACGGACGAGACCACATGCTTCACACCACAGCCCAGCTTACCCGCCAAGTGCCGAGTCGGAGCTTCGCGACGTGGTCTCGCTTCCGTGTCTTCCGTGTGTCGGCGGGGTTGAAATGAGTTCTTCGGATGCATCTGACCATCGCGTCGCGGAATCCGTGTGGCTGGAGCCGTCCGCGGCATTGCCGCTCGCGGGCTGGTACGCGACGCCCATGTCGGGCGAGGCCGCCGCCGCGCTGACCCAGGCGGCGCATCGCACGGCACAGCGCGCCCTGGCGGGCGGAGGCGAAGCCTGGCGACCGCGTCTGGGCGGTCTGATCGGGCAGTACTGGTCGGGGCGGCCGGTGGAGCTGGACTACCGCAGCCTGATGGCGACTGCGCCGCGGGATGCCAGGCCGCTGGTGGAATTGATCTACGGTCAGCTGCTGGTCAGCCGCAAGCGCAGCGGCGCGCTCCCGCATCTCGACCGGGCGTTCGCCCTGCTGATCCCCGGCCTGGACCCGGCGGACTACTTCGCCCTGCTCAAGCGCCATGAATTGCTGCGGATGCTGCTCTTGACGGACACCGGTTCCGCCCCGCTGGACCTGCCGGAACTGCTGGTCGAGGCCCGGGTGATCCGGCGTCTGCGGCAGGGCGGCAGCGGGCCGGCGATCGACCTTTCCCACGACGACACCCTCGGCTAGGAGTCCGTCGGGGGCGACATCATTCCGTCACTTTCTGACGCCAGACTGACAGAGGGGCGCGACGGCAGCGCATGGCAGTCCCGGCGTCCGCCGGGCAGCTGGGTAATGTTATTTATTTGTCAGTGTGTTGCTGCCTGGTTTTGAGTTGGCATGTGGAATGCTACGGAATAAACCGAGGGCGGCGTGGGTCATTCAAGGAACGCGGAACCACGCCGCTGACCTCACCGGGACAGGGAAGGCGACACAGTCCCCTGTGGCATGAGTCCGAGCGGGATCGAACCCAAAAATATCGGACTGAGCCGGGCCGCTGACGACATGGTGCGTAGTACCGCTAGCCGGAACTCCTGAAGTGTCGCGCGGTCCATACAGATGAGTTGGCTGGTTCGTTCCAGCGGGCTCATGCCACAGGTGACTCATGTGGTGGTTCCGATCGACTCCTCCGACGCTGAAAAGCGTTTTTCACCCCGCTGAACAAGCGGGGTTTTTTTTGTCCATCAGGCGAGTACCGGCGGCAGTTGCGGGGTCAGCGCCTGTTTCTCCGCCGTGGCGGCACCGCCCAGCGCGAAGCCGAGCAGCTCGCCCCCGGGGCCGTGGAACAGGGCGCGGGCGCCGTCGGCCGTCGCGGTTTCCGTCCAGGCCCCCGCCGCACCCGCCGCCGGCGGGGCCACCGCAACCGGATAGGCGGGCGTCTTCACGACGACGGGCATGGCCGGGTAGCTGACCGTGGCCGGCTGCCCCGCCAGGGTTTTCGCCAAGGCGCGCGCCGCGTGCATGAGGGGCATGACGAAGGGCAGCACCAGGCCGTCGACCTCCGCGCAATCTCCAAGCGCATAGATGTGCTCCACGCTGGTCTGCAGATGGCGGTTCACACGGATACCGCGCCCGGTCGCCAGTCCCGCCGCCTGCGCGAGTTCCAGGCGCGGCCGCAGTCCGATGGCCGACAGCACCAGGTCCGCGGCCAGCGTTTCGCCATCGGACAGAGTGACCCGGAAGCCGGAGTCCGCGCGGTCGATGCGCCGCACCGAGCGGCCCAGCCGCCAGTCCACACCGGCGGACGCGAAGGCCGTCCGCAGCGCAGTACCGAGTCCCGGCGTGACGAGGCGGCCGAGTGCTTGATCGGCCATGTCGACCAGTGCCACCCGGTAACCCCGGCTGAACAGATCATTGGCGAACTCGCAGCCGATCAGGCCGGCCCCGAGGATCAGGACCGAGCGCTTGCCGTCCAGGCGCGCCCGGAACACGGCGTAGTCGGCAAGATCGTTGATCGACAGCACGTCGGCTGCACCATCACCCTCGATGGGCAGCCGGATGGGGTCCGCACCGACCGCCAGCACCAGGTCGCGGTAGGCGATGTCGCTCTGCGACGACATCAATCTCAATCTGGATGCCGCGGGATCGATCCCCGTGACCGCGGTATCGGCGTGTATGGTGGCATTCAGTTGGCTCGCCATCCGGGCGCGGTCGGCGTTGACCAGCTGCGCTGCGTCCTTGCCCTGGGCCAGGGCGTTGGAGAGCATCGGCTTGGAATAGGAGTCGCCCCCATCGCGGGTGACGATGACGAGCGGCGTCGCGGTATCGAGCTTGCGGAACTCGCGGGCGACGGTATAGCCCGCGAGCCCCGAGCCGACGATGACCACTGGCCGCTCCATCTCGCCCGCGGCGCCGGTCATGCCATTTCGACCATTTCAAAGTCGGCCTTGCTGACGCCGCAGTCCGGACACTCCCAGTCTTCCGGGACGTCCTCCCAGCGGGTGCCCGCCGCGATGCCCTCGCTCGGCAGGCCCTCGGCCTCGTCATAAATGAATCCGCACACCACGCATTGCCATTTTTTCATGTCATTCACCTCTGTCAGCTGTAGGTTTGGCCGTCAGGCGGGCTGGTCGTCGAGGCGGGCCAGCGCCTCACGGTAATGGTTCGCGTGGCGTTCTTCCACCTTGGTGAGCGCCGCGAAGCGCTTGGCCGCCTTGTCCAGCACCTGCCGGAACAGGTCGGCGTGTTCCTTCGATTCGGCGATCTGCTCGTCGAATTCGCGCACGGCGTCATCACGGCGCTCCTGCTCCGCCATGTGGCGGAAGCTCGGATACATCTCGGTGTATTCGTAGGTCTCGCCGGTGATCGCCAGTTCCAGGCACTTGGCCGGCGTCAGCCGGTCGGCCGGGAACAGCAGATCCATATGGCCGAACGCATGCTGCACCTCCTGGGCCGCCGTCGCCTCGAACACGCGGGCGGTTTGTTCGTCGCCCCGCGCGCGGCAGATGCGGGCGAAGTAGAGGTACTTGATGTGTGCCATCGATTCGCCCGCCAGGGCCGATTCGATGTTCTTCACGGTGATGGAATCTTGCTGGTTCATGCCCTGCCCTCCAATACCCAATGTGTCTGTGACGGGTACAGACTAGAGGGATAGGAACGATTAATCTAATTGAATATAACGATATTTATAATAGCCAATAGCTATCGATGCGGCGGGGTCACGCCAGGAGATGGACGCCGCCGAGTTGGCTGGCGAGGATCGCCTGACGCACTTCCTCGATGGCCTTGGGGCGCGGGAAGCTCTTGCGCCAGGCGAGGGCGATGCGCCGCTGCGGCTCCGGCGCCGTGAAGCGCCGCACCGCGACCAGGCGCTGGGCGTAGCGGTCGGCGCCCGCCGCCGTCGCCGGCAGGACTGTGATACCCATACCGCTCGCCACCATGTGGCGGACGGTTTCCAGCGAGGTGCCTTCCACGGTCTGTGCCAGGCGGTCGGCGCCGCCCTGGTGGGCGCAGGCCGGGCAGGCATCCAGCACCTGATCCCGGAAGCAGTGGCCGCGGCCGAGCAGCAGCAGGCTCTCCTCGGCGAGCGCCCCGGCGGGAATGGCCTCGCGCGCCTGCCAGGGATGACCGCTGGGGATTACCACGACGAAGGGCTCGTCGTAGACGGGCAGGGTGATGATGCCCTGTTCGGCGAACGGCAGCGCGACGACGATGAGGTCCAGTTCACCCTGGCGGAGCCGCTCGGCGAGCCGCGCCGTGTAGTTCTCCTCGATGACGAGCGGCATGTGCGGTGCCCGCTCGTGCAGCACCGGGATCAGGTGCGGGAAGAGATACGGGCCGACGGTATAGATGGCGCCGACGCGCAGCGGGCCGTTGAGCGGGTCACGGCCCTCCTCGGCCAGTTCCTTGATGATCGCCGCCTCCTCCAGTACCCGCTCGGCCTGTCGGACGATGCGCTCTCCGGCGGCGGTCAGCGTCACCTCCTGCCTGCGTCGCTCGAACAGTTCCACGCCCAGCTCGGACTCCAGCTTCTTGATGGCCACGCTCAGCGTGGGCTGGCTGACGAAACAGGCCTCGGCCGCGCGGCCGAAGTGGCGCTGCTGCGCCAGGGCGACCAGGTAGCGCAGCTCGGTGAGCGTCATGCCTGCCCGCTGGATTCGTCCAGCCAGTCGCGCGGTCGCAGAAAGTCGGTATACAGCCGCGCCTCCTCCGTGCCCGGGGCGGGATGCCAGTCGTAGCGCCATGCGACCCTGGGCGGCAGCGACATGAGAATGGATTCGGTGCGTCCGCCCGACTGCAGCCCGAACAGCGTGCCGCGGTCGTAGACCAGATTGAATTCCACGTAGCGGCCGCGCCGGTACAGCTGGAATTCGCGCTCACGTTCGGCATAGGGGTGGGCGCGGCGGCGCTCCACGATGGGCTGGTAGGCCGGCAGATAATGGTCGCCGACGCTGCACATGAAGGCGAAGCTGCGTTCGAAGCCCCAGGCGTTCAGGTCGTCGAAGAACAGGCCGCCGACGCCGCGCGGCTCGTTGCGGTGCCTGAGGAAGAAATATTCGTCGCACCATGTCTTGTAGCGCGGATAGACATCGTCGCCGTAGGGCGCGCAGGCCGCCCGCGCCGTGCGGTGCCAGTGGATGGCGTCATCCTCGAAGCCGTAGTACGGCGTGAGATCGAAGCCGCCGCCGAACCACCAGACCGGCTCGGCCCCGGGTTTGCGGGCCACGAAGAACCGCACATTGGCGTGCGAGGTGGGGATGTAGGGATTGCGCGGGTGGATGACCAGCGATACGCCGAGCGCCTCGAAATCGCGGCCGGCCAGTTCCGGGCGGTGGGCGGTGGCCGAGGCCGGCAGCCCGGGCCCGTAGACCTTCGAGAAGTTGATGCCGGCCTTCTCGAAGAGTTCGCCGTCCTCCAGGACGCGCGAGCAACCGCCGCCCCCGCCTGCGCGGCTCCAGGCGTCTTCCCGGAAAGGCCGGCCGTCGAGGCCGGCGAGTGCCGTGCAGATGCGGTCCTGCAGATCGCGCAGATAGCGTTCGACGGCGGCGGTGTCGATATCCTGCATGGCGGTGCGGCTCCGGGCGGACGGGCAATGCCGCGGATGATACACCAGCGCGCCGGCCGGTCAGGCGGCGGGGAGTTGCGTCTCGGGAGTGACCCGGTTGCGGCCGAGCCGCTTGGACTGGTAGAGCGCCGCATCGGCGCGGGCGACGAAGGCGTCGGCCGTTTCGCCGGCCCGGAAGCAGGCGACACCCAGCGACAGCGTCACGCCGCCGAGGGAACGCTGGTTGTCGGTCCGGCGCAGTTTCTGGCCCTGGACCCGGGCGCGCAGCGTCTCCGCCACCGCCAGGGCGCCGCGCGGCGGCGTGTCGGGCAACAGGATCGCGAATTCCTCACCGCCGAAGCGTGCCACCAGATCCTGGCCCTTGACCGACTCCCTGAGGATGTTGGCCACGAAGCGCAGCAGCTTGTCGCCGATCAGGTGTCCGTGACTGTCGTTGAAACGCTTGAAGTGATCGATGTCCGCCATGATCAGGCAAAGCCCGTGCCCCGGGGCGGTGGCCGCGCAGCGTTCCTCCAGCGCGGCATCGAAGGCCTTCCGGTTGGCGAGGGCGGTCAGCGCATCGGTGCTGGCCTCCTGGCGGGCGGTCTCCAGCTGTTGCCGCAACTCGTCGAGCTCGTCGTTGGTCGTCCGGAGCTGCTGTTCCAGCCGGCGGTTGGCCTCGAGCATGGCGCGTGTTTCCACGGTGAAGTCGTTCAGCAGGCGCCGGAACGCGTCGCGGTCGAGATCCCGGGTCAGGCGCTCGTGGTAGGACTCGAGGACAGCGCCGTAGTGGTCCGCCTGGCCTCCGGAATCCGCCAGCCGCTGCAGGACGGCCGACACCAGCGTGCGCACCTCGGCACGCGTCTGCTCGATGAGTTTCTCTTCGCTGTTGCGGAAATACGCGTCGTAGAGTTCGTCGCTGAGCTCGGCCGTGAGGCTGCGATCTTCCGCGAGGGCGCGGTCGATCGAGTCCTTGAGCGCCGGGTTGCGCCCGCTGACGTAGTCGTACCAGACGGTGTAATGGCGCGGGGTCGCCGGGATGCCGTTGCGCGCCATCAGCGGCAGGGCCAGGCGGATGTATTCTGCCGCCTGAGGGGGGGATTCCGGATATTGCCTGCTCATGGTTGTCCCTTTCCGCAGCGTCCAGCCCTCCCTGACGGCATGCGGCTGTTGTCATGCGGCCGAAAGCCAAGCGTCGGGGCGCTGACATCGGTAGCGCCCGGGCTGCGGGAATGCAGGAGCTGTGCCAGGCTGGAGAGGCAGGGCGGCTTATCCGGCCCTGACGACGGCGAGGGTCCGCCCGTCGCGGATCTCGCTCGGCCTGGCCTGCCCGCCCAGCGGGGCCGTCAGCACATGATCGACGGCAGCGCCGAAGTAGCGGCGGACCTGCAGCGGTGTGCGGGCGGGTTTCCGGCCGCGCGGATTGGCGCTGGTGGAGACCAGGGCGCCGCCGAAGCGGGCGCACAGGGCGGCCGCGGCGGGATGGGCGGTCACGCGCACCGCCAGCGCGTCGTGGCGGCCGCGCAGCCAGACCGGCACGTCGGGCCGGCACGGCAGCAGCCAGGTGACCGGTCCGGGCCAGGTTGCGAACACACGCCTGCGCAGGGCCGGCGGCAGCGGCAGCAGGAAATCCTCCACCTGGGAGAAGTCGGCGGCGATCAGGATGAGTCCGGCGGCGAGCGGCCGGCGCTTGATGTCGAGGATGCGCTGGACCGCGTGGCCGTCGAGCGGATCGCAACCCAGCCCGTAGACGGCCTCGGGCGGATAGGCGATGACGCCGCCGGCACGAAGCCAACGCACGGCCAGCCGGAGTTTCCAGGGTTGCGACGGGGCGGGCAGGGCCACGGGATCAGGCGTCGTCGGCCCCGGCGGTCTCGCCGGCCTCGTAAGGCTCGCTGAAGCCGCAGTCCTTCTGCGGACAGACCTTCTCCGTGCCCTTGCGCTTGGTGGTCTTCAACGTGAGGATCGGCCAGCCGCAGTCCGGGCAGGATTCGGCGATCGGCTCGTTCCACACCGCATATTTGCATTCCGGATAGGACGAGCACGAATAAAAGACCTTGCCCGCGCGTGATTTGCGCTTGAGCATCGTGCCCTGTTTGCATTCCGGGCAGGTGACGCCGGTGTCGGACGGTTGTTCCAGCGGCTCGATGTGGCGGCAGTTCGGATAGCCGCTGCAGCCGATGAACTTGCCGTAACGGCCGTGCCGGATGATCAGGTCGGAGCCGCACTCGGGGCATTGGCGGCCCTCCACCTTTTCGGGTTCGGCGCTGCCCTGATCGTCCTCCAGGTTGCGCGTGTAATCGCATTCCGGGTAGCCGCTGCAGCCGATGAAGCGTCCGCGCCGGCCGAGGCGGATGTTGAGTGGCTTGCCGCACTTGGGACACGCCTCGTCGAGCGCCTCGGTCGTCACGTCCTGGCGCGATACACTGGTCTCCTTCTCTTCGACCAGCCGGCTGAACGGTTCCCAGAAGTTCTTCATCAGCGGGATCCAGTCGCGCTCGCCGCGTGCGATCTCGTCCAGATCGTCCTCCAGCGTGGCAGTGAAGGCGTAATCGACGTATTGCGTGAAGTGCCGGGTGAGGAACTTGCTGACCACGCGGCCGACGTCGGTAGGCTGGAAGCGGCGCTTCTCGAGCGTGACGTAGTCGCGTGCGATCAGGGTGGAGATGATGCTCGCATAGGTCGAGGGGCGGCCGATACCGTGTTCCTCGAGCGTCTTCACCAGGCTCGCCTCGGTATAGCGCGGCGGTGGCTCGGTGAAGTGCTGTTCCGGACGGACCTTGAGCAGTGCGACGACGTCGCCGGCTTTCATCGGCGGCAGCAGGCGGTCCTCGCCCTCGCCCTTGGCATCGTCGATGCTCTCCTGATACACGGCCATGAAGCCCGGGTTGGCCACGGTGGAGCCGGTGGCGCGCAGCAGGTTGCCGGTGCCGCATTCGAAGTCGACGCCGACGGTATCGATGGTCGCGTGGATCATCTGGCAGGCGACGGTGCGCTTCCAGACCAGGTCGTAGAGTTTGTACTGGTCGGCCGTCAGGAAATCCTTGAGCGCCTCGGGCACCTGAGCCGCGGCGGTCGGGCGGATGGCCTCGTGGGCCTCCTGCGCGTTCTTCGCCTTGGTCTTGAAGACCCGGGGCTCGTGCGGCAGGTTCTCCTTGCCGTAGCGCGCGGCGATCAGGGCGCGGATCTCGTCGACCGCCTCGTTGGCGAGATTGACGGAGTCGGTGCGCATGTAGGTAATGAGACCGACGGCGCCGGCGCCGATATCGATGCCTTCGTACAGCTGCTGCGCCACCCGCATGGTGCGGCTCGCGGAGAAGCCGAGCTTGCGCGAGGCCTCCTGCTGCAGGGTCGAGGTGGTAAACGGCGCCGAGGGGTTGCGCTTGCGCTGCTTCTTCTCGACGGCGCCGACCGTGAGCCTGCCGTTTGCCGCCGCGCTCAGCTCGCGCTCGATGGCGTGCGCGGGGTCCTTCTGCGTGACGGAGAACTGGGTGATTTTCTTGCCGTGCAGTTCGGTGAGCTTGGCGACGAAGCCCTGGCCGTCCTTCTCCAGATCGGCCTCGATGGTCCAGTATTCGCGTGGCTTGAAGGCCTCGATCTCCTCCTCGCGCTCGACGATCATGCGCAGGGCCGGGCTCTGCACGCGCCCCGCCGACAGGCCGCGCCGCACCTTCTTCCACAGCAGCGGCGACAGATTGAAGCCGACCAGATAATCGAGCGCGCGGCGGGCCTGCTGGGCGTTGACCAGGTCCATGGACAGATCGCGCGGATGTTCGACGGCCTCGTTGATGGCGCGCTTGGTGATTTCGTGGAACACCACCCGGTGCACGGGCTTGTCCTTGAGCAGCTTCTTCTGCTGCAGGATTTCGTAGAGGTGCCAGGAGATCGCCTCGCCCTCGCGGTCCGGGTCGGTCGCGAGGTAGAGGGCGTCCGCCTTCTTCATGGCCTTGGTGATGCTGTCGACGTGCCTGGCGTTCTTGTCGATGAGCTCGTAGCGCATCGCGAAATCGTGGTCGGGGTCGACCGCGCCGCCCTTCGGGACCAGGTCGCGCACGTGGCCGTAGGAGGCCATCACCTCGAAATCCTTGCCCAGGTATTTCTTGATGGTCTTGGCCTTGGCGGGAGATTCGACGATGACCAGATTCTTGCTCATGGCGGTTTGGCGGGTTCTCGGTTCCTAATCGGTACCGGAACCTGCGCAGCGACCGTCATGGGCACGCCACAGCACAGGGTTCCGGGCGGGGCAACTTTCGAGGATTGGTACGGCGCGGACCGCGCCGTGCTGCGGTTCAGTGCAGGGTGCCGGCGACGTTGTCGAACACCAGATCCTCCATCCAGGCATAGGCGGCCTCCTGGCCGGGCTCATTGAACAGCACCATGAGCACGATCCACTTCAGCTGCTCGATGTCCATATCCTCGGAATCCAGGGCGAGGACGCGGTCGATGACCAGTTCGCGGCTGGCCGGCGTCAGGATCCCCATCTGCTCCAGGAACATCAGAAAGCCCCGGCTCTCGACGTCCAGATACTCCATTTCCCGGGTGGTGAACAGCCGGATGCTGTGGGCCGCGGAGGGTACCGGCAGGCCGGCCTCGCGGTGGGCGGCCAGGCCTTCCAGCCATTCGAAGGCCTTGGTGACCTCGCCGGGTGGGAAGCCGGCCTCCAGCAGTTCCACGTGCAGCGACTCGCGATCGGGGTTGGCGTCGGTCTCTTCATCAAGATAATAATTTTCAAAGAGATACATAAGCACGTCCAACACGCTTTCTTTCATTTCAACCTCACGTTTCGCTGCGGACGTAGCGTCCGCCGGCCCTGGAAGCCACATGGCCTTCGAGCTCCAGGATCAGGAGCATGGAGGAAACCTCTGCTGCCGTCAATCCGCTGCGGATTGTCAACTGGTCTACGGAGACTGGATCAAACCCCATTAAATCAAGCAGTTGTACGTGAGCTGGTGATGCCGGCGCGAGTCCTGCCCGCGCCGCGGCCGGCCCGGCTCCAGCCCCGGTCGGGGCCAGACTTGCGGCCAACGGACCCAGTTCCTCCAGGATGTCGTCGGCCGTTTCCACGAGCTTGGCGCCCTGCCGGATCAGGGCGTGGCAGCCCCGCGCCAGGGGGTTGTGGATGGAGCCCGGGATGGCGAAGACCTCGCGTCCCTGCTCCAGTGCGTGCCGGGCGGTGGTCAGGGAGCCCGAGCGCAGCACCGCCTCGACGACCAGCGTGCCCAGGCTGAGTCCGCTGATGATGCGGTTGCGGCGCGGAAAATTCTCCGGCCGGGGCTGGGTCCCCGGCAGGAATTCCGATACCAGCGCGCCGCCGGCGGTTGCGATCTCGTGGGCAAGGTCGCGGTGGCGGGCCGGATAGACCCGATCCAGCCCGGTCCCCATGACGGCGATGGTCGTGCCGCCGGCCGCCAGCGCACCCCGGTGGCCGGCCGCATCGATGCCGAGTGCCAGGCCGCTGGTGATGGTGAGCCCGATCCTGGCCAGATGGGCGGCGAAGGCATGGGCGGTCTCCTCGCCGCCCGCCGTGGGGTTGCGGCTGCCGACCACGGCGAGCTGCGGCCCCTGCAGGAGCGCCGCGTCGCCGTGGACGAACAACAGCGGCGGCGGGTCGGGGATCTCGGTCAGCAGTGCCGGATATTCAGGCGTACCCCAGCGGAGAATCCGGTTGCCCGGTTGCTGGGACCAGGTGAGGTCGCGGTCGGCTGCGGCCCAGTCGGGGTCTCTGAGGTAGCGGCGGAGCGCTTCAGGCAGGGCGGCCGGCGCCGGCCCGTTGAACAACGTATCGGTGTCGCCGAATTCATCCAGCAGGCGGATGAAGGTGGCCGGCCCCACGCCCGGCGCCCGCAGCAGCGCCAGCCACTGGCGCAGGGAGTCGGGAGCGGAGTTCATAAGCGCAGCGGGGGGGGGGGGGGGGGGGTGGTTTTTTCACCCGGCGGGGGGGGGGCCCGTTGGGGGGGCCCCCCGCCGCGATGTGGAACCAGCGATCGGATCAGGGCGTGGCGACGTGATCGAGCACATGGATGGGCCGGGTCGCTTCCATGACTAACCCATAGCTCACCTTGTCGAAGGTGCGGAACACCATGACCAGGCCAGCGTCCTCGTTCGGCAGCTTCACCGTATCCTTGGGTGTCGGCGTCACGCTGTCGAAAATCTCCTCGCCCGCCTTGCTGATGCGGAGCACGTGACCTGTCTCCATGCCTTCGCGCGTGCCCAGATTGAGGACGATGATCTGGTAGCGGCCCACCTGCGTCACGCCGTCGTGCACGGCGATGATCCGGCCCTGGACGTCGTCAGCCGGCGGGTGCGGCAGGAAGCTGGCATGGATCTCGTCCTGGGACACGGGCTTGAGGCGATCTCCGATGGCGACCTCGCGCGTGGTCCGCTCCAGATAGAGCGTCGCCGGATCGCCGTACTTCTGCACGGTGGCGTCGCCCAGATAGATGGCCTGATAGCCCAGCACCTCCCGGGTGTCGGGATCGATCAGTGCATCGCCCGGATGGTAGACGGTGTAGCGGGCCTGCGTGGCGTCGGTGACGCTGCGGACATAGATGCGGTCGCCGGCGCCGGTCACCAGGTGTTCGTCGGCGCTCTGCACGACGTAGGGTGCGCGCTCCATCTCGCCCGCCTCCACCACCAGGGGCTGGGTCAGGAACTGCTTGATGGCGTCGATCGGGATGGTCGGGATCGGGCGGTCGATACGCTCCTCGCGGATCTGCGGCGACAGCTTGACCGTCTGCGGGCCGCGCTGGACGCGCAACTGCGGTTTGCCGTCGACATAGACCAGAGTGATGATGTCGCCGGGGTAGATGAGGTGTGGATTCTCGATCTGGGGATTCACGTACCAGACCTCCGGCCACAGCCAGGGGTCGCGCAGGAAGCGTTCCGAGATGTCCCACAGCGTGTCACCTTTGACCACCACGTAGCGGTCCGGGTGGTCGGGGTTGAGCGCGACGTCGGCGGCGATGGCCGGCGCGGCGAGCAGCGCGGCGAAAACCAGTCCCAGGAATTTATTGGCCATATGCATCCCTATGCAGCTGTTGTTGTGCGGCCGACCGCCGAATGGCGGCGGGGAACTGTAGCCCAGATCCGACGCCACCGCAGTCTAGCCCAAAAACCCCACCCCAGAAAGTGTGGAAACCAGGGCTCGAATTCCATTATTATCGCTACGTTACCGAATTTACTTTAGCAACATGCCCGAACGCGTGAAAGCGTTGTGACCGACCGCACATGGCCAAGCTCGAAATCCTGCATTTCCCCGATTCGCGACTGCGCACCCGCGCGCAGCCGGTCGAGACCGTCGATGCCGAGGTCAGGCGTCTGGTGGACGACATGTTCGAGACCATGTATGCCGCTCCCGGCATCGGGCTCGCGGCCACGCAGGTGAACGTGCATCGCCGCGTCCTCGTCGTGGATGTCAGCGAGGAGAAGAACCAGCCGCTGACCTTCATCAATCCCGAGATCCTAGATCGGCAGGGGACCGAGGAAATGGAGGAGGGCTGCCTGTCGGTGCCCGGTTTCTACGAGAAGGTCCGGCGCGCCGAGCGCGTCCGGGTGCGTGCCCTGGACCGTGACGGCAAGGCATTCGAGCTCGAGACCGACGGTCTCCTGGCGGTCTGTATCCAGCACGAGATCGACCATCTGGACGGCAAGCTGTTCGTCGACTACGTCTCGAGCCTCAAGCGTCAGCGCATCCGCAAGAAGCTGGAGAAGGCTCAGCGCCACGGCGACACACAGCCGGCCGCCGCCGAGCGTCACGCCGAGCCCATCATTTAGTAGTTATTGTTCCCGCGCTGCGATCCGGTCGGCCAGCGGTTACAATGGCCGCACTTTACTTACCGTCATCAGCCGCAAAGGTCGTGCTGTCTTCATGAGGATCGTCTTCGCCGGCACACCGGAATTCGCGGTGCCCTCCCTGCGTGCCCTCCTCGCCGGCGCGCATTCCGTCGTCGCCGTTTACACCCAGCCTGACCGGCCCGCGGGACGCGGCCGCAGGCTGCGTGCCAGCCCGGTCAAGGAAACGGCGCTGGCGCACGGCATTCCCGTCGAGCAGCCGCTCACGCTGAAGACGCCCGAGGCGCAGGCCGGGCTGGCGGCCTATCGCCCGGACCTTCTGGTGGTCGTCGCCTATGGCCTGATCCTGCCCCAGGCCGTCCTGGCGCTGCCGACCCGCGGCTGCGTCAACGTGCACGCCTCCCTGCTGCCGCGTTGGCGCGGCGCGGCACCCATCCAGCGCGCCATACTGGCGGGTGACCGTGAGACCGGGATCACGCTCATGCGCATGGAGGCCGGGCTGGATACCGGCCCGATGCTGGCCAAGGCCGCCTGCACCATCGGTCCCGCGGACACGGCTGCCGACCTGCACGACCGCCTCGCGGCCATGGGCGGCGACCTGCTCGCCGCCAACCTCGAAGCCCTGCTCGCGGATACGCTCCGCGCGGAGCCGCAGGACGACGCACAAGTAACCTACGCGGCCAAGCTCGACAAGGCCGAGGCCGAGCTGGACTGGCGGCGGCCAGCGGCCGAACTGCTGCGCCAGGTGAATGCGTTCAACCCCTGGCCGGTCACGCAGACCGTACTCCGCGATCAGGTACTGCGGGTGTGGCGCGCCGGATGCATTCCGGGCGCCGGAGAGCCCGGCACGATTCTGCAGGCGGGGCAGGCCGGCGTGGACGTCGCCTGCGGCGAGGACTGCCTGCGCCTGCTGGAGGTGCAGCTGCCGGGGGGGCGGTGCGTCGGCGCGGCGGATCTGGTCAACAGCCAGGCGCCGTTGGTGGGCGTGCGTCTGGGCCCGGCGGCCCGGCCCTGAGTCGCCGGACGATGGCCGCCTCCGTCGGGGTACGGACGCTCGCCGGCGAGGCCGTCGCCCAGGTCGTCGGGGCCCGGCGTTCGCTGAGTCTGGTGCTGCCCGAGCTGCTCGCCCGCTGTGAGCCTGCCGACCGTGGTCTGGCCCAGGAGCTCGTGTACGGTGTGCTGCGCTGGCGGTTCCGGCTGGAGGCTCTGCGCGCGCAACTGCTCCGGCAGCCGTTGAAGGCCAAGGACCGCGATATCGACGCCCTGCTGCTCGTCGGCCTGTATCAGTTGGGGTATACGGCCGTTGCGCCCCATGCCGCGGTCCACATGACCGTCGAAGCGGTGCGCGCCACCGGCAAGCGCTGGGCCGTGCCGCTCGCCAACGCTGTCCTCAGAGGCTACCAGCGCCGGCGCGCGGAGCTCGATGCCCTCGCCGATGCGAGCGACGAGGGGCGCTGGGCGCATCCGCGCTGGCTGATCGAACGGCTGCGCAGCGACTGGCCGGACGACTGGCAGCGTGTCCTGACGGCCAACAATGAACGCCCGCCTCTGGTATTGCGCGTCAATGTCCGGCGGCTCGACCGGGAGGCTTACGGGCACGCCCTGGATGCCGCGGGTCTGGCGCACGCTGCGCTCCAATCCGCGCCCCAGGGACTGGCGCTCGCGACGCCGGTGGGCGTCGAGCGCCTGCCGGGCTTTCAAGACGGCCAGGTGTCGGTGCAGGATGGCGCGGCGCAGCTCGCAGCCGTGCTGCTCGATACTCATCCGGGAATGCGCGTACTGGATGCCTGCGCTGCCCCCGGCGGCAAGACCGCGCACATCCTGGAGCTGCAGCCGCGGCTCGCCGAGCTGGTGGCGTTGGACAACGACGCGCAGCGCGCCGGGCGCATCCATGAAAACCTCGCGCGCCTGCGGCTCGATGCGACCGTCACGGTGGGCGATGCAGGCGCGCCGGACGGCTGGTGGGACCGCCGGCCGTTCGACCGCATCCTGCTGGATGCGCCCTGCTCCGCCACGGGCGTGATCCGCCGGCATCCCGACATCAAATCGCTGCGGCGCGCATCCGACCTCGATGCGCTGGCGCGGTCGCAGGCGCGCCTGCTGGACGCGTTGTGGCCGTTGCTCGCCCCCGGCGGTATGCTGGTATACGCGACCTGCTCCGTGCTGCGACAGGAGAACGAAGAACAGATCGCCGCGTTTCTGCAGCGGTGCGCCGATGCCGAAGAGTGGTGGCCGGACGTCGCCTGGGGCACGGCCCGCCGTCACGGCCGACAAATACTGCCGGGCGATGCCGACACCGACGGCGTGGGCATGGACGGCTTCTATTATGCTTGCCTGGTGAAACTGACCTGAGGACTGCTGAGCGCATGCAAGGAGGGTGTCTGGCGAGGCCATGCCACCGGTCCCGTGCCTGGCTTTTACTGGTCGGGTGGGCGTGGCTGTGTCTCGCGCCCCTGGCGCAGGCGCAGGAATCCGGCTATTTCACGGTGCGCGACGTCCGCTCGCGGCTCGAGCGGGGCGTCTTTCTGCTGGATGCCAATATCGATTTCCGCTTCAGCGAGGAGGCACTGGGCGCCCTGCACAGCGGGCTTCCGCTGGTGCTGCGCATCGAGATCCGCGTCGAAGAGGAACGCCGCTGGCTCTGGGACGAATCGGTGGCCGTGCTGAACCAGCGCTCTCGCCTGCAGTTCCACGCCCTGTCGGACCGCTATCTGGTGCACAATCTGAACACCGATACGCGGCACAGCTATACCACCCTCGACGACGCCCTGTACGCCGTCGGCGTCGTGCGCAGCTTTCCCATGCTCGACGAGCGCCTGCTGAACCCCGGCAAGACCTACTTCGCGCGGATGCGCGCCACCCTGGACGTCGAGGAGCTGCCCACGCCCATGCGGCTGTGGGCCTACGTCTCGGACCAGTGGCGCCTGGACAGCGAGTGGTATCAATGGCGGCTGCTGCAGTGAGGCGCTACGGCCGCGGGCTGCTGCCGATGCTCGCGCTCTTCGTACTGCTGCTGGTGTCGCTGTCGTTCATGAGCGACGCCACCCACAACTCCGAGCAATTCGGGCGCATGTATTCCCTGCTGCTGCTGACCAATGCACTCGGCCTGGTGGTGCTGACGGGGCTCATCGGGGCCAACCTCTACTGGTTGCTGGTGCAGTACCGCCGCCGCGTCGCCGGTGCCCGCCTGACCGCGCGCTTGGTACTGATGTTCGTGGTGCTCGCCGTGCTGCCGGTGTCGGTGGTGTACTACTTCTCGCTGCAGTTCCTGCAGCGTGGCATCGACAGCTGGTTCGACGTGCAAATCGAGGCGTCGCTGGAGGACGCACTGGAGCTGAGCCGGTCGGCCTTCGACGTGCGTCTGCGCGACCTGCTCCATCTCAGCCAGCGGCTCGCCGACGAACTCACTGAGGTGCCATCGCCGCTCGCCCCGCTCAGCCTGTTCGACCTGCGCGTGCGGTCCGGTGCCGGCGAGCTGACCCTGATCGGCGCCAACGGCCGCATCATCGCCTCGAGCAGCCTGGAGGCCACGCAGATCGTTCCCGACCGGCCGACGGACACCGTCCTGCAGCAGGTGCGCCAGGGCCAGCCCTACGTCGGCCTCGATCCCATCGGCGACGAGCTGCAGATCCGCGCCGTGGTGCCGGTCCCGTCCGGCGGACCGGGCGCCGAAACGCGTATCCTGCAGGCGCTCTACAGTGTCCCCGAGCGGCTCAGCGCCAAGGCGGATCGCGTCCAGGACGCCTATGCACGCTATAAAGAGCTCGCCTATCTGCGCGTGCCCCTCAAGCACAGCTATACACTGACGCTGTCGCTGGTGCTGCTGCTCAGTCTGCTGTCGGCGGTCTGGGCGGCCTTCTATTCCGCGCGTCGGCTGGTCGCACCCATCCGCGATCTGGCCGAAGGCACGCGCGCGGTGGCCGACGGCGACTACAGCCATCAGCTGCCCGTCAGCGGCAACGACGAGCT
The DNA here is from genome assembly GCA_964458835.1 of uncultured Gammaproteobacteria bacterium. Taxonomy (GTDB): domain Bacteria; phylum Pseudomonadota; class Gammaproteobacteria; order Thiohalobacterales; family Thiohalobacteraceae; genus JAHJQQ01. The sequence goes on along the minus strand of CAYWKV010000002.1, from coordinate 45,916 downwards.
CGGCATCCTCGTGCAGTCCTTCAACGTGATGACGCGCCGCCTGGCCTATGCGCGCGACGAGGCGAGCCGCAGCCAGCAGCAGATCGAAGGTCAGCGTACCTATCTCGAGGCGCTGCTGGCGAATCTGTCGTCCGGCGTCGTCAGTCTCGCGCCGGATCTGCAGGTACGGACCGTGAACGACGCCGCCGGGCGCATTCTCGATCTGAATCCGCAGGACTGTGCCGGCATCGCACTGGAACACCTGGCCGGGCAGCACCAGTATCTGCAGCCGCTGATCAACGTGATCCTGGCGCGGCGCCGCGAGGCGAGCGGTCAGTGGACCGAGGAGGTGACGCTGTTCGGTACGCACGGCCGGCAGGTGCTGATCTGCCGGGCGGCGACGCTGCCCGGCGATGCCGCCCGGCCGGGCGGGCTGGTCCTGGTGCTGGACGACATCACCGCGCTGATCCAGGCTCAGCGCGACGCCGCCTGGGGCGAGGTGGCGCGGCGTCTCGCCCACGAGATCAAGAACCCGCTGACGCCCATCCAGCTGTCGGCGGAGCGCCTGCGACGCAAATTCCTCGAGCGCATGGCGCCCGAGGATGCCGAGATCCTCGACCGGTCCACGCACACCATCGTGCAGCAGGTGGAGACCATGAAGGAGATGGTCAACGCCTTTTCCGAATATGCACGCGCCCCACAGGTCCAGCTGCGCCCTGTGCATCTCAATCGCCTGGTGCGCGAAGTGCTCGATTTGTACCGCGGCGCCGGCGGCAACCAGCGCGTCGGTGCCGAACTGGATCCAGGCAATCCGTATGTGGAGGCGGATGCCGGCCGTATGCGGCAGCTGCTGCACAACCTGATCAAGAATGCCCAGGAGGCGGTTGTGGGCCTTCCGCCCGGTGTGCACATCATGTTGCATACCCGCGTGGCGGTCGAGGACGAACGGCGCTTCGTCGAGCTGTCCGTGAGCGACGGCGGGCCGGGCTTCAACGACACGGTCCTGAACCAGCTGTTCGAGCCCTACGTGACGACCAAACCCAAGGGTACCGGGCTCGGCCTGGCGATCGTCAAGAAGATCGTCGAGGAGCACGGCGGCATGGTGATCGCCGAAAACGCGCCGGAGGGCGGCGCGCTGGTGCGCATCCGCTTGCGCGCCGTCGAGGTGCCCGCAACCGCACCGGCGGCCGCCTTGGTGCAACCGCCCGCATAGGGTTTATACTCAGCCCGGCGCCCGAATCTCTGCCGGTGCGATAGCCCACCAAACAGACCCAACAACTATGGCGGCTGCATACATACTGGTGGTGGATGACGAGCCGGACATCCGCTCCCTGGTCCAGGAGATCCTCGAGGAAGAGGGCTACGAGGTCGGCGTCGCCGAAAACGGCGAGGCCGCGCGCCGTGCGCGCCGCGCCCGGCGGCCCGACCTGATCCTGCTCGATATCTGGATGGAGGACGTCGACGGCATCACCCTGCTGCGCGAATGGAGCGACGGCGGCGCCCTGCCGTGCCCCGTGATCGTCATGTCCGGTCATGGGACGGTCGAGACGGCGGTCGAGGCGACGCGCCTGGGCGCCTATGACTTCATCGAGAAGCCCATTTCGCTGGCCAAGCTCCTGCTCACGGTGGAACGTGCCCTGGAGGCCGATCAGCTGGCGCGCGAGAACACCGGCCTCAAGCGCCTCGAGCCCATCGTTCCGGAGCCGGTCGGGCGCAGCGAGGCCATGCAGCGGCTGCGCGAACAGGCGCGGCGCATCGCCCAGCACGACAGCTGGGTGCTGATCACGGGCGAGCCGGGCGCCGGCAAGAAGACCTTCGCGCATTACCTCCACAACCACAGCGCGCGCCGTCAGGGCCCGTTCGTCGAGGTCGGCGTGGGCTCGATGTCGCCGCACACCTCGGCCGTCGAACTGTTCGGCAGCGAAGAGGGCGGGCGGTTGAGCTACGGGCGCTTCGAGCAGGCCCACGGTGGCACCCTCTATCTCGATGACATCGCAGACATGGACGAGCAGACGCAGGCGCGGCTGCTGTCGGTCCTGGAAACCCGCTCGTTCCTGCGCCAGGGCGGCAGCGAGCCGGTGCGGGTCGATGTGCGCATCATAGCGGCCACCCATCGCGACCTGACCCAGGAGGTCGCCGCCGGCGATTTCCGCGAAGACCTGTACTACCACCTGAATGTGGTACCGCTGCGCATTCCGGCGCTGGCGGAACACTGCGAAGACATTCCCGATCTGCTCAACTACTATGTCGACTTCTTCGTGACCCGCGAGGCGCTGCCCTACCGGCATTTCTCCGTGGCGGCGCAGAACCGCCTGCGCAACCACGCCTGGCCGGGCAATATCCGTGAGCTGAAGAACCTCGTGCAGCGCCTGCTGATCCTCGGCGCCGGCGAGGAGATCACGGTCGAGGAAGTGGATTCCGCGCTGGGCGCACAGGCGGTGGCCGCCGCTGCGGGTGGCGCCGCCCTGCCCTTCGATCTGCCGCTGCGCGAGGCGCGCGAGCAGTTCGAGAAGGCCTACCTGGAACATCAGCTGGCCGACGTCGGCGGCAGTGTGGGCAAGCTGGCCAAGCGCGTCGGCATGGAGCGGACTCATCTGTACCGCAAGCTCAAGGCGCTCGGCATCGACACCAAGGGGAAGTGATCCAAGTTATGCGGCATTCACGGGTCGGTTCGTCGGATGAGCCTCTGTTTCCGTTTGGCACGGCGCGTTCCCGCGTGCGGGTGTGCCCATGAAGATCATCATTCTCGGTGCCGGCCAGGTGGGCTCCTCCGTGGCGGACAACCTCGCCAGTGAGTTCAATGACATCACCGTCGTCGACGCCAACAGCCGCATCCTGCTGGAATTGCAGGATCGCCTGGACATCCGTACCGTGGTCGGCCACGGTGCCCATCCGGATGTGCTGCAGCGCGCCGGCGCCGAGGATGCCGACATGATCATCGCCGTGACCAACAGCGACGAGACCAACATGATCGCCTGTCAGGTCGCGTACACGCTGTTTCACACCCCGACCAAGATCGCACGCGTGCGCGCCGCGGAGTTCCTCAGTCAGCCGCGCCTGTTCTCGCAGGATGCCCTGCCCATCGACGTCCTGATCAGTCCGGAGCAGCTGGTGACGGATTACGTGCAGCGGCTGATCGACTATCCCGGCGCCCTGCAGGTGTTGGATTTCGCGGACGGCAAGGTGCAGCTGGTGGCGCTGCGCACCTATTACGGCGGTCCGCTGGTCGGCCAGGAGCTGCGCGCCCTGCGTGATCAGCTGCCCAAGGCCAAGGCGCGCGTCGCGGCGATCTTCCGGCGCGGCCGGCCGATCACCCCGGAGGGCGACACCGTCATCGAGGTGGACGATGAGGTGTTCTTCGTCGCGGCGCGCAGCGACATACGTGCCGTGATGGGCGAGCTGCGCCGGGAGGACCGCCCGATCAAACGCGTCATACTGGCGGGCGGCGGCAATATCGGCATGCGTCTCGCGCAGGCGCTGGAGGGGCGCTATCAGGTCAAGCTGATCGACCGCAACCCGGAACGCACCCGCATGCTGTCCGAAAGCCTGGAAAACACCATCGTGCTGCTGGGCGATGCCGCCGACGAGGAGCTGCTGCTCGAGGAGAACATCGAGAACACCGACGTGTTCTGCGCGTTGACCAACGATGAGGAGGCGAACATTCTGTCGGCCATGCTGGCCAAGCGCCTCGGTGCACGCAAGGTGATGTCGCTGATCAATCGCGCCGCCTACGTGGATCTGGTGCAGAGCGAGGCCATCGACATTGCGCTCTCGCCGCAGCAGGCCACCATCGGCAGCCTGCTCACGCACGTCCGGCGCGGCGACGTGGTGGCGGTGCACTCCCTGCGCCGCGGAGCGGCCGAGGCCATCGAAGCCGTGGCTCATGGCGACCCCAAGACCTCGAAGGTCGTGGGACGCGCGCTGGAGGATATCAAGCTGCCGGTGGGCACCACCATCGGTGCCATCGTGCGCGGCGACGAGGTGATCATCGCCCATCACGATACCGTCATCGAGAGCGGCGACCATGTGATCCTGTTCCTCGTCGACAAGCGGCGCGTCGCCGATGTGGAGCGGCTGTTCCAGGTCGGCGTCACCTTCCTCTGATGACGGATCCGGGAGGCCGGCGGCCCGACATGCGGGAAATGGCTGCGCTCGTGAGGGGCGGCCGGCCTGCTCGCCGCCTTTCACCGGACCACTGAACGGCCATGCAGCTCGTATCCATCCAGCGCATCCTCGGTCTGTTGCTGATGATCTTCAGCACCACCCTGCTTCCGCCCGTGGGCGTGGCGCTGTGGTACGGCGACGGCGCCCTGTTGCCGTTCGTCTATGGTTTCGTGCTGGTCCTGGCGGTCGGATTCGTGTGCTGGTGGCCGGTGCGCGACCGGCGCCGTGAGCTGCGGCTGCGCGACGGCTTCGTGGTGGTGGTGATGTTCTGGCTGGTGCTGGGCCTGGCCGGTGCGGTGCCGTTGGCGCTGGCCGAGCGGCCCGACATGTCGATCACCGACGCGGTGTTCGAATCCATCTCCGGCCTGTCGACGACCGGCGCGACGGTTCTCACCGGCCTGGACGACCTGCCCAGGTCGGTCCTGTTTTACCGCCAGGAGCTCCAATGGCTGGGCGGCATGGGCATCATCGTGCTGGCGGTCGCCGTGCTGCCCATGCTGGGCATCGGCGGCATGCAGTTGTACCGTGCCGAGACGCCGGGCCCGATGAAGGACACCAAGCTCACGCCGCGCATTACGGAAACCGCCAAGGCCCTCTGGTACATTTATCTGGGGCTGACGGCGGCGTGCGCGGCCGCCTTCTGGATCGCCGGCATGGACCCGTTCGACGCCGTCGCGCACAGCTTCGCGACCGTGGCCATCGGCGGTTTTTCGACGCACGATCTCAGCATGGGGTATTTCCAGAGCACCGCCGTCGAGATGATCGCCGTGGTATTCATGCTGCTCGCCGGCATCAACTTCGCGCTGCATTTCACCGCCTGGCGCAGCGCCAGCCTCCGGCCCTATGCGCAGGACTCGGAGGTGCGGGCCTATCTCACCATCCTCGCGTTGACCGCCGGCGTCACCGTGGTCTATCTGGCCATCACCGGCACCTTCTCGAGCTGGGATAGCGCCCTGCATCACGGCCTGTTCCAGGCCGTTTCCATCGGCACGACCACCGGCTTCACCACGGCCCAGTATCATGCGTGGCCGGGCTTCCTGCCCGTGCTGCTGTTGTTCACCAGCTTTATCGGCGCCTGCGCCACCTCCACCGGCGGCGGCATCAAGGTGATCCGCTTCCTGCTGCTCATCAAGCAGGTCGGCCGTGAGATCACCCGCCTGGTGCATCCCAATGCGCAGATTCCGATCAAGATCAACCGCAAACCACTGCCGGACCGGGTGGTGGATGCGGTGTGGGGCTTCTTCGCTGCCTATATCGCGGCCTTCGGCATCATGCTGCTGATCCTGATGGCCACGGGGCTCGATCAGGTCACGGCGTTCTCCGCCGTGGCCGCCTGCATGAACAACCTGGGTCCGGGCCTGGGCAACGTGTCCGCCCACTACGGTGACATCAACGCCATCGCCAAGTGGGTCCTGTGCATCGCCATGCTGCTCGGGCGACTCGAGATCTTCACCGTGCTGGTGCTGTTGTCACCGGCGTTCTGGCGGCGCTGACGGCGGTGTCCGACGAGCGCGCCGGCTGGGATCAGCGCTACCGCGATGCGCCGGATGCGCTCCCGTCGCCGGCCGCCGTGCTGCGCGATTACGTCCACCTGCTGCCGTCGCAGGGCCGCGCGCTGGATCTGGCCTGCGGCCGCGGCGGCAACGCGCTGCTGCTGGCACGCGCCGGGCTGGCGGTGGATGCCTGGGATCTGTCGGCCGTGGCCATCGGCCAGCTGGCCGCGGCGGCCGCGCGGGAGGGCCTGGCCGTCGCGACACAGGTGCGCGACGTGGTGGCGGAGCCGCCGCCGCCGGCATGCTACGATGCGATCACGGTAGGCTATTTCCTCGACCGCCGGATCGCCCCGGCGATCGTGACGGCGTTGCAGCCGGGCGGGTTGCTGTTCTACCAGACCTTCGGCCCGGAGCGCGTGGGCGATCGTGGGCCGCGCAATCCGGTCTACCGGCTGGAGACGGGCGAACTCCTGCGCCTGTTCGCGCAGCTGCGCGTCCACTTGTACCGCGAGGACGGCGTAGCGGGCGACCCCGCGCGCGGCCTGCGCGGCGAGGTGCAGTTCATCGGCGCACGCATCTGAGCGTGCCGCATCGACACCATCGGGACAGTCTCATGAGCCTCATAGACAATTTCGAAAAGATGCTGGCAGGCGGGCAGGACAACGCCCTGCTGCGCTACAGCCTCGGCACCGAATACCTGAAGGCCGGCGACGCCCGGGCCGCGGCACTGCACCTGCAGCGTGCCGTGCAGCACGATCACGACTACTCGGCGGCCTGGAAGATGCTGGGCAAGGCGCTGACGGAGGCCGGCGACGGCGCGGCCGCCCAGGAGGCCTACGCGACCGGCATCGAGGTGGCCGAACGCAAGGGCGACAAGCAGGCGGCCAAAGAGATGCGGGTCTTCCTCAAGCGACTGCAGAAGGCGGGATAGGCCGGGATTCGGGTCAGAGCCGAAAGGTACTTACTTGATCCTTCTTGGCCACGGAATCCACGGAGCAACGCGGAAAAAGACTCATTATGAAAATCCGGCAGCCCGACCGCAGCGAGATAACGCCGGGTTTGCGCAATGTATGCTTTCCGTGGGTTCCGTGGTCATTTTTTCAAGGTATCGGCTTATTGATCTTTAGCAAACCGTTTGACATGGCGCCTGTAGGAGCGGCCTCTGGCCGCGAACGGGGCGGGCTCCATGCCGCTCGCGGCCAGAGGCCGCTCCTACAGGCGTCAATCGGTTATAAGTAAGTGCCATTTGGGGCAGCGCCCTTTTTCTCCCCGCGCTCTCAATAGATCTTCGCCGCGCCGGACGGCCGGGTGCGGAAGCGGCGGTAGCTCCACTGATACTGTTCCGGACAGCGGCGCACGCAGGCCTCGACACCGCGGTTCATGGCGGCCGCGGCGACGGCCGGATCGGGGTCGGCGATCCCGTCCGGGGCCGGCAGGAAGTGAAAGCGGTAGCCCTGGGTCCCGGGCAGGCGCTCGCAGAAGCCGAAGAACACCGCCGCGCCGGTCTTCCGCGCCAGCCGCCCGAGCAGCACCATGCTGTTCGCCGGCACCCCGAAGAAGGGCGCGAACACGCCGCCGTCGTCGCCGGGGTCCTGGTCGGGGAGGATGCCGATCACCGCGCCGGCCGCGAGCGCCTGATAGAGCCGGCGGATGCCCCGGGCGTCGGTGGCCGCCATGCGGGCCCCGAGGCGCTCCCGGCCGCGGCGGATCAGGGTGTCCAGCTCGGGTATGCGCGGGGGGCGGTAGAGATTGGTGATGCCCCAGCGCAGGGCACAGAAATGGCCGGCCATCTCCCAGCTGCCCAGATGGGGCGTCGCCAGGATCACGCCACGGCCGGCACGCACGGCGGCATCGACGGGTTCCACATCGAGCGCCTCGCCCATCAGCGGCCGGATGCGCGCCTCCGGCCACAGCCAGAGGGGGCCGGCTTCGAAGGCGGTCCGGCAGGTTTCCACGATGGAGCGGTTCAGCAATCGCCGTTGCGCGGGGGCGTCGAGCTCCGGCAGGCACAGTCGGATGTTGGCGGCGCTGTGGCGGCGCAGGGCGTTGGGCAGGACGGTCAGCAGCCAGCCGACGGCCGAGGCGAGACGGCGGTTCCAGCCGAGCGGCAGGGTCGCCAGGCCGCGCAGCAGGGCGGTGATCAGGCAGGCACGCATGGGCCGCGGCATGTGCCAGATTGGGTGTATAAAACCACTAACACCACAACCGTTGCGATTGATCTCATGGGCAGTCCCACAATTTCATAAAAATACCCTGACTCATCGGGGTGTTGCCGATAAATGGCCTTTTTCGGCGAGAATCTCTGCATCGGTCGGCGTAGTCGCCCCGGATCGGTGGCGCTCTGTCAGTTGTTTTATGGTATCGGCGCTATTTTGGTTCATGAGTGGGCGCATCGTCGCGAGTAATGCCTGAAAAAGCCGATGATTGTGGGATTCTTCTTGGGACAGCAGCCGCTTCATGTGCGCGCGCTGGGTGGGCATGCGGAAGCAGGCCGGGCAGTTGTCGCGGATCACGGGCAGCGCGGCCGATTCGGCGAACGCGCGCAACTGCCGCTCCCGGACATAGACCAGCGGGCGGATGATGCGCAGGTCGCCGGCGTCGTTCAGGTAATGGGCCTTCATGGTCTGCAGGCGCCCGCCGTGGAAGGCGGACATGAGGAAGCTCTCCGCCAGGTCGTCCAGGTGCTGGCCCAGCGCGAGGACGTTGTAGCCGTGGGCGCGGGCGCTGGTGTACATGACGCCGCGCTTCATGCGCGCGCACCAGCTGCAATAGGAGTCCTTCTGCATGTGGGTCTGGGCGCGCTCCATGATGGGCTCGCGCAAATAATGGTAGGGCACGCCCAGCGCGGCCAGGTAGGGCTGCAGGACGGAGGGGTCGAAGCCGTCCACCAGCGGGTCCACGGTGATGGCGCCGATCTCGAAACGCACCGGTGCGTGCCGCTGCAGGTGGCGCAGGATATGCAGCAGGGACAGCGAATCCTTGCCCCCGGACAGGCCGAGCAGGATGCGGTCTCCCGGGCGGATCATGGCGTAGTCGGCGATGGCGCGGCCGACGGGCCGCAGCAGCGCCTTGGGCGGTCTGATGGATGGGCTGTCGCGCATGGTCTCCACCGGTTCGTCGGGCGGGCCGGATGATGCCGTCGGGGCTGCGGCCCGCAAAAGCGCCACTATACTGAGTCGCGACGGTGAAGGGGATGGTTATGGCCGAAGGTACCGAAGTGCGCGGCATTTCGCCGCAGGAGGCCTGGGACTACCTGCAGCGGAATCCGCGCGCGCTGCTGGTCGACGTGCGCTCGAACATGGAATATCTGTTCGTCGGCCACCCGGTCGGGGCCATCCATGTGCCCTGGATCGACGAGCCCGACTGGCAGGTCAATCCGCACTTCGTGACCCAGGTGCGCCAGCTCCTGCTGGGCGGCGTGTGCGCCGCCGACGGCGCCGTCGACTGTGCCCCCGTCATCCTCATCTGCCGCAGCGGCAAGCGCTCGCTCGAGGCCGGCAAGCTGCTGGCGAAAAGCGGCTTCCAGGAGGTCTACAACGTCACCGAGGGGTTCGAGGGGGATCTCGATGCCCATCATCACCGCAGCAGCACGGGCGGCTGGCGCTTCCGCGGCCTGCCCTGGGAGCAGTGCTAGCCGCCCTGCGTTGACTCGCTCGGGTTGGGCGGAATATATTGCAGGTCCGGCGCGTCGCGCCGGGGCATGACCTTCACGAGACGATTCGCCGGCATTCGCAGGGCGCCTGTCGGCACGGCAGGCGCACCAAATAAATTAATCGCAGAAGGCTGATCGACTGATCATTACCCATAAGGACTCGGCAGTTGCTTCTCCGGTGTGGCGGAGGCGATTGTACGCGCCCGAACTCAAACAACGCGGCTAGGAGGAGGACAGAAATGTCTACAGACGCAATGCAGAACGGCCAGCTGGACGCATGGCTCAACCAGAAGCTGGACGAATTGCTGCCGAGCAAACTGGCCGAGATCGAGGCCAGCAAGACCCCGAAGATGGCCATCATCGCCACCAAGGGCACGCTGGACTGGGCCTACCCGCCCTTCATCCTGGCCTCCACCGCCGCGGCGCTGGGCTGGGAAGCCAGCATCTTCTTCACCTTCTACGGCCTGCTGCTGCTGAAGAAGGAGATCCCCTCCGAGGTCAGCCCGCTGGGCAACCCGGCCATGCCGATGAAGATGCCGTTCGGTCCGAAGTGGTTTCAGGGCATCACCTGGCCGATGCCGAACCTGATCATGGCCGGCATCCCCGGCTTCGAGAAGGTCGCCACCGGCCTGATGAAGAAGACCTTCAAGAACAAGGGCGTCGCGACCGTCGAGGAACTGCGCGAGCTGTGCATCGAGGCCGACGTCAAGATGTACGCCTGCCAGATGACCGTGGACGTGTTCGGCTTCAGCCACGACGAGTTCATCGGCGGTGTCGACTACGTCGGCGCGACCTACTTCCTGCCCATGGGCCGTGAAGCGGACGTCTGTCTGTTCATCTGATCGTCTCAGCCTGGACGATGAGGAAACGGGGCCCGCGAGGGCCCTGTTTTTTTGCGCCCCAAAAAAAAGAAACCCGGTGCAGTTCACCGGGCCGATCCCTGAACGAGGCTGGAAGGCGATCTCAATTCCGTCCGTGAAGCGCGCCCGTTCAATGGCGCCGTCCTCTCTCCCCGCAAAGACCACGCTTTTCCCGGGCGCCGAATGTCCCTAGACTCCAGGTGCCCGGCGGTCGCCAGGCTCGCTGGGAGCACGGCCGATCATGGCACTGTCCGGGGTGGACCGCTGTCGGCGCGGCGAGAACTGCCCTGTAGGAATTTCCCGTAACGCCCATCCGCCATCACGCAGACGAGGTCATCCGCATGCAGGGTTTTTATCCCGATATCCAGCCCTATGTCCGTCACACCCTGGTGGTCGACGGCGGGCATCAGCTGTACGTCGAAGAGAGCGGCAATCCGGCGGGCATCCCCGTGGTGTTCCTGCACGGCGGCCCGGGTGCCGGCTGCGAGCCCTTCCAGCGGCGCTTCTTCGATCCGGCGCGCTACCGCATCGTGCTGTTCGATCAGCGTGGCTGCGGGCAGTCCACGCCGCACGCCGCACTGGAGGGCAACACCACCCAGGACCTGGTCGCCGACATCGAGCGCATCCGCGCGCACCTGGGCATCGAGCGCTGGCTGGTGTTCGGTGGTTCCTGGGGTTCGACGCTCGGCCTGATCTATGCCGAGACCCACCCGGGGCGCGTGCTCGGCCTGGTGCTGCGCGGCATCTTTCTCTGCCGGCCGCGCGATATCCGCTGGTTCTATCAGGAGGGCGCCTCCTTTCTGTTTCCCGACTATTGGCAGGACTACCTCGCGCCCATTCCACCCGGCGAGCGCGACCGGATGGTGGAGGCCTATCACGCGCGCCTGACCGGCAGCGACGAGGTGACGCGCATGGCTGCGGCCAAGGCCTGGTCACTGTGGGAGGGGCGCACAGCGACGCTGCTGCCGCGCCAGTCGGTGATCGACCACTTCGGCAATCCGTTCACGGCGCTGAGCCTGGCGCGCATCGAATGCCATTACTTCATGCGCGGCAGCTTCCTGCGCCCGGATCAGATACTGCGCGACGCACACCGCCTCGAGGACATCCCCGGCGTCATCGTGCACGGCCGCTACGACGTCGTGTGCCCGGTCGAGCAGGCCTTCGCACTGCACGAGGTCTGGCCCCAGGCGCGGCTGGAAGTCATTCCTGATGCCGGGCATTCCGCCACCGAGCCCGGTATCGTCGACGCGCTGGTGCGCGCCACCGACGCCTTCGCCGACCGGCTGGCATGATTCCAAAACCTGCGTTGGCCACGGAAGCACACGGAAGAACACGGACAAGATCCCATGCTTCACGCAACAGCACGACGCACCCGCGAGGCACTGAGCCGGGGCATCGCGACGCTATGTTATTTCAGGGTGTTCCGTGTGCCTCCATGGCTGCCGTGAGTTTCTTGGGATGATCGGGCTGCTGCAGCGCGTGACCGAGGCACGCGTCGTCGTCGCGGGCGAGACCGTCGGCCGCATCGGCCGCGGCCTGCTGGTGCTGATCGGGGTCGAGCGCGGCGACGGCGAGTCCCAGGCCGATCGGCTGCTGGAGCGCCTGCTCGGCTACCGCGTGTTTCCCGATGCCGGCGGCAGAATGAATCTCAGTGTGAGCGACGTCGGTGGCGGCCTGCTGCTGGTGCCGCAGTTCACCCTGCCCGCCGACACGCGCAAGGGCATGCGTCCGAGCTTCACCCCCGCCGCTGCGCCGGAGGAGGGGGAGCGGTTGTTCGACCATCTCGCCGGGCGCGCCCGTGCCCGCCACCCCGACGTCGCCACGGGCCGCTTCGGCGCGGATATGCAGGTGAGCCTCACCAATGACGGCCCGGTGACCTTCTGGCTGCAGGTCGGCGGGGAACGGGATCGTACATCGTAGGTGGGGGTAACCGCAGCGAACTCCGGCCTGTGCCGGCCGGGTGCAGTCCGGGTTCGGACTGGCCACGGAACCACACGGAAGAACATGGAAGGCACACTTTCGACCGGCACCACTGCGTGTCTTTCCGTGTGGTTCCGTGGCCATCATCACATACCGCGCCGGGCGCGCGCCCGGCCTAGGTGCTGCGGTTGGTCTTTTCGCACGGCTGCCGGAAATAGCAGGTCAGCGCACTGCTGACGGTGGTGAGCATCCAGAACAGAAAGAAGCCGACGGTATAGGCGCCGAGCCGGCTGATCCCGGCGAAACGGGTCTCCAGCAGCAGCTGCTGCGGGTCGAAGGCGGTGAAGAACAGGATCGTCGCCACGCCGGAGGTGAGGAACGACGGCCAGAGGATGGCGATGACGCGTTGGATCAGCGGAATGTCATTCATGGCGGCAGGTTCTCCCGGTGAGCTCGTTGTTCAGCCTGCAGACTGCATTTACTGTGGAAGCACACGGAAAGCATGGACAGCTGCCGAGTCCGGACTTCGCGACGCTGTGACATTGCAGTGTCTTCCGTGTGCTTCCGTGGCTGAAATGAGTGTCCTGGGCGTTTCGGCTTCAGTCCGTGTTCGGCTGCAGCAGGGCCTGCTGCTGGTCGGGCAGGGCGAGCCGCCCGGCGATGCGCCAGTTGCCGTGGGACGATTCCAGCTGCACATGCCAGCGGCCCGGCGCGATGGTATCGAGTGCGGCACTCCACCGGCCGTCGCCGTCGTGGGCGAGCGGCAGCGCCCGGTCGAGGTGCGGCCGCGTCGGGTGGACGAGGCGCAGCTCGAGGGCTTCGTCCGGCGCCACGGCGTCGGCGCCGTTCAGCGTCACCACGATACGCCCCGCCGCCGGGTCGAGCCGCGCCAGTCCGGACAGCCCCAGGGCCTGCGCCTGCCGGTCGCGCTCCAGCGTCTGGTTGATCGCCAGGCCTTCCTTGTAATAGTCGTCGACCACCAGGCCGTCGGGGTCGGCGGCGGCGATGATCAGGGTGGCGATGCCGGCGGCCACGGCGGTAGCCGGCAGGGCGATCAGAAACCAGGGCCAGAACTGCCGGTACCAGGGCGGTGCCTGCCGTTGCGGATGGGCGGTGGTCATGGTTGGGCTCCTGCGGCCGGGCCGATGAAGCGCCCGACCTGGGTGGTGTGCAGATCCGGGGCGTCGATCGCTTCGAGGCTGAACTCGATCTCGTTGCTGGCGCGCTGGAGGTGGATCGGATCGATACGCACGCGGACCGGGAAGTCGCGCACCTCGCCGCTTTCCAGATGGATGCCGCCGGCCGCGCCGTCGAGCTCCAGGCCCGGCAGGCCGGACACGGTCAGCCGGTAGTCGTGCGCCACATTGTCCATGTTGATGAGCTTCAGCGTGTACACGTTCTCCACCAGCCCCATATCGGTCTCGCGATACAGGGTATTGCGATCACGGATGATGTCCAGCTCGATGGGCACGCGCTGGCTGATGGCGTACACCAGGCCGCCCACCAGCGCCAGCAGGAGGGCGCCGTACAGGAGGACGCGCGGCCGCAACACGTGTGCGGGCTTGCCTTCCATGGCGTTCTCGGTGGTGTAGCGGATCAGGCCCTTGGGGTAGTTCATCTTCTCCATGACCTGGTCGCACACGTCGACGCAGGCGGCACAGCCGATGCACTGGTACTGCAGCCCGTGGCGGATGTCGATGCCGGTCGGACAGACCTGCACGCACAGGGTGCAGTCGATGCAGTCGCCGAGGCCGGCAGCGCGGTGGTCGAGGCTGCGCTTGCGGGCGCCGCGCGGCTCGCCGCGTGGCTCGTCGTAGGAGATGATCAGCGTGTTGCGGTCGAACATGGCGCTCTGGAAGCGCGCATAGGGGCACATGTAGATGCACACCTGCTCGCGCAGCCAGCCAGCGTTGCCGTAGGTCGCGAAGCCGTAGAAGACGATCCAGAAGGTCTCCCAGGGGCCGAGCCGCAGCGCGGTCAGGGCCTGCCACAGCTCGGTGATGGGCGTGAAGTAGCCGACGAAGGTGAAGCCGGTCCAGGCGGAGAACAGGATCCAGACGGTGTGCTTGGTCGCCTTGAGGCGGAATTTGCGCGCAGTCAGGGGGCCGCGGTCGAGCTTCATCTGCTTGTTGCGGTCGCCCTCGATCTTCTGTTCGATCCACAGGAAGACCTCGGTCCAGACCGTCTGCGGGCAGGCGTAGCCGCACCACAGGCGGCCGGCCAGGGCAGTGAAGAAGAACAGCGACAGCGCGGCGATCACCAGCAGCCAGGCCAGATAGAAGAAATCCTGCGGCCAGAAGGTCAGGCCGAAGATGTAGAACTTGCGTGCCGGCAGGTCGAACAGGACCGCCTGATGGCCGTCCCAGCGCAGCCAGGGCACGACGTAGTACAGGCCCAGCAGCACCAGCACGCCGAGTACGCGCAAGCCGGCGAAGACGCCGTGCACCTCGCGCGGGTAGATCTTCTGGCGCTTGGCGTAGAGCTCCTCCTCGACGGAGGCATCCTGGGCGGGGGTGTTCTGCGTATCGGTCATGATGTCACTGCGGGCAGAGGAAGCCGATGGTCGTAGGGTGGTTCGGGCAGGGTGTGTCGAGGCGCAGCCTGACGCGCCGGGCCTGCCTCGGTGCGTCGCTGCGCCGACGCACCCTGCGGACTGTTCATGGGCGGGGCGCATCGGGACCACCGGCGGCCTCGATGCGTCCCGCCGATACTACTGCGACAGGCTGTACACATAGGCCGCGAGCAGGTGCGCCTTGTGCTCGCCGAGGAATTCGCGGTGTGCCGGCATCACGCCGTTGCGGCCGTTGGCGATGGACTGGCGGATAACGCCGGGCGAGCCGCCGTACAGCCAGACGCTGTCGGTCAGGTCCGGCGCGCCGAGGGCCTTGTTGCCGGTGCCGTCCGCGCCATGACAGGCCACGCACATCGCCTCGAAGCGCGCCTTGCCCGCCTCGGCCTTGGCGGCGTCGGCGTCGCGGCCGCTGAGCTGGATCACGTAGGCCGTGACCTCCTCGACGCCGGCGTCGCCCAGTGCTTCCTGCCAGCCCGGCATGGCGCCCTGGCGGCCGTCGAGGATGCTGGCCTTGACAGTCTCCGGCTCGCCCCCATAGAGCCAGTCGCCATCGGCGAGATTCGGGAAACCCGTGCTGCCGTGGGCGTCCGAACCGTGGCAGGTCGCGCAGTAGTTCAGGAACAGCCGCTGGCCGATCTTGAGGGCCTCCGGATCCTGCGCCAGCATGGCGAGATCCTGCTCCGCATAGGCCGCGAAGATCGGCTCGAAGCGCTCGGCCGCCCGCTGCATCTCGCGGTCGTACTGAACCTCCTGCGTCCAGCCCCAGGCCCCGGAGAACTTGCCGAGGCCGGGATAGAGCGCCAGGTACACCAGCCCGAACACCAGCGTGATGTGGAACAGCCACAACCACCAGCGCGGCAACGGGTTGTTGAACTCCTGCAGGGTCTCGTCCCAGCTGTGGCCGGTGGGTTCGCCCATGGCCGCCTCGCCGGCCCGCCGCTTGCTGGTCCAGGCGATCAGCCACCAGCAGGCGAGGATGTTGCCGACGGTGAGCACGATCACCCACCAGTTCCAGAACTCACTCGAGAACGTGAAATCACTCATGGCTCGGATCCTTCTGCTTGTTCGTCTTGACCGGCGGACCGTCCTCCACGAAGGGGAGATTGGCCGCCTCGTCGAATGCCCGCTTGCGCTTGCCGCTCCAGGCCCAGATCCACACGCCGATGAAGGCGGCGAAGACCAGAACGGTGAATATGGAACGCAGTGTGACCAGATCCATGACGGCTACCTCCGGGTCTTGATCGCGGTGCCCAGGTTCTGCAGGTAGGCGACCAGGGCGTCCATCTCGGTCTTGCCGGCGACGGCCGCCTGCGCGCCCGCGATGTCGGCATCCGTGTAGGGCACACCGAGCGTGCGCATGACCTCCAGCTTCTTCGCGGTGTGCACGCCGTCCAGGACGTTCTCCGCCAGCCAGGGGAAGCCCGGCATGTTGGACTCGGGCACCACGTCGCGAGGATTGATCAGGTGCACGCGGTGCCAGTCGTCCGAATAGCGGCCGCCGACGCGCGCCAGGTCCGGGCCGGTGCGCTTCGAGCCCCACTGGAAGGGACGGTCGTAGACGAATTCGCCGGCGACCGAGTAATGGCCATAGCGTTCGGTCTCGGCGCGGAACGGTCGGATCATCTGCGAATGGCACACGTAGCAGCCCTCGCGCACGTAGACGTCGCGGCCTTCCAGCTGCAGCGCCGTGTAGGGTTGCAGCCCGTCCACCGGTTCGGTCGTGCTCTTCAGGAAGAACAGCGGCACGATCTCCACCAGGCCGCCGACACTGATCACCAGAATGACGAGCAGCGCCAGCAGGCCGACATTTTTTTCAACGACTTCATGACTCATGGCGATGTCCTCCTCAGGCGGCCTGCGGAATGGGGGCTTCGACGGCGCGCTGGCCGGACACGGTCTTGACGACGTTGTAGGCCATGATCAGCATGCCGGCGAGGAACACCACGCCGCCCAGGAAGCGCACGAAGTAGAACGGGTACATGCGCTCGAGCGACTCGACGAAGCTGTAGGTCAGGGTGCCGTCGTCGTTCACCGCGCGCCACATCAGGCCCTGCATCACGCCGGCGATCCACATGGCGGCGATGTACAGCACCACGCCGATGGTGGACACCCAGAAATGCAGATCGATGAGCTTGACGCTGTACATCTGCTCGCGGCCGAACATGCGCGGGATCAGGAAGTACATCGAGCCGATGGACACCATCGCCACCCAGCCCAGCGCGCCGGAGTGCACGTGGCCGATGGTCCAGTCGGTGTAGTGCGACAGCGCATTCACCGTCTTGATGGACATCATCGGGCCTTCGAAGGTCGACATGCCGTAGAACGACAGCGACACGATGAGGAACTTCAGGATCGGATCGGTGCGCAGCTTATGCCAGGCGCCCGACAGCGTCATGATGCCGTTGATCATGCCGCCCCAGGACGGGGCCAGCAGGATCAGCGAGAAGACCATCCCCAACGACTGCGTCCAGTCCGGCAGGGCGGTGTAGTGCAGGTGGTGCGGCCCGGCCCACATGTAGGTGGAGATCAGCGCCCAGAAATGCACCACCGACAGCCGGTAGGAATACACCGGCCGGTTGGCCTGCTTCGGTATGAAGTAGTACATCATCCCGAGGAAGCCGGCGGTCAGGAAGAAGCCCACTGCGTTGTGGCCGTACCACCATTGCACCATGGCATCGATGGCGCCCGGATACACCGAGTAGGACTTGGTCGCGGTCACCGGCAGGGCGGCGCTGTTGACCAGGTGCAGCACGGCAATGGTCAGGATGAAGGCGCCATAGAACCAGTTGGCGACATAGATGTGCTGGGTGCGTCGTTTGAGGATGGTGCCGAAGAATACCAGCGCGTAGGAGACCCACACCAGCGTGATCAGGACGTCGATCGGCCATTCCAGCTCGGCGTATTCCTTGCTGCTGGTGATGCCGAGCGGCAGCGTGACGGCGGCCAGGACGATGACCAGCTGCCAGCCCCAGAAGGTGAAGGCGGCCAGGCCATCGGAAAACAGCCGGGCCTGGCAGGTGCGCTGCACGACGTAGTAGCTGGTCGCGAACAGCGCCGAACCGCCGAAGGCGAAGATCACCGCGTTGGTGTGCAGCGGACGCAGGCGGCTGTAGGTCAGCCACGGGATGTCGAAATTGAGCGCCGGCCAGACCAGCTGCGCGGCGATCAGCACGCCGACCAGCATGCCGACGATGCCCCACACCACGGTCATGATGGCGAACTGGCGCACGACTTTATAGTTGTACGTGGATGCTGTATCCATGGAATACCTCAGGCTGTGGCTAAGGTGGAGGGAAACCGCGGGCGGGCGTCCGGCGGGCGCCCGCCCACCGACTCAGGTCAGAACTTGGTGCCGACCCCGACCATGAACACCCAGGGGTCGATGTTGACGTCGAACGAGGCCGTGCCATTGACGGTCGCTTCCGTGTCGATGTCCATGTACCAGACCTGGCCGCTGACGAACCAGGTGCTGCTGAGGTCGACGTCGACACCGGCCTCGGCGGCCAGGCCCCAGGAGTCGTCGAGCTTCAGGCTGGTACCGGCGATGGCGCCCATGGTCTTTTCGGAGAAGAAATTAGTGTAGTTGATGCCGGCGCCGACGAAGGGTCGGATGCTGCGCTGCGGGGCGAAGTGCCATTGCACGGTGACCGTTGGCGGCAGATGCTTGGTCTCGGCGACCTTGCCGGCCCCGGCGATCGAGCCGGCGCCTTCGATGTCGTGCTTGAACGGCCAGGCGGCGAGGGCCTGGACCCCGATGTTGTCGGTGACCATATAGGTGAAGTTCAGGCCCAGACTGCTGGCGCTATCGACGTCCACCTTGGAGGCGGCGCCGAAACCGGGCACCGGATCGCTGTCGGCATCGGGGGCGACGTGGGCGACGCCGACGCGGACCAGGACGTCGCCCCTCTGCACGGCGGCGACGGGGCCGGCGGCGAGGCCGAGGGTGGCGGCCAGGGCGGCCGAAACGAGGGTGAGTTTTGCTTGAGGTGTCATGACTTGAGTCCTTCTGCGCTGCAAGATTCCGAACACGGACCGCCCGTCATTTCCAGGCGTTGCGCGCGGGAATGGCGGGTGATCCCACTCTGCAGAAGGGGTTTTGCGTCGACAATGACGCACATCAAACAAGGTTAATTATATTCTAATACGCCGGGTTCAGCCGTGGCTGCGGCCCCGTTGGGAGGCGCGGGGGTCGTGGTTGGCCATGCGCTGCAGGCCTGCCATGTCCTCGATCACGACATGCTTGCGGTCGACCCGCAACAGGCCGTCGGTCTGGAAGCGCGAGAACAGCCGGCTGACGGTCTCCACCGCCAGGCCGAGGTAGTTCGCAATGTCGGTGCGGGACATGCTCAGATTGAACTCGCGGGCAGAAAAGTTGCGGTCACTGAAGCGCTTGGAGATGCGCAGCAGCAGCGAGGCGAGGCGTTCCTCGGCGCTCTTCTTGCCCAGCCAGATCATCATGTCCTGATCCTCCAGGATCTCGCGGCTCATGATGCGCAGCAGCTGGCGCTGCAGGCCGGGGATGCGGGTGCCCAGATCCTCCAGCATGTCGAAGGGGATTTCGCAGGCACTGGTGGTCTCCAGGGCCTCGGCCGTGCAGTTGTGGTGGGCGGTGGTGATGGCGTCCAGGCCGACCAGCTCGCTGGGCAGATGGAAGCCGGTCACCTGTTCCTGGCCGTCGTCGGTGACGGTGAAGGTTTTCACCGATCCTGAGCGGATGGCATAGATCGAGGAAAAGGCGTCGCCCGCCTGGAACAGGCGCTCGCCCCGCTGCAGCGGGCGCCGGCGCTTGATGATGCGCTCGAGCTCCTCGATGTCGCTGTGGTTGAGCTCCAGCGGCAGGCACAACTGGTGCAGACTGCAGTTCTCGCAGGCGGCCTGGATGCGGCTCAGGTTGACGGCGGAAGAATCCATGATACCCAAAGACTAAGTTCCTTCATCGGCCGGCGATGGCAGGTTGATTGGAGCAGATTGTTTGAGCTAAATCAATTCCGCGGCGATTAACGGCATACGACTACAGGCTAGGTCACCCGATCCGAAAATGCCACTTGGGCTTTCCCGCTCGTTCCGCAGGTGGTTCTCTCGGAAGTGGTTTTCCTATAGGATTCCCCCTCAGCCCCGTGATCGGGACCGTGCCGCGCGTCAGCTCGCCGGGCCGGTCGCGGTGTTTTCACCTGATTGCTAGATACTAATTCGATGAAGACCGGTTCAGCACGGCGTGCCGTGTGCCCCTCCGCTCGGATGATCCGACCATGACCCAACGACAGGCCGAGGTGCGGCGCGAGACGCTCGAGACCCGCGTCGCCGTCCAGGTCAATCTCGACGGGACCGGCGCCGCGCGCTTCGGCACCGGCGTACCCTTCCTGGACCACATGCTGGACCAGATCGCCCGCCACGGGCTGATCGATCTGGACATCCAGGCGGAGGGCGACCTGCACATCGACGCCCACCACACCGTCGAGGACGTCGGCATCACCCTCGGCCAGGCCTTCGGCAAGGCGCTGGGCGACAAGCAGGGAATCCGCCGCTACGGCCACGCCTACGTCCCGCTGGACGAGGCGCTGTCACGGGTGGTGATCGACTTCTCCGGTCGGCCGGGGCTGGAGTACCACGTCCAGTTCCCGCGGGCCCGCATCGGCGACTTCGACGTGGACCTGCTGCGCGAATTCTTCCAGGGCTTCGTCAACCATGTGCCGGCCACCCTGCACGTCGATGCGCTGCGCGGCATGAACGCCCATCACATCGCCGAGACCATCTTCAAGGCCTTCGGCCGCGCCCTGCGCATGGCGGCCGAGCCGGATCCGCGCATGCAGGGCCGCATCCCCTCCACCAAGGGGAGCCTCTGAGCGGCTGCCTGAAGCCCGTCGCCATGGGTCATCACACACACAATCCTGCAGGAGCGGCCCCCGGCCGCGAACCGGCTTTGCTCCACGCGGTTCGCGGGCACGCCCCAGGGCGGCCTCTCGGCGCGAGCGCCTCACCTTCCGCCCCAGGGCGGCCTCTCGGCGCGAGCGCCTCACCTTCCG
>CAYWKV010000002.1:23424-25153 GCA_964458835.1 uncultured Gammaproteobacteria bacterium | reverse complement strand
AGCGCCTCACCTTCCGCCCCAGGGCGGCCTCTCGGCGCGAGCGCCTCACCTTCCGCCCGCTTCCACTCATTGCCATTACTATGACATCCGTCGCCATCATCGATTACGGCATGGGCAACCTGCATTCCATCGCGAAGGCGGTGGAGCACGTCGCGGGCGATGCGCGCGTCGTGGTCACGGCCGAGCGCGCCGCGATCGAGCGCGCCGACCGCGTCATCTTCCCC
Organism: uncultured Gammaproteobacteria bacterium; assembly: GCA_964458835.1. Classification (GTDB taxonomy): domain Bacteria; phylum Pseudomonadota; class Gammaproteobacteria; order Thiohalobacterales; family Thiohalobacteraceae; genus JAHJQQ01. Next base: position 24,929 of record CAYWKV010000002.1, on the reverse strand, counting down.
GGTGTCGGTGCCATCCGCGACTGCATGGAGGAACTGCGACGGCTGGAATTCGACGCCCTGATCCGCAGTCTGGCCGGCAAGCGGCCGCTGCTGGGCGTCTGCCTGGGCATGCAGGCCCTGCTGGATGTCTCGGAGGAAAACGGCGGCACGGCGGCCCTGGGGCTGATTCCCGGCCAGGTGCGGCGCTTCCCCAACGGGCTCGTGGATGACGCGGGCGGCGGCGCGCGCCTGAAGATTCCGCACATGGGCTGGAATCGGGTGCATCAGCGTCCGCATCCGCTGTGGGCCGGCATCGAACAGGACAGCCGCTTCTATTTCGTGCACAGCTACTACGCGCAGCCGGCCGACGAACGCAGCTGCGCGGGCACCACCGGCTACGGTCTGAGCTTCGCCAGCGCGTTGCGCGGCGAAGGCATGTTCGCCGTGCAGTTCCACCCCGAGAAGAGTCAGCACGTTGGGCTGCGGCTACTCGCCAATTTCGTCAACTGGGACGGTCAGGATTAGACTCGTCCCTGGATCAACCTTCGCAACCCGATCAAGCGCAGAGGAAAGGCTCATGTTGCTGATACCCGCCATCGACCTGAAAGACGGCAAATGCGTGCGTCTGCGCCAGGGACGCATGGACGACGAGACGGTATTCTCCGACGACCCCGTCGACGTCGCGCGGCGCTGGATGGAGGCCGGCGCGCGCCGGCTGCACATCGTCGATCTGAACGGCGCCTTCGCCGGCCAGCCGGTGAATGCGGCCGTGATCAAGGAGATCGCCGAGACCTTTCCCGATCTGCCCATCCAGGTCGGCGGCGGCATCCGCGACGAGGACACCGTGCAGGCCTACCTCGATGCCGGCGTCAGCTACGTGATCATCGGTACCAAGGCAGTCAGTGCGCCGCACTTCATCAACGATCTGTGCATGGAGTTTCCCGGGCACATCATCGTCGGGCTCGACGCCCGGGACGGCAAGGCCGCCATCGACGGCTGGTCGAAGCTGTCGCACCACAACGTGCAGGAGCTGGCGCAGCGCTTCGAGCGCGACGGCGTCGTGGCGATCGTCTACACCGACATCGGCCGCGACGGCATGATGAACGGTGTCAATGTCGAATCCACGCTGGCGCTGGCGCGCTCCATCACCATTCCCGTGATCGCCTCCGGCGGCGTCAGCAGCATGGCCGACATCCAGGCCCTGTGCGCCGTGGAGAACGAAGGCATCATGGGCGCCATCATCGGCCGCGCGCTGTACGAGGGCAGCATCGACCTCGCCGCCGCGCAGAAGCTGGTCGACGATTTACGAGGATGAGGTTCTGGGTTCTAGGTGCCAGGGCCGAGGGAAAGCCTTTCTCCCAAGCTTGGCTGCAAGCCCCTAGAACCTAGGACCTAGGACCTGAACTTAATGAACCGACGATGTGTGGAATTGAGGAGCTGGGTTCCAGGCTCTATTGGGCTTTCCACAGAACACGGCATTTGTAGGAGCGGGCTTTGCCCGCGAACCGGTCTGCGCAGGACCGTTC
>CAYWKV010000002.1:0-23414 GCA_964458835.1 uncultured Gammaproteobacteria bacterium | reverse complement strand
CCTGCCTCGGCCCCGCGCTGTCCGCGCGCCCCCGCGCCCCCGCCCCCCCCCCCCGCTCCTACAAAATCTGTCCTGCAATTAGGACTGTTCGATAGGTGCTAGGGCCGAGGGAAAACCGTGCTCCCAAGCTTGGTCGTACGTCCCTAGGACCTAGGATCTAGGACCTGAATTTATGCTAGCCAAACGCATCATCCCGTGTCTCGACGTCGATGCCGGCCGGGTCGTGAAGGGCGTGAAATTCGTCGAGATCCGCGATGCCGGCGATCCCGTGGAGATCGCGCGCCGCTACGACGAGCAGGGCGCCGACGAGATCACCTTTCTGGACATCACGGCCAGTTCCGACGATCGCGAGACCATGGTCCACGTCGTCGAGCAGGTCGCCGGCGAAGTATTCATCCCGCTGACCGTCGGCGGCGGCATCCGCGCGCTGCCCGACATCCGCCGGATGCTGAACGCCGGCGCCGACAAGGTCGCGATCAACACCGCGGCGGTGAACCGGCCGGAATTCGTGCGCGAGGCGGCCGAGCGCTTCGGCTCGCAGTGCATCGTGGTGGCCATCGACGCCAAGCGCGTCAGCGCCGAAGGCGAGCCGGCCCGCTGGGAGATCTTCACCCATGGCGGGCGCAAGCCCACCGGCCTGGACGCCGTCGAGTGGGCGCGGCGCATGGTCGAATACGGTGCCGGCGAGATCCTGCTCACCAGCATGGACCGCGACGGCACCAAGGACGGCTTCGATCTGGAACTGACCCGCGCGGTGAGCGACGCGGTGCCGGTGCCGGTGATCGCCTCCGGCGGCGTGGGCACCCTCGATCACCTGGTCGAAGGTGTGCGCGAGGGCGGCGCGGACGCGGTACTGGCCGCGAGCATCTTCCACTTCGGCACCTACACCATCGCCGAGGCCAAGGCGCACATGGCCGCCGCCGGCGTGGAAGTCCGTCTGTAGGCGGGCCGCCCGGCCCGCCATTTCCGGATTTCCACGCGGAATCGGCGTCTGCAATAAATCCGCCACCTGGGGCGTCCTATCGAGACGCCGGAGCGTATTGCGAACATGGACACGAACTGGCTGGATGAGATCACGTGGACCGCGGACGGCCTGGTGCCGGTGATCGCGCAGGACGCCGCGACCGGCGAGGTGCTCATGTTCGCCTGGATGAACCGCGAATCCCTCGCACTCACCGTGGAAGAGGGGCGCGCCGTATACTGGTCGCGCTCGCGCCGCCGGCTGTGGCGCAAGGGCGAGGAATCGGGGCACGTGCAGACCGTCAGCGATATCCGCCTGGACTGCGACAAGGACGTGATTCTGCTGAAGGTCGAGCAGGTCGGCGGCATCGCCTGCCATACCGGCCGGCGCAGCTGTTTTTTCCATCGGCTGGAGAACGGGCGCTGGCAGGCGGTGGAGCCGGTGCTGAAGGACCCCGGCGCCATCTACAAGTAAGCGGGAGTGGTGGGGCATGAGCGATATCCTGGAGCAACTGGCCGCGGTCCTGGAGGCGCGCAAGGGCGCTGATCCCGACAGTTCCTACGTCGCCAGGCTCTACAGCAAGGGCCTCGACGCCATTCTGAAGAAGGTGGGCGAGGAGGCCACCGAGACCATCCTGGCCGCGAAGGATGGTTCACGGGAGCACCTGATTTATGAAACCGCGGATTTGTGGTTTCATACCCTGGTCATGCTGGCGCAGCAGGACCTCGGTCCCGCGGACGTATTGCGCGAACTGGACCGCCGCTTCGGTCTCTCCGGACTGGAGGAGAAGGCGGCCCGCACGCCTGAATAGGCCTGGATTTGCAACGCCGCCAAGGTTGCGGCTGGAGGAGTTGGTATGGGATTGGGTGGCATCAGTATCTGGCAGCTTCTGATCGTTCTGGCGATCGTGCTGGTCCTGTTCGGCGCCAAGCGCTTGCGCACGCTGGGAACCGACCTGGGCACCGCCGTCAAGGGCTTCAAGAGCGCCGTGAAGGAAGGCGAGGAGAAGGGCGCCGACAAGGATCAGCTCGAACAGCCGGGCGGCCGCACCATCGACGGCGAAGTGACCGCCAAAGAGAAGGACAAGGCATAAGATCAGGGGCTAGGGACTAGCGACTAGGTTCTAGGAAAACCACCCGTTTTCCGCGCCTCCTCCTGGCCCCTAGCCCCTAGTCCCTGACATCATGTTCGATATCGGTTTCTGGGAACTCGTCCTCGTCGCGATTGTGGCACTGGTCGTGGTCGGACCGGAGCGGCTGCCGCGCGTGGCGCGCACGGCCGGGCTGTACATGGGCCGCGCGCGCCGCATGATCGCGACCGTCAAGGCCGACGTGCAGCGCGAGCTGGCTGCCGACGAGCTCAAGCGCACGCTCGAGAAGCAGGCCGATTCCGCCGGCCTGCACGAGATCGTCGAGGAGATCGACGAGGCCACGGCGGCGGCCCGGGAATTCTTCAGTCCGGAAGCGCAGGCGGCGCGTGATGCCGAGAACGCCGACCCCGCCCAGGTAACGGATCAGTCCCCGTCAAGGCAGCATGGCAACACCTGATCCCAAGCGCGACTCCACCGGCGACGTGGAGCAGCCGTTCCTCGCCCATCTGATCGAGCTGCGCGACCGCATCCTGCGCATGGTCGTGGTCGTACTCGTCGTCTTCCTGGCGTTGGCGCCCTTCGCCAACCAGTTGTTCTCCGTGCTCGCCGAGCCACTGCTCAGGCACATGCCCGAGAACAGCTCCATGATCGCCATCGAAGTGATATCGCCGTTTCTCATCCCCTTCAAGCTGGCGCTGGTGCTGGCGATCTTCATCGCCGTGCCGTTTCTGCTCTACCAGCTCTGGGCGTTCATCGCGCCCGGTCTCTACCGGCACGAACGCCGCATGGTCGTGCCGCTGCTGGTGTCGAGCACGCTGCTGTTCTACCTGGGCGGCCTGTTCGCCTACTACGTGGTGTTCCCCCTGATCTTCGCCTTTCTCACCAGCACCGCGCCCGAGGGCGTGGCGATGATGACCGACATCGGCAAGTATCTGGACTTCGTGCTGACGCTGTTCTTCGCCTTCGGTGTCGCGTTCGAGATCCCGGTGGCCACTTTCGTGCTGGTGTGGATGGGCGTGACGACGCCGGACGCGCTGGCCGCGAAGCGCCCCTACATCATCGTCGGCGCCTTCGTGATCGGCATGCTGCTGACCCCGCCGGACGTCATTTCGCAGACGCTGCTCGCGGTGCCGATGTGGTTGCTGTTCGAGCTGGGTGTCTTCATGGCGCGGCGCTTCGTTCCGAAGAAGGACGACGCCGACGCCGAGGCCGCGCCCTTCGAGCCCATGACCGAGGCCGAGATGGACGCCGAGCTCGACCGCATCGAGGCGGGCGAGCGCAAGGACGTTGCGGAGCCCAAGCCGTAAGCGCCTGCCGCGGCCCGGCCCGTTGGCAAGGAGGGGAGGCGTGCCACCCATCCCGCTGATCCTGGTCCTGCTGCTCGCGTTCACGCCGCTGTCCGCGGCCCGCGCCGACGCGCCGCTGCGCAACCGGCTCGCGGATCACCCCTCGCCCTATCTCGCCATGCACGCGGACGATCCGGTGCGCTGGCAGGTGTGGGGCGCCGAGGCCTTTGAATACGCGGCGCGCGAGGGTCGGCTGCTGCTGGTGTCGACCGGCTATTTCAGCTGCCACTGGTGCCACGTCATGCAGCGGGAGAGCTATCGCGATCCCGCCATCGCCACCCTCATCAACCGCCATTTCGTTCCCGTGAAACTCGACCGCGAATGGTCGCCGACGGTCGATGCCGGACTGATGGATTTCCTGCGCCGGACGCGCGGTCAGGCGGGGTGGCCGGCGAATGTCTTCCTCACCGCCGACGGCTATCCGCTGGCCGGTGCGCTGTATCTGCCGCCGCACGAGTTCCGGGCCTTCCTGGAGGATCTTGCCCGGCGCTGGTCGCGGGATGCGGACCGGCTCGCGGATCTGGCGCGCGCCGCTGCCGATGCCCGTGCAGCTCAGTCTGCAGATGCCGGGGAAAGCCCTGCTGCGCGACACCTGGACGACCGGCTGCTGGACGAGGCGCTGGCGCTGGCCGATGAGCTCGCCGGCGGTTTCGGCGCGCAGAGCAAGTTCCCCATGGCGCCGCAGCTGGCCGCGCTGCTGGAGCTGCAGACGCGCAGGCCGGATCCGCGTCTGGCGGAGTTCCTGCGGCTGACGCTGGAGCAGATCGCCGCGCAGGGCCTGCGCGACCATCTCGGCGGGGGCTTCTTCCGCTACACGACCGATCCCGGCTGGCAGCTGCCGCATTTCGAGAAGATGCTCTCCGACAACGCCCAGCTCGCCGTCGTGTATCTGCGCGCCGCGGAGCTGTTCGGCGAGATGCGCTACGCAGACGTCGCGCGCGACACACTGGAGTTCCTGCTGCGGGACATGGCGGCGTCGGGCGGCGGTTACGTCGCCGCACTGTCGGCGGTCGATGCCGCAGGCGAAGAGGGCGCCCACTATTTATGGGACGCGGCGGAGATCGAACGGTTGGCAGGTCCGTACTTCCCGTTGCTGGAACGCCTCTGGGGACTGGACGGCGCGCCGGGGTTCGACGGTGGCCATCATCTGATCCCGCGCCTGGGCATCGGTGCGCTGGCACACGAGTCCGGCCGTGCGTCGACCGAGGTCCACGAGATCCTGGAGATACTGCGCCTCCGCCTGCTGTCGGCACGCGCCGCGCGCGGACTGCCCGTCGACACCAAGCGCCTGGCCGGCTGGAACGGCCTGATGCTGACGGCGCTGAGCGAAGCCGCGCGCACGTTCGATGCGGGCCGGCCGGAGGGCCGCTATGCGCGCGCCGCGCGGGCCCAGCGCGACTTCGTGGCGACGCATTTCTTCGTCGACGGCCGCCTGGTGCGCGTGCGTCCGGAGGACCACCCGGCGGTTCCGGCGGAGCTGGAGGACTACGCCTTCGTCGCCGCCGGCCTGCGCACCTACGCGGATGTCTTCGGTGCGGACAAGGACGATCACCGTCGGCTGCGGGAGCTGGTCGACCGCGCCTGGTCGCGTTTCCATGACGATCGGGACGGCTGGCGCCTGGGCGAGGATGCGCTGCTGCGCTGGGGCGTGGGCGGCGCCGCCGTGTCCGACGGCCCGCTGCCGGCGCCGCCGGCGCTGCTGATGGCGCTGTCGCAGGAGCTCGACGCCACCGCGCCGCAGCTCCGCCGGGCGTTGGCGCGGGCCCTGCCGGTGGTGGCGCGCGCACCCTTCGCGCACGCGAGCCACATCGCGCTGTACCGGCGCGATTGAGCGCCGTGCATCACTCTTTGCAGGCGCGCACCGGGGTGCCGTAGCGCAGCCGGGTGCCGTGCTCCAGCGACATCAGGATTTCGTCGGGAGGCAGATCGACCGGGAAGTAGACCCCGGAGATCTTGGCACCGTGGATGCTCGCGCCAATCAGCCGCGCATTGCTCAGATCGACTCCGCGCAGGTCGGTCTGGCGAAAGTAGCTATCGCTGAGATCCAGGCCGTCGGCCTGCAGGCCGCGCAGATCCAGTCCACGGAGATCACACCGAGTCAGATCGCAGCGCTCGCCCGCCTGCCGCCGCCGGTTGAAGTCTTCCACCTTGCCGGCGCGCAGCAGCTGGTAGAGCGGCTCGCTCTTGATGACAGGGGTTTGGTCGCTCATGAGTCTCCACCTCGATCTCGTGGCCGAAGGGCAGTGTAGCAGTGTGCCGAAAAAACCGCGCCCGGGCCGGTCGGTGCTCAGCTCGCGCCGCTGGCGGGCGGGGCGATGCGGTGGAATCCAAGATAGACCACGGGCACCAGCAGCAGCGACACCAGCAGCGAGAAGCTCAGCCCCCAGACCATGGTCTGCGCCAGCGGCTGCAGCATCTCCGCGCCCTCGCCCCAGCCCAGCGACAGCGGCAGCAGGCCTACCACCGTCGTGAGCGTCGTCATCAGGATGGGACGCAGCCGCAGCTCGCCCGCCGTGGCAATGGCCTCGTGCGCGGACCTGCCTTTTGCGCGCAGCAGTTCGATGTATTCCACCAGCACGATGGCGTTGTTGACGACGATGCCGGCGAGCATGATCAGCCCGAGCCACACCGGCATCGACAGCGGCACGCCCAGCAGCGGCAGCGCCAGCGCCGGTCCGGTGGCCGCGAAGGGCACACTCAGCAGGATCACCAGCGGGTTGCGCAGCGACTCGTACTGCACGGCCATGACCACGAACACCAGGAACAGCGCCAGCGCGAGCAGCAGGCCGGCGATCTGCCGACCTTCCTGCAGCTCGGTGAAGGCGCCGATGTCGTACACCCGATACCCCGCCGGCAGATCGAGCGCCGCCAGCCGCCGCTGCGCGTCCTCCATCACTTCGTTGAGTGCACGGTCGCCGGTCAGGGAGGCATAGACCTCCACCATGCGCTCCTGCTGATAGCGCAGGATCTCCGTGGGCGCGGCGGTCAGGCCGACCCGGGCGACATCGCTCAGGCGCACCGCGGGGCGATCGCCCTCGGACGCGAACAGCAGGATACTCTCCAGATCGGAAACGGTTTTCATCTCGGGTTGCGGAACCCGCACGCGGATGTCGAACTGGCGGTCGTCGGCAATGAAGTCGCCGGCGATCTCGCCGTCCAGCGCGAAGCGCAGCGCCATGCCGATATCGTCGACACTCAGGCCGAGTTGCGTGGCGCGCTCGCGATCGACGGTCACCGCCAGTTCGTGCTGGGTCTCCTCGCCGGTCCAGGAGAGATTGCGCAGGCCGGGCGTCTCGCCCAGCGCCGCCACCACCTGCGGGCCCAGCGCCTGCAGGGTGGTGAGTTCCGGCCCCTGGATGCGGAAGGCGACGTCGTCCTCACCGGCGCCGACGCGCAGGCCGCGCAGCCCGGCGACGCGCATGATGATCTTGTAGCCGACCAGCTGCAGCTTCTCGATCTCCGCGTTCATGCGTGTGACCCACTCGTTGGACGAGACGGCGCGCTGGTCCAGCGGCTTGAGCTGCACCTGCAGGGTGGCGCGGCTGGACAGCTCGCGCGCGGTGCGTCCGAAGACGAAGCCGCCGGTGGTGGTGAACACCGAGTCGACCTCGGCCTGGCTGTGGAACAGTGCCTCCAGGCGGCGGGCGACCTCGTCCATGGTCTCCATGGCGGTGCCGGTGTCGCCGGTCACGCGTACCGTGATGCGGCCCTCATCCAGATCCGGCAGGAAGATCTCCTTGCCGGTGAGGAAATTCGGCGCACTCAGGCCGAGCAGCGCCACGAACGCGAACAGGCACAGCAGCTGTGCGCCACGGCGCGCCGTCAGGCCGCGCAGCAGGCGCCCATAGGCGTGCTGCAGTCTCTCGGTCTGCCGGTTGAAGGCGCGGTGCCAGCCGGCCTCACCGCGCTCGCGCTCCGGGCGCAGCCGCGCGCCCCAGGCCGGCACCAGCGTCAGCGCGACCAGCATGGCGGCGAAGATGGCGGCCGAGACGGTGATGATCAGCTCCCGGAACAGGAGCCCCGACAGCCCCGTGATCATCAGGAACGGCAGCACGGCCGCCAGGTTCGTGCTGGTCGAGGCGACGATGGCGCTGTTGACCTCGGTGGCGGCGTGGATGCCGGCGTGCAGCGGGTCCTCACCCTCGTCCTGATGGCGGTGGATGTTCTCCAGCATGACGATGGCGCTGTCCACCAGCATGCCGATGCCGACCGCCAGTCCGCCCAGGCTCATGATGTTCAGGGTCAGGCCGGTGAACTCCATGACGAACAGCGTGACGGCGATGGCGATGGGGATGGCGCTGCCGATCACCAGCGTGCGCCGCAGGTCGCCGAGAAACAGGAACACCACCGCCATCGCCAGCCCCGCGCCGCTCAGGCCCGCCCCGATCGCGTTGTTGAGCGCATAACGCACGTAGATGGACTGGTCGGACACGGTGCTGATGGTCACGTCGGCGGGCAACTGGCCGGTGTCGCGCAGCCACTGCATGCGCTGCATGACGGCATCGACCACGGCGACGGCGTTGGCGGTGGGCTGTTTCTGGATGGTGAGCTTGACACCGGCGACGCCGTCGAAGCGTACGCGCAGCCGCTCGTCCTCGTGGGTGTCGCGGATCTCGGCGAGCTCCCGCAACGGCAGGCTGTTGCCGCCGGGCACCACGATGGGCAGCTGGCGGATCTCCTCGACGTTGCGGAAGCGGCCGGCGGTGCGGCTGCTGTATTCGCGCGCCCCGGCGTGCAGCCGGCCGGCCGCCACGTCGCGGTTGGCCTCGCGCAGGCGCTCGATGAGCTCGGCGCTGGTCAGGCCCACCGCCGCCAGGCGTTCGAGGTCGGGCGTTATCTGGATTTCGCGGATCAGGCCGCCGCCGACCTCGGTCGACGCCACCCCCGGTAGATTGATGAACGATCTGGACAGCGTGTAGTCGACGTAGCTGCGCAGCTCCACCGGATCGAGGTGCGCCGAGCTGACGACGAACTCCGCAACGGGTATCTGCTGCGGATCGCTCTTGTAGATCATGGGCGGGTCGATGGTCGTCGGCATGAAGCGCATGGCGCGGTCGAGCCGGTTGCTGGCGTCGCGCAGCGCGATGTCGATGTCGGTGCCGTAGGGGAACCACATGTCGACCGAGCTCTCGCCCTCCTTGCTGGTAGAGACGAGATCGATGACGTTTTCCGTGATCGCCAGCTGTTCCTCGAGATTGCGGGTGATCTGGTCCTCCATGATGCCGGCCGATACGCCGGGATCGAGGATGCGTACGCGCACCTCGGGATAGACGATGTTCGGCAGCAGGTCGATGGGCAGGCGCAGCGAGAAGAAGACGCCCAGCACGATCACGGCGAGCGTGATCATGGTGACGCCGATGGGATGGCGGATCGACCAGGCGGCGATGCCGCCGCTGCGTCCGGGGGCAGCCGGAACCGGCGGTGCGCTCATGGCTGCGGCGTCGGTGCGGCGCCTGGTGGGGCGTTTGGCGCGGCATCCGGCGCGGTGACGATCGTCACCGGCTTGCCGGCCGCCAGATTGATGAAGCCGCGGGTGATGACGCGGTCACCGTCGGCGAGGCCGTCGACGATCTCGATGCGTTCCCCCAGCGACATCCCGCTGCGCACCGGCGTGCGCCGCGCCAGGTCCTCGGCGTCGACGGTGTAGACGTACTCGCCCTGCGCATCCTGGCGCAGGGCGGCAAGCGGCACGGTGCGCCGCGGCCGTGCCTCGCCGGGCAGGTAGACGCGGCACAGCTGGCCCGCGTGGGCGCCGGGCGGCACCGGGTCGAGGGCGATCTCGACCACGCCCTGGCGCGTATTCGGATCGACGGTGGGATGGATGCGGTCGATGCGCCCGGCGTAGGTCTCGGTGCCGAGCGCGTCGATGCGCACCGCCACGGCATCACCGACGGCGAGTGTGGGCAGGATCAGCTCGGAGATCGGCACCTCGGTCACCAGCGAATCGGGATCGACCAGGGTCAGCAGATGGGCGAAACGCGGCGCGGCGTCGCCCGGTTCGACCATGCGCTCGGTGATGACGCCGTCGAACGGCGCCCGGATGCTGGTGTAGCCCAGGCGCGTCTTGAGCAGTGACTCCTCGGCCTCGGCGATGCGCAGCGCGGTCTCGGCGCGCAGCTGCTCGTCCTCGGAGACCAGCTTGCGGCCGGCCAGGCGCCGCAGGCGCGCCAGATCCTGCTCGGCCTGGCGGCGGTTGGCCTCGGCCTTGTTCCATTCGGCGCGCAGCAGGCGGTCGTCCAGCTGCACCAGCAGCGTTCCCGTCTCGACCCGGTCGCCCTCGTACACCGGCAGGGTCTCGACGCGGCCCTCCTCCTGGCTGTGCAGGCGCACGATGCGGCGGGCGCGCAGCGTGCCGGTACGCACGACGGTCTGGGCCAGCGGCTCGGTGGCGACGGTCACGGCGGTGACGAGCACCGGCTTTTCGGTGTGCCCGGCGCCGTTCCCCGGGGCGGGTGGCCGGTCGCCACAGGCGCCCAGCAGGACGATCAGGGCGGCGCCGAGAATGATCCGCGCCGGGCGCGAAGTGCGGATGTAAAGGGGAAGCATGCGGGGAGATGGTACCAGCAAGCGCAGAGGGGCGGCAGGGGCGGGTCCTCGGTCACATCGCTGAGGCCTGTGACGTGCTTTGACAACACAGGCCGCGCGACAGTTCGCGGTGCGCCGCCGCCGTTCACGGGACGCTGTAGAGGATGTCGAGGACCTCGTCGAAGTCGCGCGCGGCCGCCGCCACGGCCTCCCCCACCACCGCCGGCGCGAGTCCCGCCTGTGACCAGATCGTCGCGGTGATGGCGTCGATGTGAGGCAGTGTCTCGGCCGCCGCCAGTGCCGCCGGGTCGGTCCAGGCGCTGAAGGGATCGCTGCGCGGCTTCTCGTCCGGAGCGAGCGCCTCGACCTGGCGGGCGATCTGGTTGGCGATGTGCACTGCGGCCGTTTCCAGGCGCGCCGCCGGCGCCGTCTCCGGCGCATGGTGCAGCGCGACGGTGACGCACAGTTCCTTCGGCAGCCGCCACAGTTCGAGCAGCGCGCTGCCGGCCTCGGCGTGGTCGAAGCCGAGTTCCGCACGCTCGGCCTCGCAGGTGTCCATGCCCTGATCCGTGCGCTGCCGGATGCGCGCGGCCGATTCCGGCAGCAGGTTGAAGATCAGCAGCCGGCCGATATCGTGCAGCAGGCCGGCGGTGAACAGGCGCTCGGCATGCAGCACGCCGGCGCGGCGGGCGAGGCAGCGCGCCGTCAGTGCGGTATAGACGGAATGCCGCCAGTAGCCCAGCAGATCGAAGTGCTCGTGCTCGAAGCCGCCGAACACCTCCAGCGCCGCCATGGCCAGGGTGATGTTGCGCAGCTCGGCGATGCCCACCAGGTTGACCGCGCGGCTGATGGTGTCGACACGGCCGGAGCAGCCGAAACAGGCGCTGTTGACCAGCTTCAGCAGGCGCGTGGTGAGCGCCGGGTCCTGGGCCACCAGCTGGGCGAACTCACTGATGTCGGCATAGGGATCGTCCGCCAGTTGCTGGATGCGCAGACAGACCTCGGGCAGCGACAGCAACTGCACGTTGCCCTGAACGAGCTCGCGGGGAGACATGGCGGGACCCTGTGCGTAGGCGGAGGCCGGAAACTAGCACCCGGCGCGCCCCGCGGTCCACCCGCGGCCTGGACACGGGCGGGGTTTTGGCGATAAATGCGCCCATGCACCCGCCCCATTCCGACGCCATGGCCTGCCCGTGCGGCTCCGGTCGCGCCTGCGCCGACTGCTGCGGTCCGGCCCTGGCCGGCACCCGCCCGCCGGCGACGCCGGAGGCACTCATGCGCTCGCGCTATGTGGCCTTCGTGCGCCGCGACGCCGCCTACCTGCTCGCGACCTGGGACCCGGCGACGCGCCCGGCGGACCTGGACCTGCGGGGCCAGCCGGACTGGTGCGGGCTCGAGGTGCTGGGGGCGGGTGCCGACGGCGAGGCGGGCTGGGTGGCATTCACCGCCCGCTACCGCCTGCCGGAGGGCCGCGGCTGCCTGCGCGAGCGCAGCCGCTTCCGGCGCGTCGGCGGGGCCTGGCTCTACGTCGACGGGGTGGCCGCCGGCGGCGCACCGGCGGCGGCCCGGGCGGGGCGCAACGATCCCTGCCCCTGCGGCAGCGGCCGGAAATTCAAGCGCTGCTGCGGCCGCTAGCGCCCGCCATTACCTCGTCTTTTCCCGGTTAAATCCGGCGGCCGGCCGGTCGCTACGGGGGGCACGCACGCGCTCGGCATCGCCGGCGCGTGCTTCCCATCCGTCCTGTGTGGCCCTGCACCGAGTCCGCAGGGCCGGGAGAGTCAGCATGTTGTTCAATCAGTACAAGCTCGGCACGCGCATCAAGCTCGCTTTCGCCGCCGTCTTCCTGGCGGCCGTAGGCGCGGTCGTGGCCGTCGGCCAGTCCCATACGGCCGGGGTGATCGCCGAGGCCGAGCGGCGCGAGCTCGAGGTGCACTTCGCGAACATGGTCGCCGTCATCGAGCGGCAGGGGCTGATGGCCGAGGCGCTGGCCGAACTGGTCGCCCAGAACCCTGCGGTCCGCCAGGCCTTCGCGGCGGGCGATCGCGCTGCCCTGCACGCCGCCGTCGAAGACGGCTTCGAGCGCCTCGCGGCGGACTACGGCGTCGAGCAGTTCCAGTTCCACACCCCGCCGGCCCTGTCGTTCCTGCGGGCGCACAAGCCCGGCCAGTACGGCGACGACCTGTCCGGTTTCCGCAAGACCGTCGTCGCGGTGAACGCGACGCGCACCCGCATCCACGGCGTGGAGTCGGGCGTGGCCGGTCTCGGCATCCGCGGTGTGGTGCCGGTATTCCACGGCGGCCGCCACCTCGGTTCGGTGGAGTTCGGCCTCTCCTTCGGCGAGGATTTCTTCCGCGACTTCGGGACGCAGCACGGTCTCTCCGTGGGGCTGCACCTGGCCGAGGGCGACGGCTTCCGGCCGTTCGTGCCGACCTTCGCCGGCGGGATGGCCCTCGCCGACGTGGACCTCGGTGCCATCGTCCGTGGCGGCCCGGCCATTCGCCTGACGGGACAGGGCGATACGCCCTTCGCCGTGTATGCCGCGGCGGTCGAGGATTACTCGGGCACGCCCTTCGGCGTCGTGGAGCTGGCGATGGACCGCAGCCGCTACGTCGAACAGCTCGGCGACGCCCGCCGCGACATGTTCGTCGTCGGCGCGGGAGCGCTGCTGCTCGGCCTGCTGGTGTTCGGCTGGCTGTCGGCGCAGATGATGCGCCCGTTGCGCCTGGCGGTGCAGTCGATGGAGGACATCGCCGGCGGCGAGGGCGACCTCACCCGTCGCCTGCCGGTGGAGGGCCGGGACGAGATGTCCCGGCTCGCCGCCGCCTTCAACACGTTCATCGCCCGCGTACAGGACACCGTCCGGCACGTCACGGATTCGAGCGGCAAGGTCTCGGGCTCGGCCGCGGGGGTGCTGGACGTCACCCTGGCGACCGGCGACGGCGTGCAGCGCCAGCGTTCCGAGATCGAGTCGGTGGCGACCGCCATGAACGAGATGACGGCGACGGTGCAGGAGGTGGCGCGCAATGCCGCCCATGCCGCCGTGGCCGCCACCGAGGCCAATGGCGAGGCGCAGAGCGGCCGGCGTGTGGTCGAGGAGAGCATCCAGTCCATCCGCACCCTGGCCGCCGACATCGTCGCGACGGCCGAGTCCATCGACCGGCTGAGCGCCGACAGCGACGCCATCGGCAGCGTCATGGACGTCATCCGCGGCATCGCCGAGCAGACCAACCTCCTGGCGCTGAATGCGGCCATCGAGGCAGCGCGCGCCGGCGAGCACGGCCGCGGCTTCGCAGTGGTCGCGGACGAGGTCCGCACCCTGGCGCAGCGGACGCAGCAGTCCACCCGCGAGATCCAGACCATGATCGAGCGTCTGCAGAGCGGTGCCCGGGATGCCGTCGCCGCCATGGAGCGTGGTCGCGAGCAGACCGAGACGACCGTGCGGCAGGCGGCCGGTGCCGGCGAGTCGCTGGCCGCCATCACGCGCTCGGTGGCCTCGATCAGCGACATGAACACCCAGATCGCCACGGCTGCTGAGGAGCAGAGCGCGGTCGCCGAGGAGATCAACCGCAACATCGCCACCATCAACTCGGTCGCGGACGAGACCGCCGCCGGCGCCGCGCAGACGGCTTCCGCCAGCGAGGCCCTGGCGGCACTGGCTACCGACCTGCAGGCGGCGGTCGCCCGGTTCAAGGTCTAGCGGGCTGTTGAAAAATGCACTGAGGGGGTGCCTCGCCGCTTTGGAAACGGGCTCAAAATACGCATGTACCGCGTGTACATGCCGCTTTTCCGCCCGTTTCCGCCGCGCGCGGCCCCTGATCACGTTGTTCAGCTGCCTGTCAGAGCGCGTCGGCTGGCGGCCGGGGGCGGCGGATGCCGCCCTTCTTTGTTTTTGCGTATCCGCCGGGACCGGGTCGCGGCATGGGCGGTCGTGCCGCCGCGGTGGACTATCATCAGACTCCAGGGGGTCGTGCCTTTTCCGGCACGGGTCGACGACTCTGCCAAGGAGGTCATCGAGATGAATACGCATTGCACGACAGCGACGCGGATGTTGGGTGCGGTACTGGGCTGTGGCCTGTGTCTGGGCGTCGGTGCGGCCGAGGAGCCGGCGCTGGTGAGTTACGAGACCTTGAGTCCCGAGGCCGCGCAGGAACTGGCCGTGGCGACGCTGCAGGCCTGCCGCAAGGCGGGCTTCCAGGTGGCCGTGGCGGTCGTCGACCGCGCCGGCGTGCCGCAGGCCATGCTGCGCGACCGCTATGCCGGCGCGCACACGCCGGATACGGCGGCCCGCAAGGCCTGGACGGCGGTGAGCTTCCGCACCGACACCCTGGCACTGGCCGACCTGACCCAGGCCGGCAAGCCGCAGTCGGGGGTCCGCGAGGTGACCAACGCCCTGATGATCGGCGGCGGTGTGCCGGTCGAAGCCGCCGGCAGCGTGGTGGGCGGCGTGGGGGTCTCCGGCGCGCCGACCGGCGAGGACGACGAGGCCTGCGCACGCGCCGGTCTGGACGCGATCGAGGCCAAGCTCACTTTCTGAGGGAACGCTTCAGGCCGACTGCAGCGCCTGGAGAAGCTGGTCGGGACCGCTGCTGTGCGCCAGCGCGGAGCGGACGCGGTTGAACGCCTCGGCGGCCACCTGCGGGTAGCTGCCGTACGGCATCATCTTCCCGTACTTCCAGCCCGCGGCCTTCAACGCGCGCAGCTTGAAGTCGTTGCCGCGCACACCGCTGCCGCCGATCGCGATCAGGGTCGCCTCGATCCTGATGTGGGGCGGCTTCTCGCTGCCGATGCGCGTGAAGTCTTCGGGCTGCACTTCCGGGAAATCTGTCTCCATGCCAGGTCCTTGTCGTTGTGGTTGGGCCGGCAGGTCCGGCGCCGTGTGCCGCGCCGGCCTGATGCCGGTATCGTTCTGGCTTGGATTCGGCGCGCCCCCGGCTTTCCTTGAGACCCGATTCTTCACCGGCCGCACCGGGTTTTGGGCCGTGTGCCGCCCGCCTGCTAGAATGCCGGGCCCCTTGTTGGCCAGGAACCCGACATGAAGATCAGCATCATCAGCGGCAGTCACCGGCACCCGTCCCAGAGCGAGAAGGTCGCGCGCCATATCCAGGCGAGCCTGAAGCAGTATGGGTTGTGCGACGCGACCTGGCTGTTCAGTCTGGCCGGCAACCCGCTGCCGCTGTGGGACCAGGGCATCTGGGACGGCGATCCGGACTGGCAGGCGCGCCTGGAGCCGTTGTCGCGGGAGCTGCACGCGAGCGACGCCTTCGTGATCGTCGCGCCGGAGTGGCACGGCCAGGTGCCGGCGGGGCTGAAGAACTTCTTCCTGCTCTGGGGCAAGGGCGAGCTCGCCCACAAGCCGGCACTGATCGTCACCGTGTCCTCCGCCGACGGCGGTGCCTATCCAGTGGCCGAGCTGCGCATGAGCAGCTACAAGAACAACCGCATCTGCTACATCCCCGAGCACGTCATCGTGCGCAACGTCGAGCAGGTGCTCAATGACGATCCTGCCGCGAACAACCAGAGCGCCGACGCCTACTTCCGCGACCGCATCCGCTACGCACTGACGATCCTCAAGGAATACGCCGTCGCGCTGCGTCAGGTGCGCGCCAGCGGTGCGACCGACCGCTCGGTGTACAAGAACGGCATGTAGATCGGAGGTGGGGCGCATGACGGCCTGCGGCCCGATGCGCCCTACGCGATCATCCTGCCGTCACGCGGCCTTCACATCCCCGCAACACGACCTGGGAACAATGCGCGGGTGGCACACGAGGTGTCACCCCCCGTATCACAGCGCACAGCGTCTCAGGAGAATTCAGATGCAGAAGTCCATGCTTGCCCTGGCCGTGGCCGCGGTGCTCGCCGCGAATGCCCAGGCCGATTCGACGGTCGTCAATGGCCCGATGGGATTCGATCCCATCCCCGGCTCCGCCTACGGGATGGACGGTGGCGCCGCCATCGCCACCGCACCCTGGCTCATACCCGAGGGTTTCACCCAGGCCGTCATTTCCGACGAGAATGATCTGAACATTTACGTCGCCAACGACTGGCCCGACATGAACACCGTCAACGAGACGCAGAAGCATGCCGGCCGCTACCTGTATCGCACCCATGAAGTGCGCTACTCCAGCAACAACGACCACCGCGTCGACGGCACCCGCGGTGGTGCGGTGTCGGTGCTCGATCTGAAGACCGGCGAAGCGAAGGAACTGGCCGCGCGCGCCGACTGGGAAGCCCTCGACGGCCTGGTCTGGACGCCGTGGCACACCCTGCTGTTCGCCGAGGAAGTCATCACCGCCTCGCTGCCGGATCCGGATCATCCCATCGCCACCAGCGGTCTGCTGTATGAAATCAAGCTGAATCCCAAGGATCCGATGAGCGCCGAAAGCGTCGCCGTGCGTCCGCTGCTGGGCGCGCTGTCGCATGAAGGCATCGAGACCGACGCCGAGGGCAATGTGTACGTCATCGACGAGGACCGCCACGGTTCCATCTACAAGTTCGTGCCGGAGAACTACGGTGACCTGTCCAGCGGTCAGCTGTACGCCCTGAAGGTGATGAACGGCGCCAAGACCGGTGCCGCCGAGTGGGTCGCCCTGGATATGAACCAGGTGCAGATCAGCGCCCGCGTGGCCGCCGGCGCCGCCGGTGCCACCGAGTTCTGCCGTCCCGAGGATCTCGAGCGTATCGCGGGCACGCTGTATGTCGCGCTGACCTGCGAAGACGTCGACAATGCCGCCAACGTCAGCGGCCCCGGCGCCGTGATGGCGGTCGAGCTGGGTGACGCGCCGCTGGTCAGGTACGTCGCCGCGGCCGGCAAGAACGCCCCGTTCGAGAACCAGGCGGCCGGTATCACCGGCTTCAAGGGCGCGGACAACCTGGCGAGCGGCCCGGACGGCAAGCTGTGGATCGTGGAAGACAACGCCTACAGCGACATCTGGGTGTTCGACCCGCGTTCCGAGGATGCCGACGGCGACGGCTATCGCGACGGCATGCATCTGTTCGCCTCGCTGAAGGACCGTCCGGCCGAGGGTACCGGCATCTACTTCGGCAAAGATCCGCAGACCCTGTTCGTCAACGTGCAGCACTCCGGCACGGGCAACGACAAGACCATGGTCATCACCAGGCGCAAGTAAGCACTATCGGGGACTGCGGTTCGGCCCTTGTCAGCGGGCCCCTGCCGGCACGAGCCGGCAGGGGCTTTTTTCACGGCGTGCCAAGCCTGGCACGGCCTACATGTCGCAGACGTGCCGGTTTTCCAGTTCCTCGGCCGTGGGCGCGGCCATGGACTGCTGCATCTGGGGCATGACGCCCTGCATCTTCTTGCCGCACTCGGCCATGGCCTGCATGGCCGGATCCCTGGCGATCTTCCTTCCGTATTCCATGGCCCTGGCCTGTGCCGCGTCGCGCCTGCCCTCGGCGCACAATGTCTTGATGTCTTTATTCATCTGCTCGCCATCCCGGCTCAGCTGCTCCAGCGCCGTCTGGTCGATCCGCTCCATGCAGGCCTGCATCTCCTGCATACCCTGCATCATCGTCTGCATGTCCGCCTCGCTCATGCCGCCGGGGTCCCGGGCGTGTGCCGCGAGCGCGACGAGCGAGAGCAGGGTAAGTGTGGTGAGGCGTTTCATCGCGTGCAATCTCCTGGGTCATGGTTGGGCGGTCGGGGCGTTCCATCGGCGCCGTCCCGGCGCAGTATCCTGTACGGCTGGAGGCGGATGCAATCGTTCCGGTTCGCAGGTCGGGTGATGCCCAATGAGTCCGCCCCCCACGGCTGCCCGCCTCCCTCAACTGCGTTCCGTCTGGGCCTGCTCAATGATCTCGCTGATCTCCAGCCAACGTTCCTCGGTCGCCGACAGCTCCCGGTCCAGCTCCGCCTTCTCGGTCAGCAGCTTCTGCAGGCGGTCCTTCCGCGGCGCCTCGTAGAGCATGCCGTCGCCGAGTGCCGCCACCAGTTCCGCCTGCCGCGTCTGCAGCTTCTCGAGCTGTGCATCCAGCTTCTTGAGTTCGTTGCGCAGCGGTTGCAGGCGCTGACGCTGCTCGGCCTCCTGGCGCTTGCGGTCGCGGCGGGCGCCGGCGCTGTGCGCCTTGTCTTCGGATTCGGTGTCGCGCGATGTGGTCTCGCGCTCGCGCTGCTCCAGCCAGCGGCGGTAGTCGTCGAGGTCGCCGTCGAAGGGCTCCGCGCGGCCCGCGGCGACCAGCAGGAAACGGTCGGTCACTGTGCGCAGCAGATGGCGGTCGTGCGAGACCAGCACCACGGCGCCGGGGTAGTCCTGCAGTGCGAGTTCCAGTGCGAGGCGCATCTCCAGGTCGAGGTGGTTGGTCGGCTCGTCGAGCAGCAGCAGGTTCGGCGCCTGATAGACCAGCATCGCCAGTACCAGGCGCGCCTTTTCGCCGCCCGAGAACGGCGCGACCGGGGAGTCGGCGCGCTCGCCGGCGAAGCCGAAGCCGCCGAGGAAATCGCGCAGGCTCTGTTCGCTGGCGCGCGGGTTCAGGCGCTGCAGGTGCAGCAGCGGGCTGGCGGCGGCGTCGAGCTGTTCGAGCTGGTGCTGCGCGAAATAGCCGACGTCCAGATCGGGCGCGGGCAGGCGTTTACCACTTTGCGCTGCGATCGCGCCGGCGAGCAGCTTGATCAGCGTGGATTTGCCTGCGCCGTTGGGGCCGAGCAGACCGAGGCGGTCGCCGGGCGCCAGGCTGAGATTCACCTCGGACAGGATCGTCCTGTCGGCATAGCCAACCGCAACGTTCTCCAGCTGCAGCAGCGGATGCGGCAGCTTCGCCGGCAGAGGGAATTCGAACTGGAACGGCGAATCCGCGTGCGCGGCGGCGATGCGCTCCATGCGCGCCAGCGCCTTCATGCGGCTCTGCGCCTGTTTGGCCTTGCTGGCCTTGGCCTTGAAGCGGTCGATGAAGTGCTGGATATGGGCGATCTCGCGCTGCTGGCGCGCGTAGGCGGCCTGCTGCTGGGCGAGCTGTTCGGCGCGGCGGGTCTCGAAATCCGAATAGTTGCCGGTGTACAGCGTGACCCGCTCGCGCTCGATGTGCAGGATGTGCTGCACGGTGCGGTCGAGGAATTCGCGGTCGTGGGAGATCAGCAGCAGCGTGCCGGGATAACGGGTGAGCCAGTCCTCCAGCCACAGCACGGCGTCGAGGTCGAGGTGGTTGGTCGGCTCGTCGAGCAGCAGCAGATCGGAACGGCACATCAGTGCCTGGGCGAGGTTCAGGCGCATGCGCCAGCCGCCGGAGAACTGCGCGACCGGCAGGCGCTCCTGGTCGGCCGTGAAACCCAATCCGTGCATGAGCCGCGCGGCGCGGCTGGGCGCGGTGTAGCCGTCGATGGTCTCGAGCCGGGCGTGCAGCTGGGCGATGTGCGCGCCGTCGTGATCCCGTTCGGCGTCGCGCAGTTCCGTGTTCAGACGCTCCAGCTCGGCATCGCCGCGCAGCACGTAGTCGAGCGCGGGCACCTCCAGGGCCGGGGTCTCCTGGGCGACCTGGGCGAGGGTCCAGTGGGCCGGTACGCGGCACTCGCCGGCGTCGGCGTGCAGCTCGCCGCGCAGCAGCGCGAACAGGCTGGACTTGCCGGTGCCGTTGGCGCCGGTCACGCCGACGCGCTGGCCCGCGTGCAGGGTCAGGGTGGCAGCGGAGAACAGCAGGCGCGGGCCGCGCCGCAGACTGACATCGCGGAGTTCGAGCATGGGCGCGCAGTGTACCAGCGGCAGGGGTATTTCAGTAGAACGCCGGGGTTTGCAATCGGCGCGGAAATGCCCCAGCCTTGGCGCCGGGCATTAGACCCTGCACTGACAAATCCTCATGCCCTGCCGGCAGGACGCCGTGAATACATCCATGTAGGCTTGACGGCCGCGTCCTGCGGCCGACACCTGCCGGCAGGGCATGAGGATTTGTCAGTGCCAGCGCAGACAACATCAGGACGAACCGGCATGAGCGACTTCGACGAACCCTTCGAACCCCGCAACGACGTGGAGCGCCGGCTGCTGGCGGCCCAGGAGGGCAGCATCCCCGGCGAGGAGTTCATGCAGGAGCTGCTCACTGCGCAGCTGTTCATGCCGGTGCAGGATGAATCGCATGGCATCAAGGGCTTTTCGAAGAGCGACAAGGCCGTGCCGCTGACCCTGGAGAGCGAGGACGGCGTCCCGGTGCTGATCCTGTTCACCAGCCCCGAGCGCGCCAAGCCGTTCCTGAAGGATTTCCCCGGCTACGAAGGCGGCCTGCTGGCCGAGTTCACGTGGATCCTGGAGCGCGTCGGCAAGGGCTACGGCGTCGCCCTCAACCCCGGCTGGGAGGTCGGCATCGACATGGACCCGGAGATGATCGATCAGATGCGGTCGTGATGGAGCAAAAGCCTGAACCGGAAAGCCCGGAATACGAAGGCGCCCAAGCCGCCCAAGCCGCCCACGCCGCGCGAAGGAACACCTTGCTTAATGTGGAACCCGGGTATTTACAGTGGCGGCAGGTCACTTGCCCAGTGTCGATTTTCTGATGAATGAATCAGTTTTTCCCTTCGCACACCTTCGTGTTTCAGGTCTTTGACCTTGAATGGCGCGCTATGGACCGCTGCCGTCCGCGTTCCCGGGCTCGTTCCAGGGCTCGTTCCAGGGTCGCGTGCCGTTCCGCCTCGGAGGCGCTTCCCCAGGCGATGATCTCGGCGAGCGAGCGATGGCAGCCCAGGCAGATGTCGTCGTCGTCCAGGCAGCAGTTGCGCACGCAGGGGGAGGGAGCCGGTATTCGCGCCATGCTGCGCCAACCTTGGATTCAGACACCATCGAGTGATGTATGAGCCTATCCGATCCCTATCAGTTCGTCGACCGTGACGACCAGTTGCGTGAACTCTGTGCGCGGCTGGCGCAGGCCGAATGGCTGACCGTCGACACCGAATTCCTGCGCGAGCGCACCTACTATCCGCAGCTCTGCCTGATCCAGATCGCCTCGGCCGACATGGTGGCCTGCATCGATCCGCAGAAAATCCCCGACCTGGATCCGCTGATCGCTCTGTTTGCCGATCCGCGTATTCTCAAGGTGTTCCATGCCGCGCGCCAGGATATGGAGCTGTTCTGGCACAGCCACCACAAGCTGCCTGCGCCGCTGTTCGATACCCAGATCGCGGCGCCGCTGCTGGGCTACCCCGAGCAGATGGGCTATGCGTCGCTGGTGAAGGAGCGCCTCGGCGTCGACATCGACAAGTCCGAGACGCGCACCGACTGGTCGCGGCGCCCGCTGACCGCCTCGCAGCTGGACTACGCGGCGGCCGACGTGCGCTACCTCGCCGAACTGTTCCCGGTGATGCGCGACGAGCTGGCCGGGCGCGGCCGGCTGGACTGGCTGGGGGACGATTTCGCGGTGCTGACGGATCCCGCGACCTACGAGAACCCTCCCGAGCAGGCCTGGCGGCGCCTGCGCGGGCTGCAGAAGTTCCGCGGACCGGCGCTGTCCTGCGCCCAGACGCTGGCCGCGTGGCGCGAGCAGCGCGCGCAACGGGAGAACCGCCCGCGCAAATGGGTGCTGGATGACGATGCGCTGCTGACGCTGGCACGGATCAGAGTGCAGTCCGTGGACGATCTCAAGCGCGTGCGCGGCCTGCAGCCGCCCGTGATCGAGCGTTACGGCGCGGAACTGCTCGCGCAGCTCGAGGCCGCGCGCCAGCACGCCCCGGAGCCACTGCCGGACAGCGAGCGTCCGGAGGCGCTGAGCGAGGACCAGGAGGCGGCCGTCGATGTGCTCGCCGGTGTGCTGCGCCAGCTCGCCGCGGCGGAGCAGTTGAACCCAACGAGCATCGCCTCGCGCAAGGACCTGCAGAACCTGGTGCGCGGGGAACGTGTCCACTCGCCGCTGCTGCACGGCTGGCGCCGCGGTATCGCCGGCGAGAGACTGGTGGACGTGCTCGAGGGCCGCTGCCGGCTGCATCTCACCTCAAGCGGGTTGCAAGTGGAGTGTTGAGGCCGTAGTGCGGATTCCGCTGCGCGGCGTCCAGGCTGCGAGGGCGGAGTTGTCCGTCTGCAGCTTCAACGGCCCCGGCCCGCTCCCGATCGTCAGCCCCACGCCCGTTCATACGAAGATCAGGGCGATCAGCACGGTCTGGATTACGCCAGTACTCGATACCGTCGGCCCGGGCGGACGGGCGGACCGGTGTGGATTTCCCGAATCGGCGGTATGCTGAATCGCACCGTCGGCCATTCACCCGGATGAACACACCATGAACCCGCGCAACGCCACCCTCAGCATCGACGGCAAGCACATCGAACTGCCCACCCTCGACGGCAGCCTTGGTCCGGCCGTCGTCGACACCCGCACGCTGAGCGCGCATGGCTACTACACCTACGACCCGGGATTCCTGTCCACCGCCAGCTGTTCGTCCGGCATCACCTACATCGACGGCGAACAGGGGCTGCTGTATTACCGTGGTTATCCGATCGAGCAGCTCGCGGAGAAGTCGGACTTCCTCGAGGTCGCCTACCTGCTCTGGCACGGCGAGCTGCCGAACGCCGCGCAGAAGCGCACGTTCGACGACCTGGTCATGCGCCATACCATGCTCCACGACCAGATGCTGTCGCTGTTCAAGGGTTTCCGCCGCGACGCCCACCCGATGGCGGTGATGGTGTCCATCATCGGCGCCATGGCCGCCTTCTATCCGGAGAGCAGCGATGTGACCGATGCGAAACAACGCGGGATCTCCATGTTCCGCCTGCTCGCCAAGGTACCGACCGTCGCGGCCTGGTCGTACAAATACAATCAGGGTATGCCGTTCACCTACCCGCAGAACCGGCTCGGCTATGCGGAGAATTTCCTGCACATGCTGCACGCCACGCCGTGCGAGGACTACGCGCCGAACCCGACGCTGGCGCGCGCCCTGGACCGCATCTTCATCCTGCACGCCGATCACGAGCAGAACGCCTCGACCTCCACCGTGCGCGTGGCGGGCTCCAGCTACGCCAATCCCTTCGCCTGCATCGCGGCCGGCACCGCCTGCCTGTGGGGGCCGCTGCACGGCGGCGCCAACGAATCCGCTCTGGCCATGCTGGAGGAGATCGGCGATGTCTCGCGCATCGGCGAGTTCGTCAACCGCGCCAAGGACAAGACCTCCGGCTTCCGGCTCATGGGCTTCGGCCACCGTGTCTACAAGAACATGGACCCGCGCGCGGCGATCATGCGCCAGACCTGCCACGAAGTGCTCGACGAACTCGGCCTGCACGACGACCCGCTGTTCAGGATCGCCCTGAAGCTGGAGAAGATCGCGCTGGAGGACGACTACTTCATCCAGAAGCGCCTGTATCCGAACGTCGATTTCTATTCCGGCATCGTGCTGCGCGCGCTCGGCATCCCGACGTCGATGTTCACCGCCATCTTCGCGCTGGCGCGCACCGCCGGCTGGATTGGACAATGGAACGAGATGATCGAAAGTCCCGGCCACAAGATCGCCCGCCCGCGGCAGTTGTACACCGGGCCGCAGCGGCGGGATTTTGTGGGGATCGGGGAGCGGTGAGGCGGG
>CAYWKV010000001.1:0-114158 GCA_964458835.1 uncultured Gammaproteobacteria bacterium | reverse complement strand
TCGGCGCAGAGCGACAGCCTACCTCTGACTGCCGCCAATCTTTGCAACAGAGCCCCAGAATTTACCAGTGACGGGTCGAAACTTAGAACTCCCAAAAGATGCCAATATTCTTTCGACTACCTCCCCTCAAAGCCATATCACGTACGTTAATCCTGACTTCATTAAAATCAGTGGTTTCACTGAGGAAGAACTATTAGGCCAGCCTCACAACATCGTAAGACACCCAGATATGCCGCCTGCTGCATTTGAGCATATGTGGAGTACATTAAAATCTGGCCGCTCATGGATGGGGCTAGTAAAAAATCGCTGTAAAAATGGCGACCACTATTGGGTAAGTGCTTATGTAACGCCAATAGCTAAGAATGGTTCGATTGTTGAATACCAGTCTGTAAGGACCAAGCCTGAACCTGAGCAGGTTTTGGCTGCGGAAAAATTATATGCTCAACTGAGAAGCGGGAAGGCCGCGAGGCCGAAATGGGCTGCTAGCTTTTCCGTGAAAATACTCTTGCTCATATGGGGTAGTATTATATCAAGCGCAATGGCTGCCGGCATGCTTACTGATACATCAATAAGCAGCTTATTGTTAGCTACTTTAATGTCAGGAAGCTTAAGCTCTGTTAGTGTTTTGGCTATTCTCTCTCCTCTTGGAAGACTGGTTGAAAGAGCCAGGAATATTTCCAATAACCCATTAAGTCAATCCCTCTACACTGGGCGCACCGATGAGTTTGGCCAAATAGAGTTTGCTTTACGAATGATGCAAGCTGAAACAGGCGCCGTAGTAGGTCGCATAGGTGATGCATCAAATCGGCTTAGCGAACACACCCGAGGCCTACTAAAGGATATTGAGTCAAGCAATGTACTTACAGTTGAGCAGCAGGCAGAGACAGATCAAATAGCAACGGCAGTAAAGCAAATGGCGGCAAGCATTCAAGAGGTTGCGAGCAATGCACAGCATGCTGCAGATGCGGCCGGAAGAGCAGACACTGAGACGGCATCTGGCCAGCGTCTGGTAGCCCACACAAGCCAGTCAATCACTGCCCTTGAAGGTGAAATTAGGCAAGCCGCTCAGGTTATTCATGAGCTTGAAGGTCAAAGTAACGAGATATCAAAAGTTCTTGACGTTATACGAGGGATCGCCGAGCAAACGAATTTGTTGGCACTCAACGCAGCAATTGAGGCCGCGCGTGCTGGTGAGCAGGGGCGTGGTTTTGCTGTTGTCGCCGATGAGGTTCGCAGTCTTGCTGCTCGCACACAGCAATCGACAACGGATATTCAAAGCATGATCAGCGCTCTACAAGAGCGAGCGCAATCCGCTGTTACAGTCATGGAGCAAAGTAGTCGGCAAGCGCACACGAGTGTAGCTCACGCAGAGGAAGCAGCTACAGCTCTTGATGGAATTGGCCAACGCGTTAACGAAATTACCGACATGAACGCGCAAATAGCGACTGCGGTCGAGCAGCAGGGAGCAGTAAGTGAAGACATCAACCGCAGTATTAACAATATACGCGATGCTGCTGATACCAATGTACAGACCGGGCAGAATAATTTGCAAAGTGCGAAATCTGTCGCTCAGTTAACTAGCGCTCTGAGCGAACTGGCAAAACAGTTTTGGGAAAAACGAGGATAACGCTTTTCAGTATCTCGACAGGGATAACTTATTTTACCATCGGTTATCCCTTTTAGCCGCACAAATTTTAGCCTTGGCTTTTCAGGAAGTCAGGGCTATCAGAATGGCCTTAGAAAGCCTAGTCAAAGAGCTGTCACGAGAACACCGTTAGCTTAGCGTACGATTTTTTCCGAATTCTGCGGTTCCCCCTATTTGTGGTAATTTCGGCACCATGGCTCTGCGCGGGCCAGCCAAAAACATAACAGGGGGGCGTTGCACGCTCGGCACTTACCATGGCATCGGCGATGCGGATGTCGTGGTACGTGTCAGTGATCATGGACCCACCCCAAGGGTGGGCCAATGACGCAGTCTATAAATGACATCCGGTACCATGACTTCGTGCTCGGCACTCTGGCGGACAATCAAGGCCGCCAACTAAGAATCACAAGCCGACTCTTCGATCCGCCAGTGGCGCGCGATTTTTGGTTGGTCACTTACGCGATATCGGACAACCCGGATCACGAGCGTAAATTCTCCCTCCTGATACCGGTGCGGATAGCGGCATCAATGGCATCCGCCATTGAGATCATGAAAGGGGGCGCTTTAACCCGCATACGAGAATTCAGCACGCAACACACAAGCAGTCTATCGGCGGTTGGTCCTTATTTTTCACCCGAGGGCTGGGTGCTTACGTAGAACGATAAATTCTGGAGCGAGACCCGCTATGGCACGACGCAAAAAAAGCAGCGGCATAGAACTGGCCGCGATCGGTATTGCGGGCGTAGTCGCACTGATCGCTGCGATACCCAGAGAAATGTGGATCGTGCTGGGGCTCGTCGCTGCGGGTGGTCTGGCTCTGTACCTCATCAACAAAGCCAAGAAATCGGGGCCTGATATCACCAACGCAGATGTCGAGGCAGTGTCGAGCCTGGAGACACACCGTACACGGCGCTATGTCGATGACGATATGCCCGTCCGAGTAGCTCAACCTGGACGCGCTAAATCCTCGGGGTACAGCATCCCAGCAGCTCCGAAAGCATTCGGCAGCGCACGATGGATCCCACCCAACGAATCTATCGAGGTCGCCGGTGTCAAAATCCCCGGCGGAATGATCTATGTCGGAACCGCCCTGACGACACCACTCGGTGAGAATGACCCCTGCCTGATCCATCCCGGCAAACCGATAAGTGCCAACGGAGACTACACGCAGCGTCAATTTGGTTACTGGCCAAGCTATTCAGAAATACCACCGTCCGCACGCCGCGCATATCTGCGGTGGTTAGCGGACGGCCGTCGCGACCCCGCCTGCGATATTGGCTACGTTTTTCTGTTTTTCTATGGACTCGAGCGGCGAGCGATCATCGATGCGGCCAACGATCCCCAGGCAGAAGCCGACTGGCCTGCGATCGCCAATGAACTCCGACGCCTGCTGGCCATCTATGGCGGTGCGTCCAACTCCTTTCAACGTTACGCAGGTGAACTCCTGAACTGGGTGTCAGTCGCCAAGCATCCGGAAAAACTGTACGAAAAACCTGTTCCCGCTCTGCCAAAAACATTCGAGCTTCCCCTTTATGTACGTCTGGCTTTGGGGCAGGCGGCTGTTGATGGTGTACCCGTACCGGGACCCTTGGCGTTGGCGTGGGCGCGACTCGATCCGAACATACCGTTGCGTACCCCTGCGAAACGGTGTGTAGATGAGTTTGACCGTCTGTTCCTGCACACCTACAACGAAACCTTCGGCGATGGCATCATCCTGCCGCGTAATCGCACCAAGCTGAAATTGATGTACCAGCCTGCGTCGGCGGGGTTTCATGGGTATCGGGACATCCAACTGAGCTTTGGCGAAACACCCGATGTGACGGCGCTGACGGCACCCATCAAGAAGCTCTCCGGCGTTGTGGACAACGTAACCAAGGCACTGGAACCATTCAGCCGCTTTGTTGGCAAAAATCCGGACGCGAGGACTTCTCTGGAGGGGGCTCTGCAATTGCCCCCTGTCGTGTGGCCTATCGAGGCGTCCAGCGCGTTAGATGCGCTGAATGCGCGTGTGACCGCAGGCTTGCAGACACTGCCTTTCCAGGACCTACTGGCAGCCCTCGGAGCTACGGGAGCGCCAAGCAAGGACAAGACGCTGGCCCTGGCACGGGCCCTGGAGTCACGAAAAATTGGCATGGAGCCTGATGTGCTGGGTGGTGCCAGGCACCCCAAACCCACTGACCCCGTTGTGCTCTATCAGACGCCGCCCGCTGATGCGGCATCACATGCCGTCCCGGCCTACCAAGCCGCCCAGCTAACCCTCCAGCTTGCCTCAGCCGTCGCTGCCGCAGACGGCGAGATGTGCAACCAGGAATTGGATCATCTGCAGGAGGAAATCCAATCGTGGGGGCATTTCACGCCCTACCTAAAGGCGCGTCTGGTAGCACATGTACATCTGCTCAAGGCAGCACCGGTATCGCTGACAGGGCTCAAGAAAAAGCTTGAGCCGCTGGCGGCCTCCGTAAAAGAGACGATCGCGGCTTTCATGGCCACCGTTGCGCAATCCGACGGCACTGTATCGCCGGCTGAAGTGAAGATGCTGGAGAAGATTTACAAGGCGTTGGGGGTCGACGCCAAGAAGGTCTTCAGCGACATCCACGCGGTCGCGGTCGGAAGCCGACCGGGAACGGAACTGGTCTCCGCCGCGGAGGAAACCGGTTTTAGACTCGATCCTGCGCGAATCGCCGCCCTGCAATCGGACACGGAGCAGGTTTCGAAGCTGCTGGCGGGAATCTTTACCGAAGAACCGGTCGCGGAAGAATCGACGGCCGCGGAATCGGAGTCCGAGAGCGAGGACTTGCCGCAGGCCACCGGCATCCTCGGCCTGGACGAAACCCACGCCGCTTTCGCACGCCTGCTCTTGTCGCGCCCCGCATGGACCCGTGACGAGCTCCAAGACGTCTCGGCCGACCTTGCCCTGATGCTCGATGGCGCCCTCGAGCGGATCAATGATGCCGCATTCGATGCCCATGACATGCCCTTCACCGAGGGTGAGGACCCCGTTGAAATCAATGCTGACATTCGGGAGAAACTCGCCGCATGAGTACCACTATTCGTACCAAGGACCGCGATGCGGTGATCCAATCGCTGCGTGCCGGCGTCGTGCCGCGCACCGGCCAGCACTTGATTCAGGTAGGCCGTGTTCGCGAAATCGAAACGCTGGTCGGAGACATCACCCGTATCAGCGACAGTGGCTCTGCCTTCCGCACGGTGATCGGCGAATATGGCGCGGGCAAGACCTTCTTCCTGAACTTGGTGCGCGCTGTCGCCCTGGAGAAGAAACTGGTGGTCGCCAGCGCCGACCTCAACCCGGATCGAAGACTGCATGCGAGCGGTGGACAGGCCCGCTCTTTGTATGCCGAGCTGATGCGTAACCTGTCCACGCGCACCAAACCCGACGGCGGCGCCATGGGCGGCATCGTCGAGAAATTCATTGCCACCGCGCACGGGGATGCAAAAGTTGCCGGCAAAGAAACCGAGCAAGTGATCCGTGAGCGCCTCGATCAGCTGACCGAACTGGTCAACGGGTATGATTTTGCCGACGTCATTGCAGCGTACTACCGAGGCTTTGAGGAAGGCAATGAAGCGTTGAAATCGGACGCCATCCGCTGGCTGAGAGGCGAGTTCTCCACCAAGACCGACGCCAAACTAGCACTCGGCGTGCGCAGCATCGTCGATGACGCCTCCATATTTGACCAGCTAAAACTCATGGCGCGCTTCGTCAGATTAGCAGGGTTCGGTGGACTGCTGGTCAGTCTTGACGAGATGGTCAACCTATACAAGCTCGCCAATACCCAGGCGCGCAATGCGAACTACGAGCAGATCCTGCGTATCCTGAACGATTCGATGCAGGGGACTGCCGTCGGTCTTGGATTCGTCCTGGGCGGCACGCCGGATTTTCTTCTTGATACGCGACGGGGCCTGTATAGCTACCCAGCCCTGCAGAGCCGTTTGGCCCAGAACACCTTCGCCACCGAGGGTCTCGTGGATTTCAGTGGCCCTGTTGTCCGGCTCTCAAGCCTGACTCCCGAAGATTTCTACGTCCTGCTGCAGAAGATTCGGCATGTCTATGCCTCCGGCGATCCAGGAAAATACTTGCTCCCCGATGAAGGCATCTACAGCTTCATGGAGCATTGTTCCAAGCGCATTGGCGACACGTATTTTCGCACGCCACGGACCACCATTACCTCGTTTATCAACCTGCTGGCCGTTCTCGAGCAGAACCCGGGCGCGACTTGGCAGGAGATGCTTGGCGGGATCCGCATAGAAGCGGACACCGGCGGTTCCACTGACCTTGCGGTCGAGGGCGATGAAGACGATGCGTTTGCCACCTTCAAGATGTAGTCGCCACCCTTCATCATTATCCCATGTCGGAAGCAAGCACCTCCTTCTATCGCCTGGATGAGCGTATCCAACGCTTCATCTGGTCCGAAGGCTGGGAATCACTGCGCGATGCCCAGGAAGCGGCGATTCCGGTGATCCTGAAGGGTGATCGTGATGCGATCATTGCCGCTGCAACCGCCGCGGGGAAAACCGAAGCGGCATTTCTACCTGGGCTGACGTACCTGCTACAACGCGCTGCGCCTGGGCTCATCGTCTACCTCAGCCCTCTGAAAGCCCTCATCAACGACCAGTTCGGTCGCCTGAACCGCCTCTGTGAGGACCTGGAGGTCCCCGTCTGGCCCTGGCATGGAGATATCTCGAGCACGTCCAAGACACGGTTCATTCAGCAGCGGCAGGGCGTACTGTTGATCACCCCGGAGTCTCTTGAATCTCTACTCTGCAACCGGGGCTCATCGGTGAAGCACCTGTTCGAGCACACCTTGTTCTTCGTGGTGGACGAACTTCATGCATTCATCGGGACCGAGCGTGGGAAGCAACTTCAATCACTGATGCATCGGATCGAACGGACATTAGCACGTTCGATCCCTCGCATAGGTCTGTCGGCAACCTTGGGGGATATGGGCCTGGCTGCAGAATTCCTGCGTCCCGGCCACGGCACGACAGTTGCCATCATCGAATCTTTGTCGGCAGGTACCGAATTAAAGGTGTTGGTCAAAGGCTACGAGGAACCGCTGGCGGTCCGAAGCCTGATCGACGATGACGACGAGGAGCCAGAGCCATCCACGCCGGGGTTGATCGCGCATCATCTGTTCAAGAGCCTACGAGGATCGAACAACCTGGTATTTCCAAACTCACGCCGTGAGGTTGAACGGTTTACCCATCTGCTGAATGAACTTTGCCAAGATGCGCAGGTACCCAATGAGTTCTGGCCGCACCACGGGAGCCTGTCGAAGGAGATTCGTGCGGAGACCGAGGCGGCATTGAAGCAAAAGGAACTTCCCGCCACGGCGATCTGCACCAGCACCCTGGAGCTGGGTATTGATATCGGTGCGGTCAAAAGCGTGGCCCAGATCGGCCCACCACCGTCAGTCGCCAGCCTGCGCCAGCGTCTCGGACGCTCGGGCCGCCGAAAGGGGGAAGCCGCAATATTGCGTGGCTATTGTGTCGAGCAGGCCCTGGGTGGTTCCCATTCCTTGGCTACGCTACTGCGCCTGAACACCGTCGAAATGACCGCCATGATCCTGCTGCTACTGGAGGGCTGGTTCGAGCCCCCCAGAGCGAAGGGCGCACACCTGTCGACGTTGGTTCAGCAGATGCTGTCGATCATAGCCCAATACGGCGGGGTAACTATCGGGCAGCTTTACGACGTTACGTGTACCGCCGAAGCACCCTTCGCAGGTATCAACAAAGAGGAATTCATCGGCCTGGTGCGCCATCTGGGCGAGACGGAGATCCTGATGCAGGATTCCTCAGGTGTCTTGCTGCACGGGCGCATAGGGGAGAAGTTCGTAAATCACTACTCCTTTTACACAGCATTCGTGAGCGATGAAGAATTCCGAGTTGTCGCTGGCGGGCACACGCTCGGGTCTCTCCCGGTATCCCAGATGCTCACGGTCGGACAGCGGATCCTGTTCGCCGGCAAAACGTGGGTTGTAGATGCCATCGATGAGGCGCAGAAAACCATTTTTGTGACGCGTGCCAAGGGCGGTATCCCTCCGATATTTTCCGGCGGAGCCGGCCGGCGACACACCAGGGTTCGCCAATGCATGAAGACGCTGCTCGAATCAGACGACGTGCCGCCCTTCTTAGATGATGTGGCAAAGCGATTCTTGACCGAGGCTCGCGACGCCTATGCCACGCATGACTTGGCCAACAATCAGATCATAGACCAGGGTAGCCAGCTACAGGTATTAACCTGGCTTGGGGACGCGGCGAATGAGGCTATCGCGTGCCTGTTAAGACGTCGCGGATACACCGCCAACGCCGCAGGGCCTGGAGTCGAGGTGATGAAGAGTGAACACCGAACAGAGGACATCATGGACGCCCTGATCGATGCGGGAATCGATGACCCTCCGCCCCTGGAGATGCTGCTGGTGGAGGTTAGCAACTTACAGAGGGAGAAGTGGGATTGGGTACTTCCGGGCGATTTACTACGGAAGGCGTATGTGAGTCTGTATCTGGACCTAGATGAAGCACTGCAATGGTCGAAGCGATTGACTCTTATTCCATGATGCCAATGGCGTTGAGCAGACGTTTCGTCTCCACAAGCAGATACAGCTCATCATCTTGGGTTATTATTCTGGCGTGCATTGTGCAAATCCTAATGGGGTAGAGGCGCTGGAATGACTCCTGCACGAATTCTTTCCGCCGGAAGATGCAACCGAATATTTCATTCCAGTTATCCTTGCGCGTAATTATAGGGACGTAATCTGTAAAGTCGGCATAGGCAATCAGTGAATATTCCTGCTCGCCGTTTTCCAATGCCTTTTGTCGCTTCTCAAGCCATGCCTTTCGCAGTTCACCTGGGACGCGATGCCTGATCCAGTCAGGCCCAATTACCCTGCTCATTTGTTCATGGATAAAGCCGCGCACCTGCGATTCAAAACGCTGAAGACGATCATGCGCGGCATTTGTGCGCACGAAACCGACTTCATCAGTGCTCTCTTCAAGATTTTCCCCGCCACGATAGTAGTGTTCGGAAGCCGGTGCGGGACTACGTGAGAGCCCCGCAATACTGATGCTTTGCTCGAATGCCTCTGATGGGAACATCGTCAGTGCGGGATTGAGGCCGCGCGCGGAATAAAATTCTGTCCGCGCGATCGGGTCATCGAATATGTTCGCCGGCCAGGTGATTGTTTGCTGCCAGTCTCCTAGTTCTGCTCTTAACGCATTCGCCAGTGTTTCATCAAAAGAGTGCATTTCCCTCAGTGCATAGCCAATGCTTTGGAGTTCCACGAAACCCGCTAACGACCCCTTTAGATTTTCACGATCTAGCCAGGGATACTCCATGGCTTGGATGGCGTCCTGTAATCGGGTAGCCCCAAAGTCATATTTTTTCAATATGGATGCAACACTTGTGCAGTCGATCTCTTGCAGGAGCTGCGCCATCTCAGATATGGCCGGTACGCGAAATCGTTGCTCTATGTTCGCAAACACGTTCTGCAAGGGATTGGCATTCCAATTTGACAGGGCGGTCACATTATCGGACATGCCAATCCGGCGGAGTTCCTCAACAGGGCCGAGCGCGGCTCGCAACACCTTTTCGTGTCGCGCGAATTCTTCTGCAACGCTCCTCATTTCGAACGACGCTTCAAGGGGTCGAAGCATTGCCGCGAGCTTATCTGCCTCTTTCTGAATGCGCGCGATCGCGCCAGCAGAGCCCAAGATGCTTTCGTGTCCGGCGATTTCCCGCTTCAAGGCGTCGTCTATCATGTGTTTTACAGATCCGTGGCAACGTTATGTATTAATACCATACTCTATTTCGCAGTATTTCTGTAGTAATCCGATCGCTTGTATCCCGTACAAATAACTGTGTTTACATGGCTCCAACAGCGGCAGTGTGTGCCTAACATGTAAAGGGTCCACTAAATTCCCCTCGGCGTAGATATACTGTGTTTATCCGCTATTTCTTCAAGGCGCCCCGGGACATAGTTGAAACGAAAGGCCCGGTTATTATTTGCTCTACTTAACGGCCACTGGGCAGCGCCGTGCGTGTCCGCAGCTCTTACATAAGGATGAATGAACAGGACCATTAGGCATTGATGCACCACCGCGCAACACGGTCCACCGATGCCATACGTCGACAACAGCCTCCGTCGTATAGAGCGTGACAGGCACGTACTCGATGCGCAGTGGTGTAACGACACGCACGAAACCGACATCCGAGACCCTGTGGCGCAGTCCCCGTAAGATAACGCCATAGACCGATAGCTGCAGCACATCCGCCGCATACACGCGCGCCGTATTGCGTCGTTTGGTGTCGACCACACAGAGCGCTCCGTCCGATAGGCGGTATACCTGGTCCGGGCGCCCCACCAGTGGAACGGGATGACGACTGCGTATCTCACGTTCGGACATGAGGAGCCGACCCTGCCTGAGTGTCGCCGGACGTCTTTCACGACGCTCCCACTCCTGTCTGCCATGGCGGTTCATGACCACCCAGGCCGTGATCAGCAATACCAACAGGGTGGCTACGACAGCCATCACGGAATGAGCCAACGGAGTACCCACCGATCAAGCACAGCACGGACAATGTGACACAGGGCCGGCCGCGTTGTGAGAATATTGACCAAGTAAGGAGAAACCGCGTAATAGAGCGCGACCAGACCGTGGCCTACACGGTAGCGCATCAATACGTCATCCCGGAAGCGGCGGAGGCGACACGTCTCTTCTGCGTCGGCACCGTATACGGCCGTCGCTATGAAACATCGGCGGTCTTCTGGCTTCTGTGCGTAGCGCAGCACGTCTCGGTGATGACGTGTATGCTCCTGTACACCAGCTTGACGTTGACCCTCCGTTACACGGGTTGCGACATGGCCGACGTGAAAATCAAATAGAGCCTGATGCTCGCATTTGGCAAGCGCTGCCAGCTCTGTGGCCGAAACATATTCGTCTTGCTTTTTCACTCTATCACTCCGGCATCACTGCGGCCCTAACGTGCGGCCCTACGCCATTCCCATGGCGGTATCCGCTGCGCCTCAGGCAGTGCCCATAATCCACGCTTTTCGGCTCTGGCAATAGACTCAAAGTGGAGCAACTCCGGATCATGCGAATAGGCTCGGTATACCCATGCGCAACCATCGCTGACCATTTTAGAATTCACCCACACACCCTTCACATAAACATTGGCGATCAGTCGTCCATATCTGTCGACATTCGTGGATTCGATTCTTACCACTTGCCCGAATACGAGGTCAGATAGGGCCGCCTTCGCCTTTGTGCCGTAGGGCTGCTTCTTCTCAGGAGTGTCGATCGCAGCGAGCCTTACTCGATATCGGTTAATTTCTGTATTGCACGGTATATCCGCATTGCATGGAATCTCGGAAATGACAGTAATCGTGTCTCCGTCTGACACTCCAATGACCTTCGCTGTGAAGGACTCCGCACTTGCCGCATTTACATTCAGCAGAAATACTGCGCCTACTATCAAGAACAGGGTGTTCTGGAATCGCATCGGTGCCATGACTGAATGGGTGTCGTCTGAAGGTTATCGTTGCTGTGTATACGCATCACCGGCATCGTCGATCACATACCGAATGCTTGACGTACTTGAATCGACGCCGGCGAGCTGTTCTCCCTTGAATACCACCGTAAGCACATCACCGGGGCGTATTGGCTGACGTACTTCGCTGGCCACCATGAACGGCTCTGTACCCGGCTTCTGGAATACCGCGACAACCGACAAATAGTCGAGGCTGATACTGCCCTGATACCGGAACCGCATCCCCCATCCTCCTTCCGGTAGTGGACCATGTGACAACACCGCACTGTGTGAGTCTGCGTACGTTGTTAGCTGCGCACGTCGCTGCTGTCGAGCCGCTTCGGTCTTTGCTTTTAAATGCGCCGTGTAGGCTTGTGTGGCTGTTTCGAGCGCCGCCAGTGCGCCGCCACCCGAACCTGCCGGCAGCCCGTCAGACGCCTCCTGATGACTCCAAAGAGCGTTAGTCTCCAGCAGTTCCGCGAACTGCGGGTTCTGTTTGCCTGGGGTGTAGTAGGGCATCACTGTCTCTGCCAAGGAGGCGGTTTCTGCGGCACGCTCCCCGTAAACTGGGTGGTTCATCCAATACGGCGTGCCATCCTGCCTTACCCTGGAATTCCCGCGGGCCGCATACATGCGCTGCCAGATTCTGCTCGCCGCCCCCGGATCGTAGCCCGCGAGCGCCGCGTACAAGATCCCAATCTTGTCAGCCTCGCGTTCGTTCTCATGGGTGAAGGCGGCCTGAAACTTTTCCGTCTTGGCCGATTTACTCCTGACCGCTTGGCTCATAAGGTTCTGGGTCAGCGTCTCAAAGGGGTGGTTGGCCGCCACATGCCCAAGCTCATGCCCCAGTACAACCGCGATTTCGTCATCACTTTCGGCCTGCTTCATCAGACCCTCGTTAACGACAACGATCGTGCCACCGAATGTGGATGCGTTGTAGCTGTCGTCCGGTACCAGTACGACCTCCCATGTCTCGCTGCGCATGTGGCTCACCGCTAAAACTCTCTGGAAAATACCGACGACCCGCGCGTATGTCTTTGGATCTAGTGCCTCATTCAGTGGCTTCCCACCATACTCCTGCTGGATACTCTCTTTCGCCGCTGCATTTCCCTTCTCGATTTGCTGGGTCCTGTCCTGGAGACTGAGTGTTCTTCTGCCCGTTACACGGTCTTGCTCAGACACCGAGTCCGTGACCTGATACAAGCCGCGATCGACGGATTTCATGGTCTCGCAACCGGACAGCATCCACACCAAAAACGTCATGACAACCACACCGACCTTATGCATGTTCTCCTCCCACCAATTGTTTTTGTGCCTGCAGCTTGATTCCTATGATCTACCGACACTCCTACCATCGAGCCAGTCGCACAATGCTTGCAACCGTATTGCTCGTGTCGCGTCAGAATCGGCGCGTTCCGCACCGAACTGTGCATGCGCCTGGATAAGACGCGCCGTCAGTGCAGCCCAATGCGCCTCGTCGAGCACCAGGGGTTCCTGAGGCCCTGCCGGCGGGTACTGTTTCACGAGGAATTCACGGACTGCGGCTAATGGACCGGCGTAGGCGATACTCGAGCCCTGATCGAGCACAAACCCATCGGGCGCCTCTTCGTGATCATCGTACCAGTAGAATGGCGAAAGGAACCTCGCGACCCGTGGGTGTGATGTAAAGGCCCGCCAAGCGTGCCAGTCGGCTCCAGTGGCGCTGCGGCGGCCATCGTCCCACAGGAACTTCTGACCAACCCAGTAGAAACCCACGCAGCGTGCATCGCCGGAATACCCCAGCGTCGCGGCTAACTGGGGTGGAACCGGAAACCCAACAAGCGGCAAGAGACCCGGCGCGCGCGGCATCAGGTGTCGCCCCGCCGTGGAATTGCGGTGACAGACGCGCGAGGGAACCGCTCCGGGTGCATTTGCCGATCGATCTGAAGGATCTCCTCAGCGAAGGCGTACACCTGTTCCGGAGTCAGCAGTTCGGCGCCAAGTTTGGCGGCAGGCCGTAGCCAATATTCTCCATCATGCGCATTGCGGTAACGCAGCACGAGGACCGAACCACGCGCATCTCCGTGTGCCTGCAGGGTAGCGTAGGTTTGAGTGCCGGCGACATATAGGCAGGCCAGCATCCCGAGATCCGCCTGATCGGCCGTAGTTGGTGATTGACGCTTTGCCAAGCTCCCCAACAGTGTCCCACATGCGCCGCAAACCTCATCCCATAAGGGCCCACGAGCCTCTGTCCATCGCACGGCGGCTTTCACCATCGTTTCATGCCGTGCCTGGCAATACTGTATGTACCCCGTCGCAACATCGAGGAGAAAGATCCGTGGCCCATCGGCCGCCGGATCAGCAAAAACGTCGAGATGCCAACCCTCACGATCCAGCGCCTGTCTGAGTTGCTGACGCGCCTGTGCAAAGCGGAAATCAAGCGTTTTATTCATTCTATTCCGATCTCAATGATGATGTCGTGCACAGTGTCGCGGCATTCAGGGGATATGCAACTCCACGCACGACCGCAAGCTCAAGAGCGCAGACGCGTCAATAACGACTCAACCTGTCTCCCACCTATGCACGACTTCCGCGCGAGTAGGGGAGGTGAAGGACTTCGGTGGCCCGTCGCGCCTCGTGATCCTTCCGCCGATCGTATTTCATGGTGGTGGTCGGACTGGAATGACCCGCCAGTCGTTGAGTCAGCAACACGTCGGTGTTGTGCTCGAGCAGATTGGTCACGAATGAACGCCGGAAATCGTGGGGTGAGCACGGGCGCACACCAGCCTGCTTCCAACGCTTCTGAATCATGTTGTAGACCGTCTGGTCTGTCAGCCCCCGATGGCGGATCACGCCGGCTTTATTCACCGGATTGAAAAATGGTCCATCGATATCCCCTCGGTGCGTCATCCAGTCGAGCAGTGCATCTCGGGTTCCATCGTCTGGCCACACCTGGCGTTCCTTGTTCTGCTTGCCGACGAATCGGATGACATTCTCGACCGTATCGAAATCA
Source organism: uncultured Gammaproteobacteria bacterium (assembly GCA_964458835.1). Classification (GTDB taxonomy): domain Bacteria; phylum Pseudomonadota; class Gammaproteobacteria; order Thiohalobacterales; family Thiohalobacteraceae; genus JAHJQQ01. The sequence continues at coordinate 99,980 of CAYWKV010000001.1, read as the reverse complement.
CCCTGCTGCAATTTCACCACCTCGGCCCGGCGCAAGCCGCAAATGTACATCAGACCAATCATGGCGATATCCCGGATCCCCGCAGGGCTGGGATCGCGCTCGCAGGCCTGTACGAGGGCCAGTATTTCACCTGAGGGCATATGCCGGCCCGCCGGCAGCCGAAAACCTTTCTCCATTTTGACATTGAGGATACGCGTCAAGTCGTCGCCGGTGAGCTGCCGGAGGTTGAAGGCTTCCTTGGCGACCGCGCGCAACGCGGCCAGCGTCGTATTCATGGTGGTATGGGCCACTTTCTGTAGACGTAGCTCCTGGACGACGTACTTCACGTGCTCATAGCGCAACAATGCCCAGGGGACATCCACATATGATTCGAAGTCAAATATATGGGCGACTTGGTTGAGCCGGCTGATATAGGTACGCCGCCCGTGAGGACTTCGACCGACCAGGGCGTAATGTACGGGGTTCGAGGCCTGGTAAATGTTGATTTCACCGATCAGTCGCGGCAACAGTGCCCGATCGAGCACGTCGGTGACCACTTCAACAAGCTGCGCACCGGTGATATCGATTCTTTCGTCCAACCTGCCTGACCCCTCTATTTGTTTTGATAAGATACATTATCATAAGTTATAAGGCTCACAAAATCATACAGTAGTTATTCATTATGATAGCGTTATCTGCTATTGTTTCAAGTAGCACTGCCGCCGGCCACACCTCGCCAACCATGACACCGCGCGCACTAGACATCCGACAGACCGCCCGTCACTTGCTGGTAGAGGAAGGCGTGCTGCCCACCAACCGGCTGGTGCGTGAGCGTTTGGGTGGCGGCAGTCCGAATCTGATCAGCGACACGCTGAGGCTCTTCTGGCAGGAATTGGGCGCAGAATTGCGGGAGGCCTCGACACACCCGGGGATACCCGAGACGGTGCTGACGGCCGCGCACACACTCTGGAAAAACGCGGTCAGTGTGGCGGAGGACGCCTATACGACGGTGCGCACCCAGTTGGAGACCCAGGTTTCGGAGTCGCGCATCGCTCTGGCACAGGCGCATGCTTCACTCGCACAGATGACAGAACTGGCGCAATCGGTTGAAGCCGAGCGGGACCGCTTACAAGAGGCTCTAGATGACGCATTACAACGGGCCAGCCGTGCCGAAGCCAGCGTAGCCGACCTGACCAGTCAGCTCACCGAGGCGTGCACGCAGGCGGCGCATCAGACGGAGCTGGCCCAGCTCCATGCTGCGCACGCTGCCGAACTGAAACAGACCCTCGACGACCACATCGCGGTAGCACATGCCCGGGAGACAGGCCTGCAGGCGGAACTCGACCGCGCCGTGTCCGAGTACCATGTACGGGAGCAGCGTTACACCGCTGACTTGGCTGCGCGCGAAGCAGCCCACCACTTGGCCATTGATGCGCACACCGTTGCACAACGCACGCTTGAGGCACAGTTGGTCGACCGACAACATCAGCTCGACCGACTGCAGGATACATTGGCGAAAGTACAGGCTGAGCTTGAAACCGAACACCATCACGTCCATCGCCTCAGACAGGCTCAAACGGACGCCCAGCAGCGCATTGACGACCTGGGACGCAAACTCAGCGATAGCCAAGCCCACCTTGTCACCGCGGAAAAGACGCTCGCCGAACAGACAGCCGCAGCCGAGGCGCGTTTCTCAGCCCTCCTGGCACGACTAGATGCCTTATCGGCGACGCCACCACCACAGCGCCAAGGCTGATCTTCAATGCCAACGCGGTTTAATACATAACATACGTATCAGAGCAGCATAGCCACCGGCTGAAGGACGGAATATATCCGTAGCGCTCCAGCCTCCACAGCGGTGCATTATGAAAGGCAACAGCATGAGCCAAACCTCAGGGCGAATTCAAACTCCTCTCCAGCCCTACGAGGAAGCCATCGCTAATGGCGCCATTGAGGCGGGCATTCGACCGTTGACGGATGCACTCAATGCCCGAGGGCTCACACCCATCGCATCCTGCCATGGCCATGCATCGCCCCGGCGATGGTACCAACAAGCCCGCCTTGAACGGACTCCGTTTGTCCTGTTTCGAGCGCCTGTCGACGTTGCCCGAGAACTCTCAGCCATTCTTACCAGTGGCTTAGGGCAACAGAATGAACTTTATTACGTCTGGCGGCTGGTCGGTTATTTCAACCCTCCCGAGTTCGAGGAGCTTGTCTGGATGCTGGAACAGCATGACTTACGAATTCACGACCAATGGGACCAGCGACAAGGGGACGCAGATATTGCCGCGCTAGCTTGCATTGTCGCCGGTCTTCCTACACCATAACGGTATACGTTCGCCCCATATCAGAGAACACCACTGATCAGTACACACGACTCGACTTCACTCATTTTTCGGTGGCGTTTCATTCAGTTCTGCCAACATACCAAATAAATCTTCGGCCATCGTCTTCAGTTCGTCGCCGGCATTGAGCCATAGCATGAACTCGTCATCGAAATGCGTGGTAAGGGCTGACGCCATGATTGGTTCGCGTGCCGCCAGGATGGGGTTTCTCTCGGTCATTACCTTCTGGAATCTGCGCTCTACCTCATCTCGTGGGAGGTTCAGGTAGTTATAGAGCGTCTGGCCATGAATGATGGTAACCACTGTGTTAGTTCCAACCGCCGCCGCTGGATCGTTCTCCGATTGCCAGGTAATTGAGACATTGGGTAGCTGCATTCGATGTACTCTCCTGAGTGTGACTCTAGCCACCGGCCATGACATCCAGAAGTTACTGTTTGCCGCTATAATCTGGCTTGGCGGGTAAGTGGGCGGAGCTGACTAATTAATCTGAAATAGCATGCGCGATATCACAACGATATCACCTGCATTGAACTGACCATCTGGGGTTGATATACCATTAACCTTCGGCGCCACGTCACCATGGCCGAGCTGTAGAGGTGTAAGCGTTACTTCGCCAAGGGCTGCTCGATGGGCGATGATCAGATCACCAACGTTTAGCACACCATCCAGATTAAGATCGCCATCCGCGTACGCTGGAACACTATTCTGATCGAGTGGATTACTGCCTCGTGCCACTTCCTCCCCGTCGTTAACATTGTCCCCATCGCTGTCATATAGCGTGGGATTAGTGGAGTATTGATTGTATTCTGCACCATCAGACAAACCGTCTCCATCAGTGTCGAATAGTGTCGGGTCTGTACCAATGCTAGATTCTGTCACATTAGCTAGTCCGTCCCCATCGATGTCGCTATCGCAGACGTCGCCTTGTCCGTCGCCGTCGATATCTGACTGATCCTGGTTCGCTACCAGTGTGCAATTATCTGTATTGTGTACAATCGCGTCGTTATCTGCGTCCACACTCAGACGGCCGAATCCAGTTTGGTAATTATAGGCAAATGCATTCGTTGCCAATACAACAGTTCCGCCTAGCAAAGCAACGATGATTTTGATCGGCGTTCTGTGCATGCCTATGTCGCCCTTGGCGTTCAGCTGCTACAAGCGCCATTGCTAGACACCGGCACTGCCCGGCCAATGCCTAGATCTGCCATACCACCGAAAAAGACAGCACTGTGCGATGCATTGCCCATTCTCGGTTGAACAACCAATGTACCTTCACCCGTTCTTGCCGCCCGACAACGACTCTTCACAGAGGTATTCTTGAGCAGATGCGGATCCTCCCGACCCTGTGATGTAACGATAATTGGTGCATCGATGACAACATCGCCATCGAGTCCATATTCTGATGATGCTTCGATTGAGCTGGATGCATCCTTCACCAACACACCTGCGACAATGCGAACGTTGCCCCCATCGCCGTGCACCGCGTTCGCAGTAATGGTACTTCCTCTAAGTCTCACAACATCCGGGTCGATATCAATATTACCCGCCGTTCCTAACCCGCCTCTGACGTTTGCCGATATTCTGGAATTATCCATGTCCAGGATATCTCTCGTTCTGAGGGTAATATTGCCACCACCGGCCTCAGATGCTTCAGTCTCGATGGCACTGTCTGCTAGTCGTACTGACTTCTCGGTATTGATCACTATCGATCCCGCATCTCCAGTGCCACTGCTATTTGATCGGATTACGGACGCTCCCCTGAGAATAAGGTCATCACCCGATATTTCGATATTCCCACCATCACCCGCCCCCGTCGTAGACGTAGTGATAGAAGCGCCATTGGTTAACTCGACTATCCCTGCGTCAACGTAAACGTTACCGCCATCGCTATCGCCGTGGGTTTCTGCGCCAATACTGGTTCCAGTGCCGTCTATTTCGACCTTCTTGCGCATCGCGACGAGGACGGTCCCGCCCTGCCCCACTCCACTCGTTGTGCTGGTGACTGTGCCTTTTGCATCAAGCCGTAATGTGCCGCCGGAAATACTCACTTGCCCTGCATCTCCATTACCTATGCTGTCGCTGGAAATGGCGCTGCTCTCACCTCTTACAAGAAGTTCGACTGCCTTCACACGAACACCACCTGCATTACCCGGCGAGTATGTGGCGGTCGATATACGGCCTCCGCCAGTGATCAATGCACGTTTGGCTGTGGCATATATTGTTCCACCATTGCCACTACCCGACGTTTCAGCGAATAATCCGCTTGGTTTGGTTTGCCCAATCGCGCGTTTCCCGTTGATCTGCAAGTCGGACGCATTAATTGTGATGTTGCCCGCCGCGCCAGCATCAGTCGTGCTGGTACTGATTGTCCCACCATCCTTCAATGCCACCACCTGTGAGGTGACGTTTACAGATCCACCATTACCGCTTGATGTAGTTGATGCCTCAATGCGGCCACCATCAGATACTGCAACTTCCGATGCACGAACCGTGATGGTGCCTCCGTATCCGTTCGTTGTGGTGGAGGCGGTTATGGCCGCCGTGTCCTGATTTTCGACACCGCGTCCTGATATTCGCAGTGAATCTGCCACGATGTCTATATTCCCTGCGCCGCCAACGCCGGACTCACCCTCAACAACTGTTGACACTTTCGCCCTGCCATTTAATGAAAGGCTTTCTGTGTCGATCCCAATCGTTCCTCCACCTCCCTGTGTACGACTTGACGCATAGATACCCGATGCCGGGTCGGTGTTGAGGTAGTCAAGATATCGTTGATAGCTTTCCGCAACGACTTGCTCCGGAGCTGACTCCATTCCTTCCTGTATTCGGTACTGTTCGAGAGTGAGCGGTGTGTTCCACTTCTCTGTGATGTCAATAGAGCGCGCATTAATCCTAATGGAGCCGGCGCCCGCATTTGAGGCCGAATCGCCTCCGACTATCACTGAGTCGCTCCCAACCGGGTCGACAACACCAAAGACAGGTGGGTGCGGATATGCCGATGCGCTGATATAGGAATAATTACCCATTATCAGTTGACCCGCAGCGATATCTATCCCACCGGCCGACATGTCTGCCCCAGAGCGTGAATCGGCGGTTACCCAGCCGCCGTCCATCGATATAAGACCAGCGGCATTGATATTTATATCGCCGGGGCGAGTCGTGATGTATTCGGAAGCACCAATGCCACTGTTTATAAGCGTGATATTATTTGTCCGGATATTTATATTACCAGTTCCACCATTCCTGCCATTCTTAGCCGCAATGGATCCATAACGCGCATCAGATAATGTCCATTGGGTATTAAACAACTCTACCGGGTACCACCCAGTACTCGAATAATCCAGACCATTGACAACAATATTTCTCGCGACGTCGGCATTGATATCACCGCTATCGGCAAGGATTGAGGCGCCATCGAGGGTAAGATTTCGCGCCACTAGGTTAATCCGCCCTGCCTTGTCGTTACCATCTAGGAATACCCCTGACCTACGAACGACGCTATTTCCTTGCGCGTCCACACCGCGGTCCGTTGCATATATGTCACCAGTTGCATGAATTGAAATGCTACCCGTCTTACCCTGCGCCCGAGTTCTGGACGCGATGACACCACCATTTGTAAGCGACATGCTTCCGGTATACAACGTAACATCCCCTGCGTCGGCCTGGCTGCGATTCAAGCTGACGATGTTACTGTGATCAACAGACAATCTGTCTGTACTAATCACTAGCTCCCCGGCGCGTGCCTGACTAATACTGAATGAATGACTCGATGTATCACCAACGCCAACGACCGATAGATTGCTGAGCGTTATGGAACCCCCATGACCGACATCGGTCGCACTAGTAGTAGCTTCACGAATGGTGACTTCGTTGGATTGACCAACGGCCAGCAATGTGAGGGGGCCACTCTGCGTGGATATCTCTGATGCATCGATATTGATACCACCGGACACCAATGTCAGCGCGCGTTCTCCAGTCTGCCGTAGGTGTGCGCCAGACAGATTTATACGGCCAGTATCTCCTGATAGGAACCCGTAGCGCTCCGGAGCTCCAGTAGAAAGCACCGTTTGTGCTGGATTGGTTACGTCAAAGCGCCCCCCATTATCGAGCACAACGTAGTCTGCCGTTGACGCATGGAAAGCACCCCCGACATCCAACGACGCATACTCTCCGAACACAATCCCTGCGGGATTGACGAGATACAAATTCGCATTGGGGATTGTTACGGACAGGCCACCATTTATGATCGACTGCTCGCCACCCGTCACTCTTGAAACGACGTTCGAAATGTCCGAGTCGCCTGTAAAGGTCGCGCTCTCACCTGCATTGATGCTGAATTTGCCGAATGAGTGGAATAGGTTGTTCCCAACACGCTGCCCGCGGCTTTGTTCTATGAGATAATCAGGCCCAGTCAATGCGCCAGAATTGCCCATAGTTCCATCAAACGTCACGTCTGCTTCAGCTTGACCAATGAATACATTGCCGAACGAAGCGATAACCGAGAGTCTGCATAACGTTTTCATTATTGTTGACATTCTTCCCCCTCCGCTTTGAAACCGCTACACGTCCTCTTTAGAGTCCTTCGCTTGTATGTTTGAAGGGCGTAACGTAGCGCTGTACATACTCCTCCGACACCTCTATTGCTTTGTTCTTATCAGTAGTCGATAGCGACATTGCCACCTTTTCAAGCAAGCCATCCGAGTACCCGCCTGCTGATGCCGATGCGGAAGTAAGCCACGCATACGCGATCACTGCATTCTTCTGGACGCCTTCACCATAAAAATAACATGCGCCAAGCGCATGCTGCGCATCGGTTAGTCCATGTTCTGCAGCTCGTTTGTACCAGCGCGCTGCCTCCGCCACATTTTCCGGCACTCCGGCCCCACGGTCATACATGACGCCGATATTGAATTGCGCCTTGACATGTCCCTGCTCTGCTGCAGCGCTGAACAGCTCGAATGCTCTTTTATAATCCACCTGCATCCCGACGCCCTTATAAAACAAGTACCCAAGGTTATACTGAGCATCGGCACTGCCAGCTTTCGCTGCGCGCTCATATAGACCTATCGCCTTACGGAGATCCTGCGGTATTCCATCACCGGTGGCATAAATCACCGCAAGGTTGTACATTGAGATTTCCTTACCTGAATCAGCCGCAGCGGCGAGTAATTGTACAGCGCGTTTTACATCGCGCGGCCCTCCTTTACCGGCATAGGCCATAATGCCCCCAACATGCATAGCCTCAACGTTCCCACTGTCAGCTGAGCGATCGATCCATAAGCGGGCCTCGGACATGTTCATGGGCATACCACGGCCATTCATGAACATCATTGCTAAATTGTATTGTGCGAGTGCATGCCCTTTTTCCGCCGCTTTCAGTGTCCATTCATATGCCTTGTCGTAGTCGAGTGGTACGCCCTTCCCAGTTAAATAGAAATAACCAATTGCGAACTGAGCGTCGATTTGTCCTTGCTTTGCGGATTTTTCGTACCATAACGCGGCCTTTCCCGGGCTACCTGGTGTACCGAATCCCCACTCATACATTAATCCGAGGATGTACTGTGCACTTGCGTCGCCACTTTCCGCCTGCTTCGCTATCTCAGGGAATACCGCGATATAGTCCCTGGTAGTAATCGCGGCGTCACCACGCAGCACATTACCATCGATAGCTTGATTGAAATCTAACGGCACGCCGCCATACCCAACTGGGCTTGCAAGCGCAACCGTTGCAAGTAAACAGAAACTCAGTAAATACCTCATGACGATAACCTATGCTGTAATTCGTTGCCTACGGGGTTGCAGGCGGGATTGTCATCGATTCAAGCCGAGCCTTTAACTCACTTGGTGTCAATCCAGGATACGCCTCGAGCACAAGTGCCGCCGCGCCAGCGATCGTTGGCGACGCGAAGCTCGTTCCGCATGATTGCGCTCCATAGGTAAGGCTACGTGTACAATCGGGTGCGGCGATATCTGGTTTGGGTATATTGTTTGTTGTAGGACCCTGACTTGAATATGAAGAAGGAGATGGATTGGCCAACTGCCAATTGGCTTTGTTGATTGCTGCAACTGTGAATGCGGATGCGCTACTGGCAGGATCTGCAATACTCGCAGCCGGTATTCGGTACTCTATATCGTGATTCGCGCTGAATAGGGTGATATCGAGGCCGACTACAGAACCACGTCTTGCGTTCCTTACCTCAACTGAATATGGCGCACGTGCGGAGTCATAATTAATACTCACGACCTCTACAGGATCATTGAATCGATTATCAATCGTGCTGGAGGCGACAACAGTGCCAGTATTATCTTTCAAATAAAGATTTAGATCTGCTCTTTGCTGAGTTGTGATATCCGGGTGTTGTTCATAGTACTGATCCCAATTCAGGTACACGGTGATCACAGACGCGCTGCCCTGCAGCGCGAGTAATTCATCGACGCCGGAGAACTCCAGCACGTTATTCCCATTGGTATCTGTCCACACGCCGCGCCAATGCTTTCTGGCATAATTACCCGCTGCTACAGCCCAGAACTTGCCTTGAACGACTGATGTGTTTATCCAGTTATTGATCTCACCGCTGCCGTCATAATAACTGTATGTAAACCACGCCACTGAATGGTTCACTATCTGAATATTGTTATTTTGGATGTAAGCTATCGCATTCTGCAGATCGACTAGGTCACCAATTTTGAGCAAGTATAGCTGTGCGGCAGGCGCCATATCCGCGACGTGCTCGGCTACTCCCGTACCGTGGTTGGTTGTTGCCTCGAGCCCTGTTCCTGTGAAGTCATAGCCTATCGCTGAAGCGGGGATCTCACCGGCATTCTTGGCGTTGGTAAGATTGGCGAAACCAAGATCGACAACCGCTACGCGTACGCCAGCACCTGTGGTATTTAGCTGGTGATAATCCTCGGCACCAGTCAGATCGACGCTCTCTGAAACATTGGCGCCAGTCCCATGTGCTTCAACGGGTGGATACGGGATGCTAACAGCCGCTACGCCAGGGATAGTTGCAAGCCGACGGATGGCATTTATGGGTGCCAACACTCTCAGGTACGATCGGGACGTCGCGTCGAGTGTTCCACCTGCTGCCTGGAAGACGCCACGGGAAAATGATGTAGGTTCGCGTGTCGGCTCTGGCGTAATGATCACCGGCACTAAAGGTGCGGTACTCGTGCCACGAAGGCGAACGCCTTCACGTGCGATCTGATCGAGCGCAACAGCCCCGCCCTTCGTCTCATGCAGTGTTATCAGCTGCTCCAGTCGGCCATCAAGCCGGCCGGCCAGGACAGACGATGTCGAAGAGAACAACACCAATATTGCAGTGAGCCAACGCCCCATATCCGTCCCCCACGCCAATATCTTTTATTAATGAATACGTTACTGTAGCACTAAGTGTACCACCGGCACCAAACACCCTAATATCAGAAGGTTATACCGCCCATACAGGATGGCGCAACCAGATATGTAAAAGAAGTCGACGTTTTCACGCTAATAATTCCTTGACCCCGGTGACTACACGCTGAGGCGTTTCCGCCTTCGAAATAACAGCTGAGACTGCTGATGGCCAGGCACTCGCCCCCACACTGTCTGCTGTCAAAATGACAATTGGAAGATTGCGATTCTGAAGCATCTGCATTGAGCGAATCTTGGCAGCCAGGGTCGAGCCTGGCATATCGGGCATGCGCTCATCTAGCACAATGATGTCCGGCGCCGCGGTTCTGACGAAATCCAGCGCCTCGTCTGCGCAACCCGCCTCATCAACTTCGAAGCCTTCATTTCTGAACAGGTTGGCCCAGATTTTTCGTATGATCGCATTGTCGTCGACCAGCAGTAGACGCATCGATTTTCCTGTTGTGCTCGCCATGCCGACATTGGGAACGTCTGCGCGTTTCGACATCCTGAGGTCGTCCGATGCCAGACGCAGTAGGGTTGCCACCTCAGCTCCTCGAGCGCCGGACGAAATCACTGCGCCTATGCCGAACCTCCACATACCCGACTCCCATGGCTGTTCAGATCCATCGCGCCGTATGTGAATTTCTCGTTTCTGGTGACTATCTGTAGCCCCATGCAAGATCACTGCTATTGCGTCGCCTATAACACTGGTCTCGCTACGATGAATAACTGATGCGTGTGTAGCGGTCTCCTGTATGATGCGGTTGACGAGATCATCTGTATAACAGCGATCCGATTGCAGTGCTGCCTGACTATCGCGTAGCAGTGGCAGCTCCAGCCAGACAGTACTGCCTTTGCCTACGGCCGAGTTAATACCTACGCGGCCGCCGAGTTGGTGCGCGAACTGTTTGACGATGCTCAATCCTAGACCTACACCTGGCCGGTTATCTGAGTATTTCTGGTATTTATTGAATATTTTCTCAATCTGTCCTTGTGGTATCCCGCCTGCATCGTCCTTGATTTCAAAGCGGACATAATCATCATCAACTCCACACATTACCTTGAGTCGTATAATTCCTTCTTGTGAGTGCTTGACGGCATTCCCTAAGATATTTTGCAAAATGCGGCCGATCTCGTTCTTGCCTCCGATTCGCTGCGGCTCCACTGATGCGCTAATCGCCAACGTGGTTGTCAGCCCCTTCGCCTGCGCGAGAACAGAAATGCCCGAATAGACATCCTCGACAAGGCTATATAGATCGAACTGTGTCTGCGTAATACTGACCCGGCCGGTGACATTGATTTTGGCCATACTAAGAAGTGCATCAAGCTCGAATTCTAATAGCCGCGCCGCCGTATCCACCATCTGTCCGTAATGCTCTTTCCCAGATGGATTCTTCTCCATTCGGAGTAATTCTGCAGCGGTGCGCATCGCTCCGATCGGCGCCACAAGATCATGTACCACGGCGTCTATCAGCTCGCGCTGCGCATCGACGCGTGTCGTATCAATGAGCAGTTGCTTACGTGATTGGTAGACCGCAATAACAAATCGGGCCGCTACGATGAGTAGCGCGCTAATGATTGGCGCAATGATCGGCACATAGATATCATTCGCCAGTGCCAATAGTCCCATTGCCGCAAACGCTATAGGGACAGTGGCTGTGAGTATCAGCGTTCTATACAGCGTTCCTGAGACAGGCCAGGACAGTAGGCCCAGCCAGATTAGCGCATACGTTGCTGCTACTGGCGCGGTTCGTACCAGCGTATCGGTTATCATGCCCGCAACGAGGTTTGCCTGAACAAACACGCCGGGTTGGCTGTAGGCCGGGTATTGCGTCGATAACGGAACTGGTTGCGGCATGCGATCAATGTCCGGGAGGGTACCGCCGATGATGACTACCCTCCCATGGATATCCGTCAAAGTGGCCGAGTCTGTCTCACCCATGAGCTGCAGTGCGGATATCACCGGTACGTTGTACTGGACGCGGTAGTTCATCATGCCGGGCTTATACTTGATACCTGCGGCTCTGACCACCTGGCCCGCGAACGTCGGCAGGCTGGTGCCATCAACACCAATGTCTTCTGTATGTCGACGTACGATCAGATCCCTGTCCGTCGTAAGTACATCGCTACCCAGGCCATATTCTCGATCAACCAACGCCATATAGGGCGGCCATAGAGGTTTCGCTTGGCTTTGCCCGTCAAGAGAGAATGCGAGCACCATTGGTATCTTATGCTGCCGCAGTTCCATCATGCTTTTCATTAGTACGCTATCGGTCACCGGATACTTCTGCTCATATGATCGATCAGGAAGCACAAGATCAAGCGCCACAACCTTGGGTCGTCCTTCTGCGATTCGGTCAAGCAAACGTGCGAGATAGGGATGCCACAAGGATAACGGCGTGCCGGATCGCTTTATGGCCTCGTCGTCTATTGCGACAATCGTTATCCCCGGGTCGATAAATTCGGGACTTATACTGCGTAATATCGTGAACTGTGTATCGACAGACCAGGCGTCCAGTGTCCCAAATGTGTCTATGCTATCTGCTACAGTTATCAATGCCGCAATGACCAATGCGGGCCAGGCGCGCATCAATTGGATAAGACGGTGGGGTACTGAGTGACTCATCGCCAATTGCCGATTAATACAAAGGGCGCCCAGAATCCCGGGTGACTATATTGTGGGTCGTTGAGCATTGCCTGCTGCGCCTGCTGCAGTGCGGTTGCCATGGTGCTGTTCGGTTTTTCGAGCGCCTCATAAAAGCGCGCCATAAGTCGCGCCGTCGCGCGGTCGTGTACACGCCATAGACTCCCCAGTACGGTCCGCGCACCGGATTTCACAGCCAACCCGCTTAGCCCTAACACAGCCTGCTTGTCGCCAATTGCCGTTTCGCATGCACTCATTGTCAGTAGCTCGACGGGAGTGTCAGCATATCGTCCAGAGGTGAGTGCGACTTCGATGTCATCAATTGCGATTTTACCGTCATAGGACAGGAGGTATGTTTCTTGTGCTGTTCCTGTGAATACACCATGGGTCGCCAGATGCAGCGTCGAATAGGGTTGTTCTTGCACCGCTGCGCGTAGCCCTTCCTTCGTGAAGGCCTTATCGAGCAGCACTTTTGCATGATAGCGTTTAGCGAGCGCCTGGACCTCCTCCTCCACATCCGGCAGCTTTCCGTAACCCGTCGTTCCTTTCGAAAGGCCCGCGACAAGCATCGTTGTGGTGTTCCTGGGGCCGCGCATACTATTGGTCAGTGCAAGGCCGGGTATTGTCGCCACAGCATATCGCTCAATAAGATAGTGTTTGCCATCATATAGCGCGGCTAATGGCACCATTTCGATGGTAGCATTAGGTACAAATACGAGAGTTCTCGGACGCTTCTCTCCCCATCCCTTCTCGAGCGGACTGATGAGCCATCGATACAGTGCCCGCGCACTGCTTCGGTAGAGCGGCGACGCCGACAGTTGAAGGTTCGTCCTAAGCCCGATAAGTGCATTCTCTATTGCAATGTGTGGTGTGCCGACACGGACGCGCGTCAGACGGCCTCTGTACTGGACAATGAGTTCCAGTCGGTCCGATAAGGAAACCGGGTAGAGTATTGCGGTCTCACCATCGTCCAGTCGGTCAATGGGCTTTGCCAGTGCTTGTGTCACGCATTCGTCGCCGTAATACCGTCTAAGTGCGTCCGCCTGCGAGGCTTCAATCATGTCTCTCGCTGAGCGCAGTATATTCTCGCGCCCATTCTCAGCCGCAGTAGCATCAAACAGACGAAGTATGGCGTCGGCTGATTCAATATAGAGTGCCTCTAATGGCACGTCTTGCCCAGCGTCCGAGAGGTAAGTCTGTAGCGGTGCATGCGATACAGCTTTCTTTACCGCGCGCGTATAGGCCGACGACATTGCAGCAGCATCACCGCCAAGTCGATACAGTCGCGCCCGGTGCCACAAGGCGACCAGCGCCAATGCGTCGTCTCCGATTGATTCCGCCTGAGTAGTCGCGGTCAGCAGGAGCCTTAGCGCATCTTCATATCTGGCATCCTCTTTATATAAACCTGCGAGTAGAATAAGCGCCTGCACATGCTCTTCATGGATGTTTTGGGCATTATTACTGTCATCATCCGTCAAGATTGACTCGAGTAATCTATAGCGCAACGCGCGGTGATCGCGCCTTCCTGTGGCTTCATTCAAGGCGCCTATTTGGTACACCAGCGCTAGGACTATATCAGCGTCGTTCTGCAATTCCGCTGTCGCGTCCATTGCCTTAACGGAGTCCTCAACAAAGGTGCGTGCTTTCTTGTATTCCCCCATCTTCCTAAGCGCCGAGGCAGCATTTAGGCGGGCTTTTGTCGCTAAAATGTCCGTACTTTCCGCTAGTGACAGTCCCTCTAGGTACGTGTTATATGCACTGCGGCTCTTGCCCTCTGCGAGGTACACATTTGCGAGATTATTGAGAATGACTGCCTTAGTGGACCTACCGAGGGATTCATGAACTAGCATCTCACGTAGAATGTGTTCCGCCTTTGAATACTGCCCTCTCGAATACGCAACCGTCGCGGTAATCAGTCCGATCTGCGTACCATGCGCACCACCACTTTTGTTATCCAATATGGTGGCCTGCACTAATGCCTTCTGGGCGCGCAGTGCTTCACCAGTCGCAATAGCCTCCTCCGCGGCCTGTAGTGCGCGAATGATCTCTACGTCATTACCGGACGCACCGCCAGCTTGCGCAGACGCAAGCGGCGAACTGAGACTGAGAATGCACAGCATCATCACAATGCCGGCTAGATACCTGTCGCGCCTGGGTGAGGCCGCAGCGTCAGAACGCCGCTTATACAGGTCCGTAAGCACGTTAATTAGATCGCGACTGGTGCGCGAGGACCAGTTCATTCTTGGGTGCGATGTCCGCTAGCGTCTTCCAATACTGAGTGGCATCGTCTCGGAAACCCTCTTGTTCAAGAAGAAGCGCACATGCGACTAGCGTTGTGACCGTCTTCCCACACTCGCCTAAGCCTGCCTTCCATTGAACTTGCTCGCGTTCTGCTACAATGAAATTCCCCGTGTCTGTCAGTTGCCGCTCTTCACTGTCTTTGCCCTCGACCGTCCAGGTGTAGCTGGCCCCTTCTTTGAGTACAATACTCGGCGGTAGACTGACCTGCTCACCCTGAGCCGCTACGTCATACAACAAGTCACCGCCTTCGTTGTACAGCTTTATTGTCACCATCCCAGGTAAATTCATCCGTGACCAGCGAAAGACAGGATGGTCAGTAATCATCGTGGCTGTGGGCCCGATGATCTGCAGATCGCCACTCTCATGCGTGCCTCGTGTCCGTGTCGATGCCTGCTCGATTACGCCAGGTCGGATACCTTTACCTGCACTTGGGAAAATGCTGTACTGCGACTTCGGCGCTCCGCCAGACATCACGGGACGGCCATGGGTTATAACAACATCGGTCCTGCCTTCTATTTCATAGGCCAGTAACTCACCCAGTGAGACGATGGTTGCCGTCGTTCCGCTCTCCAAGGTCAGGCGGTCGTTCTCCATCAATGGCGTTAACTCTACGATAGGTTTATCCGCTCGTCTCGCGACCCCGTGGATCTCGGTCACCATCGCCACGGCGCCTTTGTACTCGCCACCCTCAGGCAGACATATACCAGGTGCTGAAAATATCAGTATCAACAGTATGCCCAGAATTCGCATAGCGTCCTCCCATGTGTAGTTACCATCGCATGACCATTTCAAGATGGATACCCTTGTCCGCGAGCGCCTCATCAGACTGTTCAATGTGATGGGTCGGTGCGGCCAGGTAGGCCGTTGCATCCAAGTGGTCCAAATAGTGATACAGCAATCCTACGCCGGTACTCGCAATGCTGCGCGGATTCGGCGTGGGTGTATCAGTGCTATCGACCATACCGGCGTCTGCAAAGATCGCCCATTCCCACTGGTGCTGTTGTGAGGTCCACGCCGCTACCCTGTGTCGATACTCGAGTGACGCCGTCAGGGTCCTTTCTTCCACGAGGACACTGTCTCGATATCCCCGCACGGAATATGCGCCACCGATCGCGCTCTTCTCGCTCGACAGCAATTCATCATTGGAGTAAAAAAGGTCCATCCTGCCTACCACTCGCGCGAACGGACTTAGTAACCGCACACCCTGCGCCTGCGAGTGCAGCGCCGTATACCGACTGTCCGGCCCACGATCATGCACAGTCGCACCTAACCAATCTGTTCCGACAATCAGCGTGTTTCTGACCGCATACGCTTGCTTTGATGTCCTGTGAGACCATTGATTGAACAAATTGACACGGGTGACTTCTGCACGCCCGTTGATGACACCTGGGGTGAAGGAGAACGGGATACCCAAGAAATATGTACGGGTCCTTTCATGCTCAACACTCAGACCAACAATGTTCTGTGTGTTTATATTGCGTTGGAGCGGATACGAGACCTCTACACCACCCGTATCGCCACGTGTTTCTATACCAACATCACGGAAGGCGCTCTCTATGACCTGGCTTTCGCTATCCTGGTAATAGGCGCGTATAACCGCGTCATCCGCGCTGAGTGGGCGCGCATATGAAACAGCATACTGATCCGATCCACTCGTTATGCTGTAATCAACGGTGGCTGTGTCACCCGCTCCCGTGAGGTTGCGGTGTACCAGGCTGACGGTTGCCTGATTGGCACCGATAGACGGATTGCGATGATTGTCGACCGCTATCTGAACCTCGTAGGGCTTGGCTTCCGTTACGCTCACATCAAGCGTCGCGCTGCCGAGCGCTTCGCCTGGGTTCAACCGCGCGGCCACATGCGAGAACAGCGGATTGTCTCGCAACATCAACAAACCCATATTCAGCCGGTTAACATCCAGTGGCGTCTGGTCGTATTGTGCCAGTCGCTGACGCACATAGGATTCTTTCACTCGTACTAATCCATGTATCGTTGTTTCATCCAAATGCCCTTCAACGACCTGGTAGCTCACCTCCCCGTCTGCAATCTCCTGGTCGGGAAGGACGGCCCCTGAATTGATGTAACCGGCGTCGATGTAGAGTCGAGTAATTCTGTCTCGGATTTCGTGCAGGTCATCGATTGTTACGTCGCGGCCAACGAATTCCTTACAAGCATGGTTTATCGTTTCCGCGTCTATCGCGGTTGCGCCTTTGACGTGAATAGCCCGTAAATGAAACTTTACTCCGCTGCCCACTGCGCCCGTTCTACTAGGTTCATCGATAGGTGGGAGAACGAAATCCCGGTCCTCATCTGCGGATGGAAGGGGCGACGGCGTCACTCGTTGCTGCTCGGATTTGAGACGGCCTGTGTCACCTATTCCTCCCGCGGTATCCGCCCGAATATCGACTGCCTGAGCTTGTAACACCAATGCTGCTACACAAAGTAATCGGCTGTTACACATGCGTGTAGGAGGCACGCGGCACCCGTTCCTGGGTTGATTTATTGTCTTTTGTTTCATTATTCTTCTAATCAGCATGGGCTGCGTTCCTGACGCCGTCACCTACGGCACCGTGGATCCTGCAGCCAGCGATCACCTTATGGTTTTGGGTCTGGCTCGCGTTCGCGCAAAACCCGTCTCGCAAGTGCTTCAAGTTCTGCCGCGTCTGATTCCTTAATCACGGCACTTCCAAACAATTCCTCCAGCATCGCCACGTCCTTCCCCATGGGCGATAGGAGCTTCACGACCGTATCCCCCGTGAGCCGGAGAAGCTCAAACGCGGCGTCGAACGCGTGTGTCAATTGCTCGCCCCAGGGGCTCTCAAGCCATACATCGGCGAAGACGCCAGACAGCCCAACACATGCGTTAAAAGGATCCTGTTCAACACCAGGATTTGGGTCGCCAATACCACGGTGGCTGTCGGCGACAGCCTGGATTATTCGATGTGGGAAACCCCACCTCGCCAGGAGCCATGACCCGACAGTGGCATGGTCAGCTTCCGCGAGGGCTTCTTCTCTTTGGCGTGCCAACCGATGGAAGCCCGATTTGGGTGTTGTTTTTACGTATAGATTACGCTGAACCTGGTCTAGTGCCAACATTCCGACGTCTTGTAGCAAAGCGGCCAGATAGGCCTCTTCCGCGTCTGGGTGCCCTAGGTGAGCGCATATCGCGCGCGCATAGCTGGCAGAAAGTAATGCACGTTTCCAGAACACACCATAATCCAGACCCTCGCTGCGTCGAGTGGTCAGAGAAGCCATCAGTGAAAACGTCAGGGCGACATTGAGTGTTTTTCGTACCCCGAGCATCATCACGGCATCCTGTACAGATTTGTGCAATCGTGTCTGGCCGTAATATGGCGAGTTCACTATCCGAATAAGCCGCGTCGCCAATGCCGGATCCTTCTCGATGAGCGCCACAACATCCTTGGTCGAAAGGCTAGCGTCCTGGGTTGCATCCAGCACGCGCAACGCGATATGTGGCGGGCTCGGTAAGTCCGTACATTGGGTCAACCTACGCAACAGTTCCTGGTTCATAATTGGCACTCAGTCCATCAAATAATCGGCGATCATTTCTAACGTGATATTATTTCGAATCATACCGAGCGCCTGGGCTTCCAGCTGTCGAATGCGCTCACGGGTTACGCCCTGTTGCTGCGCTATTTGCTCCAGTGTGCATGACTCATGTACACCGATTCCGAATCGCATTCTCAGAATCCCTGCATGGCGTTTCGGAAGCTGATCGAGCAGGCTCGCAACTATCCGCACAGCATCACCATGCGCCATCACATCATGAATGTCGCCTTCATCGGCTGGCACTCTGTCGATCAGGGGTATGTCTGATTCGGCTGACACCGGCCCATCAAGTGATATGGCCTGCGCCAACGTCTCGCGTACACCTGCGAGCTCGAGGGTAGTCCGCTGGAGCTCCACTGATGCCTCTGACTGACTGGGTTTGCGGCCGAGCACCATCTCCAGCTTATCAAGATCCCTGACAAGCTTTTTTGTCTCCCAAAATCTGGACACTGACGGTTGTACGACATGCCCTTGGCGTGCTATCGCATAGACCATGGCGCGTCTAATCCACCAGGAGGCATACGTGGAGAAGCGAGTATCCCGGTAAGGATCGAAGCGCTCTGCAGCCCGCAGAATGCCAAGATTACCTTCCTGGACCAAGTCCATGAATGGGATGGGGCCGTACTGATATTGACGCGCCGTAGTAACAACCAAACGCTGGTTGGCCTGCACAAGATGGTCGATCTCATCGTCAATACGGCTCAGTGCATGCCGAATAAATGACCCAATTCTGCGCATCATGCCTGTCACCACCGCATCGCCGGTCGCTCCCACCGATAGACGCTCGACCAACGAGTAAAGATAATCACGACTGAATCGTATCCATGACAGGTGGGCTCGTACCTCATTAGGCGATGGGTTGCCATTTTCCCGAATTAGACTCAATAAGCGCGTCGTACACTGCGCAATTACCTGCTTCTCGTCGCTCTCACGCTCATTGCCCGCAAGATCGGCCGGGACACACACACGTGATATGACGCGCTTGACATGACCGCCAGTGGTGCAGGACTCGATATCCTGGGCAATAATTGATAAAACCGACGGCGATAGCGTCAAGCTACGGCTGACACGCAGCAGATGTCTGTCCATGCGCCTTGCATGACGCAGCTGCTCTGTAGGATCAGGAGCCGGTGAACTGCTCACACGATTGATGTAAAGCGTGTAGGCGTCTGATGTGCTCATAGACACGCGCGTCGCTGTACGGGATGGTCTAGACGCCGCACTTAGTCGTAGAGCACTGGGATGCCGCATAATTCGAGATACCCGCATAGGCGATTTACTAGCTCATCTGCATCGACGTCCTGTGAGTTCGACACGATATACGCGAGACCAATACGAGTCGCACAGGGCGTTACCGTCTTATCACCGACTTCTTCCGACTCAGGCGTCCTCGTCTCATCTTCGTTCTTGACCACGGTATGATCCTCCACTGATCACGTAGAATTACAGTGCACGCAGTGCCCTTGGCCGTGGAAGCGCAGGCCAACATTCGTCACGTTCAAAATTCCAGTACCACTCCCCTTCCGCGCCATCAACGGGTGTATCGCCGTTCACAAGAAACAGTTTCACCGGCGTATGCCCTGTATCTGTCAGGTGGAATGCGGCGTGTCCAGAGTCCGGATTAACATCGAACGGCAACAGCTTCACAAATGATCGTCCGGAATCGACCAGTGCGTAGGTGATTGCGATTTCTTGCGTTCTGTAAACCGGGATAAAGTGTTCAGTGAGCAGTTGGAGCGCCGCCTCGTTGGCTCTGAATCGTCCGTCTGAGAACCGGTCAACCACGAATATTCCCCACAGTACCGACTCACCTTCGGAGCCGATTGATTCCTCGAGGCGCAACCGGCGTGTCAGTGAGCGCCATACTTTGCGTGGTACCGAGACAGCAGCTGTGCCGGGCAGGTGTGCAAGGTGCACATCGACTGCATCCGAACTGAGTACCACGTCGCGTACGCGACCAGACACGAAAAACCGACGCGGCTTTCCGTCGGAGCCGCGCGACAGCTGTGCGATGCGCTCCTGGCGGTCATAGGAAATGCCTTCAGACTTTTCGGCGATGAAGGGTTCAGGAATAAACAATCGTTCGTACAATGGCCGGCCTTTCACAATCACGTTTTGCGATGCGGCCGTAAGCAGGTTGTACACCTGTCGATATCGTCGACGGCCCAACATGCCAGGACGCCAATGATGAAGTTCAGATTGCTCCCATAGCACCTGCAACAGTGCAACAAGCCCAAGCCGACTTTTGTGTAGCTTGGCACCTTGAGGCATCTTGCCCGGGTCCAGCTCGGGTGGGGTTTGTGTTGATCCCCTAGGGTCCAACGAACTATCGAGGTTGAATACGATGCGCCCGTCTGGAAGGTATTCGATGGCGCGTCCTTCAACAGCCCGCTTTTCACCCTCCCCGTGCGACGGTTCGTAGCTCGGGCAGAATGCCGCGTGGGCGATGCCTGTATTGGGCATGCGTGCCAGATAAAGCGTACCGGTTGAGGACAATTCGCGGATGTGCAGAGGGATGCCGTCTTGCTGGCATAGACACAAAGGGTAACTCCCCTTATATCGCCTCAAAATCTCATTGGCGCGCTCAGGATGGCTTTCAAGCCATTCACGCTTGAAACGTTCACCGTCACTGAAGAGGATTTCGACCTTGGCGGTATCCATGGACGGAACTCGATGCAAAGTCCTGGTATAGGACCGGTCCGCACCATGGTGGGCCCGCATCGGGGCACAAAAAAACTACGCGGCGGCCTCAAATGAGTCCACCTAGGATCTTTTTCGGGGTACTTCTTGTGTGCAAGTATGTTGGGTTTTTGGCCTGCGTTCGCCAGCGAATACAGCGATTCTGCTTAGGGTGTTATGAAATGCTCCCGCGGAAATGTCCAGCGATCTTCTGCTGCGGTCGCGTGTGATCGCGTGCAGTTTATTTCGGCCTCACCCAGATAGAGGTACCAGGTCTGCATAGATACTGGCTGCGGAAGCGTAAAGCCTCGTGGTTCGAGTAAGGCCACGTTAGCGCCCTGCTCCACGTCGCGGACTGATTCATACCGCAGCGCGTCAACGCCGGCCGCGCGTGCCGCGTCGGCCAGTTGCTGGGTTGCCGTGTAGTCGATGGGATGTGTCCACGAAGCGCGGTCTCGATTGAGCAGAGGCTCGGTGAGATCCAGTCCACGCTCTGTACCGTACTCGACGCTGAACACACTCAGCCGTTCTTCATTCTTTGGTAAAGGCGTACCGGGCGATGCCTGGAAGAACCGGATCCTGTAGTACGCAATTTCGGCGAGTGCGGTTCGAACATGCTCAGACGCGTAATACACGCCCTCCCCTGCCATCGGCCTACGAAAACGCGACCCGTGCGTACGTGGCGGGTAATAGCGGAACGGCGTCTTGAGTAGGTAATGCAGGTGTTCCGTGCCAGCCGGGTATGGGGGTTTGGCTACTTCCAGCAGCTCTTCTAATACCGCTTGTTCGTCGGCGGTATCCACGAGCTTACGCGTGGATGCCGTGTACTGATATTCCACGACCCGCCAAACGATGCCGCCAAGGCGCCGGGCTTCAGACGCGAGCGCGGTAGGCGTCCACATACTCAACCGTCTGTACCAGCCCTTGTACCGTGTTGATCAATGTACTGGGTACACCGTGCAAATCCGTATTCGGATTGCTCATCCAAGCCAGGCGTGAGTGTTCATCGCCGGCGACCATGGCATCGATGCTCCGATACAGGCGAACAAACAGCAACCCTAACTCCCACTCTTTGCTTTTTTCAGCCAGGACATAGTCGCCACTGGACATCCTTGTAATCGACGATGTGCTCACGCCGAGCACCTCAGCCAACTGTTTACCATTGAGGCCCAGCATGTCGCCGGCCCTCAGGACTGCCTTGGACAGCACCGCCTCGGACTTAGCCTTGTTCAGGGATTGCTGCGCCATCGTCCACCCTCCTATAAATTTCAAGTGAAATTATATGCCGAATATATTTCACATGCAATTATCGGCTAGCAAGGGGCGAGTTTTGAGGCAGCAAGGGTGAAGACTGAGGAAATAGATAATTAGTTCCATATCTGTCAGATACTTAAATCGTCCGCAACATACTCCAAAAAGACATACTTCAGCCGGTTGGGCATCTGACTCACCTCCCCCGCACACGCCGCGAACTCTCGCCTGAGGCTCGGAAGACAGGCGGGGCTTGCAGTGAAGCGTTCACGGAGTGCCTGTTGCTCAATTTCCGACAGGTTTGCAAAGACCGATTCTGCCTGTTCACGCCGTTTGCTATGGAACGCCTTGGTCTCGTTATCTTCTGCCTCGCGTTGTTGCTCCGAGAGTGTCGACGGAACGGGTTGGAGCACGGGTTTGGTATCACCGGCCTTGGCGTAGTCAGCTTCGATCGCGGCACAGGCATAGCCGGCCAGATTCGCAATCCCGCCCTGCCCATGCCGTACGCGGACATGTTCCAGATTGGCCTTGACTCGATGCGAGGAGTAAACGCTGACCAGATATTCCGCGCGCTCGTTCGCTACGCCGAACTCCTCCACCAATTGCTGGACCAGCCTCTGTTCAGTAGGCGGGTATAGTTCTTTCGGCAGATCATCAGTGTTCAGGCTTCCCGCGAAAAGCTGCCCACAGGGTGCTTTTCGATTGACCGTGAATATCAAAGTGGATGGCGTACGACCGCGCCGCGTGACTTTGACATCCACGGAGATCGTGCATATGTCGCTCGCATTGATCTCATGGATCGCTGGTTGCACAACGCGTTTACTCAGATCCTTGAACTCAGGATACTGAGTAGTCTCGATCGCCATGAGTTTGCGGAAATCAGGCACGCTGATCGTATACGCGGCTGAACTGCGACGCGCACCGAGCGCATCTTCCAAGAACTCCCACAATGCCAGCGCATGCTTGGATCGGAAAGTGTTTTGTACCTCGAGGTTCAATCGCGCGTAGACCGTCGGTGATCCGAGCAGTTTGCGCATCTTGGGCGAGTATGAATACTCGCAGATGCCATTTGCGATTTCAGCGTCAGCGAGGCAGCTACCGATGCCCCAGCGTTCTTCCCGATCCTTCTGCAGTAGATTCCATTCCAGCTGCGTCTGGTTCAGTACACGCAACGCGTCTTTCAACGGATCGTCATTCTTCGAGTCGTAACGCATGCGCGCTTTGATTTCGGGGATCGGGATCTGGTGTGTCTCCTGGGTAAGCAGGTCCGGGTAAGCGTTCTGCAACAGGAGATTGAAGAGTTTCCGCTGGATGAGGGTCAGGCTGTTGGAGATATGGATGGCCGCTGAATGCTTTATGAGCGTGGCGGACTCCTGATTTTCTACACGTGCCGGCATCATTGTTGTTCTCCCCTACCCGCACCGCCTAACCATCCCGGATTGGGCAAAGAGCCAGGGGGTTGTTTATGCCCAAAATGGTCCGTCAAGGTTAGGGACGAAAAAAACCGCTCTTGGCGATGAAATGCGCATGCAGGGCGATTTTTTTCGGGGTACACCATGTGTGAGACAGTTGATCGTTTTGCCGGCTGAAAGTGCGTTCCTGCCACGTCTCTGGCCAGTCGTAGGCGTTCAATCTCATAAAAGTGCTTGCTTGCTATCGTTTTTCTCACAAATGCCCGTCCCCGATCCGCCCTATATCTGTCCCGCTTAGCTCCCCATATCTGTCCCGTATACCCCAAACTTGTCCCAGAAGACTCCCCATATCTGTCCCGTGGGGCCCCAAACCTGTCCGGAAATTCCCCACATCCGTCCCGGAAGGTTAGGAAAACTCATTCTAAAACAACAACTAACAATCCCTTCAAATATGTTTCAATGTCTTGTTTTCTATTTCAAAACAAACAACATGGGTTCCCCACATCTGTCCCACTTGAAAAACGACTAGGCACATACAGACTCCCCAAATCTGTCCCGGATAAATCTTTCCCGCGAAGATCGCTGAACACCCTAGCCGCAGTAACCATCTGCCCACTCCCGCTCGAGCTCACTAGCCCGTTGTGCGAGCGGGAAAATCTGGCCTACAATCCAAAACACAGCCAAATCTAGTACACGCCCAAATCTAGTACATGACAAGGAAAATATCTGGCCATGTACTAGATTGCGCACAAGGCTAGTACAGGCCGAAGACAAGGTCAAGCCAGATCGGAGGGTAACAGATTGAAAGTACTCGTTATTGCAAACAACAAAGGGGGCCAGGGTAAAACCACCCTCTCCGTCCTACTCTCGCAATATCTCGCACTGCAGGGGAAACGAGTTCTGGCCGTCGATTTGGATCCCCAGTGCAACTTTTCTCAACGGTTCCTGGAAATGGAATTTGACGATGAGGATCCGGAGATCATCCGCCCCCCCGTCAATCCCTACATCGATTCTGCAGAAGAACCCGAGTGGAACGGACGTGCATCGAGCGCAGACATCTTTGTTCACGGGGCCACCGTCAGTTATTCGACCCAGTTCGACAACATCGAGATTCTCCCCGGGCATTCCAAGGATCTATTGCGGGTGGAGCGGGTAACTGAGGAGGAAGTGGCCAACGCAGTCCATGAGATCCTGTCGCAGTGGATTAACCAGACCGGCCTCGAAGAGGAATACGATGTCGTAGTGATCGACACTGGCCCGTCAAAGGGACCACTGACCACGGCTGCGATCTATGCGGCTACGGACATTCTGATCCCCGCGGAAATGGAGGAAATGGCGGTCGAAGGCCTCTACGGCATGTTGGCGTACTGGAACATGGCCAACTTGCAACGCCCAGCCGAAACCCCGGTTCGCCTCGTCGGCATCCTGGCCAACAAATTTCAGTCGCGTGTGACCATTCACCAGCATTTTTACGAGTTGCTGTGCAGCGATCCCACCGTTGGCCGGTACATGCTGCCCCAACAAATGCATTCGTGGAATGGTTACCGTGAGTCGACCATGCACGGCACCAAATCCATTTTTGAACTCGCCCCCAGTGACAAGGCCCGCCAAGAAGCGGAGCAGATCTGCCATCTGATCGAGGAGCGCATGTATGGGTAAGCTTGGAAAACGAGAGCAGCTGCGACAACTCCCTCGGTCGCCGGCGTTCAAGGCAACCGTCAAAGTCGCCCAGGAAGGGCATCAGGTACACGAAGGCCGCTTACAAACGCTGAGCCTGAACCTCATCGATGCCGATCCGGAGCAGCCCCGGACACGCCTGGCTGCGCTTGGGCTGACCGTCGAGCGGATACGCGCGCACGCGGCCGGCGAGCTCGATGTCATCGCCGATAATCCGGAAGCCCAGGAAGCCTTCGATGACTTGCAAGGGTTGGCGGCATCGATCGAGGAGCATGGTCTACTGCAGCCGATAACCGTGTATCCGGCCGGTGACCGGTATGTGATCGCCCAAGGGGAACGACGCGTATTGGCGCATCTCCTACTGATGCGCAGTGACATCCGCGCCTCGGTACGGCCACGTTCGAAGTCCCGCAAACGGATCTACGCCGCCCAACTCGCCGAGAACCTCGCCCGTGAAGACCTGAGTCTTTCCGAACGCGTCATGGCACTCACCAAGCTCGATCAGCTACACCGCGAGGAGGCGGGGGAGGGTGAAGGACTATCGGCGGAGGAAGTCAGCACCTTGGTGGGTGTGAACCGTCGGCAGGCCTTCAAGTACCTTGCAGTCGTTCGAGGTGGAGCACCACTCCATCACGCGATCGAGACTGGCTGGGTGACTACCTTGAGCCAGGCCGCGGAGCTGGCGGGATTGGACGCTGAGGCTATCAAGGCAAAACTCGCCTCAAAAGCCAGCGACGCTTCGGCAGCGCCACGCACCACCAGTGCACCGGCCTCACGCGGCAGGCCCACCGTTAAAGTGTCCCTTGGAAGTACCACGCATCCAGCAGTGATCCAGGCGTTGGCGAAAAGCTATTTGGGCGAGACGCGTTTCAACGCGCTATTCAAGAGCGTGGAGTGGTCGGATCTCAAGGCGGTGACGCAGGCCTGGAGCGAGTTCCTCAAGGTCGTGGAAGAGGCAGAAGGTTGATGCCCAAGAAACTCTCAGCGCCCGGGGTTGGCCGGCGTATGGCTGCCCCAAAAGCCGCGAAAAAGATGGTCCGCGCACCCAAGAAGAAGCCCGTCACCTACCGATTGCCCATGCGCATGAAGTCGGCGCTGCACGCCGCAGTAGTCCGTGACGGCTATGGACTCAAGGGCAAATCACGCTGGGTCGCGGAAGCCGTCGTGGATTTCCTGCAGGACCGTTCGTGGCGCGATCAGGTGCTCGACGTGGACATGGTGAAAGGCAACGACGAGAAGGACGTCGTGTTTGTGGACGCCGACATTAAAGATGCGGTTCTGGCTGCAACGCGCCAGGTCGTGGCGTATGCCGCAGAGATGCGCGCGCAGGGTCGGCGCCTAGAGAATCTGGACACGCTCGTGGTCACACAGGCCGCCGTTATGCGGGCTGCGATCATTTGGAGGTTGTTCAATCTTCGAATGCCGGACCTGAAAGTGGCTGGTGAGTTCGCTTTTTGAGTGTCGGCGAGTGCACTGAGTGCACTCGCCCGAAAAATACGCGCAACATACTGTCTATAAAACGAAATATGTCGTTTTGAATTATCAAAATAATTCCCCGGCAACACACTCCCCAAATTTGTCCCGGTTGTAACACGGCGACCGATCCCCCGAACTCCACGGATAGCTGCAGGCCGGATTTGTACCATCCAGAGACACCGCTATAATGTGTGTCACATGACACAATTTCGCCGCCTATGTATAAATCAGTCGACATAGATCTATTAGAATTCAGCAAGTTGAGGCCAAAGTCTGCGCTCGACCAGCCGAGTGCTGCAGAGGTTGAAGTACTACGCGCGTCCGGACGCTCGGTCCAACCCATCGTCGCACGTACCCTCCTTGGATCGAACCCTTCGCGATACGAGATCATTCTGGGTGAGCGCTGGTGGCTTGCAGCCCAACAGGCAGGGTTGCACCGAATCGAAATCGAAATCCGTGATGACCTTTCGAACGATGAGGTCCTGGCACTGCTCCGGGATGCGAACAAAGGGAGAGGGGAGGGCAGCCCACTTGATCGTGCCAGACGGTGTGCGGAGTTGTTGGCGACAGGCCGAACGCAAGAAGATGTCGCGGCTGCGATGAATCTCAGCCGCACTCAGGTCGCTCACCTGGTCAGACTGCTCAAATTAGCTCCAGAGGTCCAGGCGTTGTTGGGCACAGGCACATTAAAGACAGGCCCCGCCCGTGCACTCGTCGGGTTACCCGTCGCGCGTCAGCGCTACTTTGCTCGCGAGTTCGTTGGGGGGCGGATGTCGACGCGTGAGATCGAACGTGCGGCCGCGGCCGAAAAGCGGGGAGGCCGGTCCCTTGCCCGACAGGACACCAAGACCGCGAGCCTGGCATCTGTGTCTTCTGCCAATCGGCGCTCAATTATTCTGAGGCAGGCACCACACCCGGATCCCAACATTGCCCGGTTGGAGGGGCAGATTGGTGAATCAACCGGTCTGGTGACCGAGATTCAATGGGACCCGGACGCTCGCCGAGGCGCTGCTATTTTTTCGTTCACGTCTCTGGAGGAATTCGAGGGTCTGGTGGCACGGCTGGGGATTGGCCAGGAAGAGTTCCAGGATTAGCACTGACTCATCCGCTTAGGCGGACAGCGGTGGTGACTGGTGGCGCCGGCGGCTTGAACTGCCAGACTGAAAGGACTATTCTGCCCCAAACCAGCAATGGCTGGTAAGAGCAGGTCTATCTGTGATCTGCTGTTCGACGGCCACCGTCGATTGCCTGGGGCCTACTCAGGTCAGGAGCCCGACCCGGACTCCTCGGAGCGTCATCGCTCATTGCCACGTGCGTCATCACGCACAATTCCCGGATCTTCGCTTTTCATTGGCACGCGATCATCGTGTGTCCGAGAGGTAGCTGGCCTTCAAGCAGCAGGACCCGCCGTACACGGGCGTTTACTCATAACGCCCCGTGTCGGAGGGGCGTGTGTGGAGCATCGCATGGATGTTGTCGCACGCCGGATCATCTCGATACGAGGTCGATCTCTGCGCCTGGATCTGTATGTCCGCAAGACAGAGGAACCAGGCACCCACATCGATCGGATGCTGGTTTTCACATCCGATGTCCATCGGCGAAGTCGAATGCCGAAATGTATCCCGCTGACACCGGAACGCTATGCCAACTGGGTGGATTTCCAGACCCGTGGCCTGGGTGATCAGCGGGAAAAACTCTCACGTGTCGAAGCATCCCTGCAGGCGACTTCACCTGACGTGGATTCGAGGGCAGCGCTGTCTCACCTTGATGTGGAAGACACGGTGCCTGTCGTGGAGTTTATGGAGCGGCCCGACGAAGAGGAATTGTTTCCTTTTCTCGAAGCCATGAATGGTTCCGCCGATCTGCCGGCGGTCATTGAAGCATGAGGAGAACAACATGCGTGGTGTAAACAAGGTCATTCTTGTGGGGCACCTGGGTAAAGACCCTGAGGTACGCTACATGCCCAGCGGTGGCGCGGTAGCGAATGTCACGCTCGCGACCAGCGATCAGTGGAAGGACAAGCAAAGTGGCGCACCCAAGGAGCGTACGGAGTGGCACAGCGTTGTCTTCTACCAGCGACTGGCCGAGATCGTCGGTGAGTACCTGAAGAAGGGCGCACAGGTCTACATCGAGGGCAGTCTCCGAACCCGGAAATGGCAGGACAAGCAGGGGCAAGATCGGTATACCACGGAGATCGTGGCGACCGATATGCAGATGCTGGGCGGGCGGCCGCAGTCGGCAACATCGCAGGCGGCACGACCCGCGGCCGATGGCAGTTTACCGACAGGCGATCATTCCGCTTTCGATGAAGGGTTCGACGACGACATCCCTTTTGATTGAGTCACTGCGCTCGTGAGTGCCATTTTGATGTGGTAGCACAGTGACGATCAGAAGCATTTCAACCCAGATGGGGGTGCGATAGTGACCCCACTGGGGGACTATCGTGCCTCCCCTTATAGGAGGCGCAATGAGTCAGCAAGCGCGTCAACCGGTGTCGACGGCGTACGAACAAGCAATCAACCAAGCCAAGGTTGAGTTCGTACGCGCAGCCGAACGCACCGGGCTCGACTGGCAGGCCGAGGCAATGTTTGCCATGCAGGCCTGTGCGTCGAATGACTACCTGACAAAGGTAGCGAACGGTAATCCGTTCTCAATGCGAACGGCGATGGTCAATGTCGCGGCAATCGGGCTGAGCCTGAATCCGGCAACGCAGTACGCGTTTTTGGTGCCACGGGATAACAAGGTCATCGTGGACATCAGCTACCGTGGCCTGATCCGAATCGCAACTGACACCGGCTCGGTGTTGTGGGCAAAGGCCGAACTCGTCTACAAGGCAGACAAGTTCGAATGGCGGGGTACCACCCAGGAGCCGGTTCATCACTACGACCCGTTCGATCCTAACCGCGGTGATCTCTTGGGCGCGTACTGCAAGGCCAAGACCGTGGATGGCGAAATTCTCGTCGAGGCGATGTCCCTGCAGGAGATTCACAAAGTCAGAGATAAGTCCAAGGCCTTCGAGAATGAGAAAGGCCCCTGGATCGACTGGTTCGAGGAGATGGTTAAGAAGACGGTCATCAAACGTGCCTCGAAGACCTGGCCGAAAACCGATGTCCGTTTACATCGGGCCATCCAATATCTCAACGAAGACGCCGGTGAAGGCCTGCGAGATCGCGGAGACGTGGAGGCCTCGATCGAAAGCGGTGAGGTGATCCCCCCGGACACTGCCATCCACCCGTTCGTCAGCGAATGGATGGACAAGGTCCTTGTCCGTGCGTCCCAAACCGGCGCCTGGAATGCCGCACGTGATTACGTGAACGAACGGCTTCAGGGTAGCGAGCTGGTCTGGGCGCACGAAAAGATCCGTGGGGCGGCGAAAGCAGCCACCGACTAACCCGGAAGGGGCGTACCCTTCGGGGTATGTCCCTCATCGGAGGTCAAAGGAGAGGGCTATGCGCATCGTTGATCTTTCTCAGCGATCGGCGGCGTGGTATGCGTGGCGCCGTAATGGGATCTCGGCGAGCGAAGTCGCAACGATCCTGGGACGGTGCCCGCACAAGACGCGTTGGCGGTTATGGGCGGAGAAGATGGGCAAGGCCGTACCGGATGACCTGTCGCGCAACCCCAATGTCAGGCGGGGCGTGCGACTCGAAGACTGGGTACGGCAGCGAGTCGAACAACGGCATAACGACATACTTCTGCCGGTCTGTTGCGAATCGAGCGAGAACCCGCTGTTTCGGGCCTCGCTGGACGGCATAACGACAGGTGGAGAACCCGTCGAAATGAAGGCGCCACATGTCAACACGTACCGTGATGTGCTGGCGAACCTGCGTGCTTCTGAGGCCTACCAGCTGTACTGGCCTCAGGTGCAGCATCAAATCTACGTCACGGGGTCAGAGCAGGGGTACCTCTGCTTTCTATGCCTCGATGTGGATGAAGGCGAACCGATCTACGTGGAGTTCAAGATCGAACGCGATGAGGAGTTCATCCGTTCGCAATTGATTCCCGAATCGGAAGCCTTTTGGGTGTCGATCCAAACGGGTAAGGAACCCAAGAAGGATCCCGAACGGGATATTTACGTCCCTGAGGGCGACATCCTTGCGCAGTGGCAAGCTGTCGCGGATGAGCGCAAGCGTCTTGCGGTGTTCCTCGAGAATGCGAAGTCGCAAGTGGCAAACATCGAACGGCGCCTGCAGGAGAAGGACCAAGGGTTGGTTGCCCTGATGGGCGATTTTCTCCACGCTGAGGCCTGCGACCTGCGCGTCGTGCGATTCACGCGGCAAGGCAGTGTTGACTGGAAAGCGCTGGTAGGCGAACGACTGCCTACGCTGGACCAGGAGACCATTGAGCGGTATAGGCGGCCACCGGGTGACGAGCAGATTCGTATCTATGAATCCAGCGCATCGGGACGTGTGGCCGAGCGTGAGCAGGAAGCGCGTAACGACCTGTTCGCAGCCACTGCACGGGAGGCAGAGCCGCTTCCCAAAGAAGGCGTCTACAACTGGTAGACGTCCGGGCCCCAACTTCGGTTGGCGGCCCACCACAGGGTATGCATGCCGTGCCCTGCGGTGGACCGCGTCGCAAGACGGTCTAGAGCGCAATTCCTGCCCCACCGGGCTGACAGGTAGCTGGCCTTTAAGCAGCAGGATTCCCGCCGTATCGGGATGTGTGTGGTACTTGCACACTTCCCATACGGGGGGAGTGTGCGCCTAATTTGGAGGCGCAACATGGCGACGAGCCTGTTCGATGCATTTGGTGTTGAGTCCCCCAAGACCGACACGCGGAAGGTGCCCCTGGACAAGGTGGTTCCGGTCGGGAACAACACCGCTGTTGCTCCCGATCCAGTGTTCGTGTTCGAGTACACGCCCTTGCGGCGTGCGCTCAAAAACATCGGCGAGCAGAAACCAATCTGGTGTTGGGGGCCGTCTGGCTGTGGCAAGACCGAGTATTTCGTGCAGATTGCTGCACGTCTGCGGCGGTCCTGTCACGTGGTGTCCTTTGGTGAAGAGACATCACTGCGTGAGTTGCTGGGCACCTTCGAGCTGGTTGGAGAAACCCGCGAGGAGGGCGTAGCAGCCCAGCACGATGCTTCAGGCCTTAGAACCCGGTTCCGGTATGGCCATTTGGTCCGCGCCATGCGGGACCCCATGGCGATTGTTGTGCTCGACGAGTTCAACATGGCACCTGCGGGCATAGCCGCGCAATTCAACCGCCTGTTGGAAGTACGGGAACTCATCATTCCCGAAACAGGTGAACGAATCTGCGCGGCTGATCACGTCACCTTCGTGGCAACGGCCAATACGCCAGGTTCGATGGACGAGAGCGGTATTTACGTGGGCTCCCAGGTGATGAACGGAGCCACACGGTCCCGCTTCGCCGGTCTTAAGATGCGGTACCTGCCACCTGACCTTGAGGAGAAGCTGCTCACGCTCGCGTTCCCTCAACTGAACGGTGCGGTCACGCTCACCGAAGCTAACAGGCCGGCGTCGAGGCTTATGGTCGAATTGGGGATGGCGTGCCGTACCCTGGTCGATGAGGGGAATGTATCGCTGCCGTTTACGGTACGTAATCTGAAAGAGTGGGCGAAATCGACCCTGCTTCTGAAGGATATCCGTGAAGCGTTCGCCGATGCGTACTACGACTTGCTGGCTCCGGCGGAGGCAGTGCCTGTGGGCGAGGTTTTCCACAAGCTGTTCGGCGTACGACTCGGTGAATGATCCATGAGTGATGAGCTCATGGAGACGGATGACAAGCCGGACGATGTCACGTCCGATGCAGTGCCGGCGACGCCCTATTATCTCGCGTGGCAGGCAACTCAGCCGGTCAGTACCGCCGATCTCTGTGCGGCAGCTGACCTGGCCCAACAGATCTTGGTGGACGCGGGTAATCCCGCCTACATGGAGATCCACTGGGTGGAAGGGGAGTTGGGCGGCCATGTCGAACTACGTTCGGCCGACACATTTGCCTGGTTCGGATATCCGCCACGGTCGTTCCTGGACTCCCTGAACGCTCGGGAACGTATTGCTGTTCTCGAGCAGGGCGCAAGCCGCGATGGTTGGCTGTCTGCAAAGGGCACGGGTCAAGGCGTTATGGTGACCGGGAAAGAAACAGTGGACTTCCCTGTTCGACTGTTTCTCTCCATCCTCGCGGGAAAGAGTCAGAGCCGTTTGATGGTGACTGATTCCGACGAGCTCGATCTGACGGGGCGTGTTTCTCTGCCTCTTGATGTTGAGCAATTTGCCTGGTTTCCGCTATGGGAGACCAGGCTGAAACAAGCTGTGGAAACACACTGGGTGGTCGAAGGCCAAGCGGCCAGGGTCACCAGCACGGATACGCACTACGCCTGGTAGCGTAACGCATCCGTTCACCCCAGCGGGGCATACATGTCCCGCCTGGGGCATGTATGCAATCCCGCCTGCTGAGGTGTGCAATCAATGTGCCCCCTCGGGAAGGGGCTGGAGATGCAACATGAGCAAGATCTATGTGTTTAATCCACATGTATCTCTCGTATCGGCAACCCGTCTCGCCGGCGAAGGGAAGATCAAGGAGATCCTTGGACTGGATAAGCTGCCTGCGGCCATGAAGCCGCTGCTGCGCCAGGCGGTGATCTCGACGGAGAGCCTCAACCCCCTGGCGATGTATAAGAAGCGGGTCAGGGACTATCTGTTGCGTCATGCGACACGTGACAACTTCTTTGGCTGGATCATCGATCCGTCAAAGAAGGACGCGATCCTCGAACAGATCGAGAAGGCCCGTACGGAGTTTTATGAGGCCAAACAGGCCTTCCTCGAGGGGTATGCGACAGCCTGTGAGACACACATCGCGACGCTGCGGAAAACCTGTGAGGAGGAGGGCGTCGACAATTGCGAGGCATTTATCAACGCGATCCGAGATGCTCAGCCGGCGAGGGATTATCTGGATACACAAATCCAGTTTTCCTATCTCCGCCCGCGACTGGTCGAGCTGGAACCCGACGAACTCGAAATTGTTCGTGAAGGGGTCTATGCGCAGGCGCTGCACGAGGTGTCACAGCGTGCTGAAGGTGGACTTACGTGTCAGCGCATGACAGCGAAACGTCGCGTTGCAGAAGAGATCCGGGGCAAGCTGGTTGGGTTGGCCTACGTTGAACCACGGCTGTCCAGAATCGCTGCGGAACTTGCCGCAGTACTCACGGATATACCACAAGGGATCCGTAACGATGATTACACGCCGGCGCAGATCATGGCGCTGGACGGTGTATTCGGCGTGCTCGCGAATGAGATTCAGCTCTCGGCTAAGGTCGCCCAGGGTGATGGTCTCTTTCCGCAGCCCGAGGCATCCCTCGCCGTCGACGAACCCCAGGCAGAGTTGTTGCCGAGGGAAGTGATCCAGGAGACTGTGGTCAACAGTACCGTGGAAGAAAGTTATCCCGGTGGCAACGACTCCCAGTACGAGTCGACGCCCGAAGTCTTCTATGGATGGTGAGGTAGCCCGGTATCCGGCATCAAGTGCAGTAGATGCGGTTGCAGGTATAGGCAGTGCTAACGGAGCAACTACGCTCTGGGTATTACCGAGGTCTGGTAGCTTTGCCTATGGGTATGACGGTGTAACCAAAGCATCGTGGATTGAGTTGCTGGATGCCTCAGGTGGTAGTGCAGGGCGGGCATGGCTGCAACTTCGGAAGAAATTCGCGGACCAGCGAATGGACCAGGCACCTCGGACGATGAGTCGCGAGGTGTTTTGGTCGCACGTGCAGCGCAGACCTTTGGTGGTCGAATATCGATCACAGAGTGCATACGCCTGGTGACGTGACTGGCTGATTTTTGCGCCTCCTCAGGGAGGCGCCTTTTCAGACAATCCAATAGGGTTGTGCGAAAAGGCTTCACGCCCTTATAGGGCAGATAGGTAGCTGGCCTTTAAGCAGCAGGAATCCCGCCGTTCAGGGTGTCTTGTAATCAAGCACGCCTCCGAACGGGGGGCGTGCGTGGGAGTATACATGCGCGCGAGAAATCTCAAGAGTTCACTCCCTGCGATATGCCGGGCTGTGACGCGCCAGAAGGGTATTGAACTGGTATTCCAGGGTCCCCCGAGGACGGATGGGATGACCATCTACTCAAACCCGTTGGCAATCGATGCCGATGACGATGATGTGGATATCATTGTTGGCGATATCGACCACGAATGTGCACATATCCTGTACTCGGATTTCGAGTATCACCGGCAGATGCTGCACAAAGTGCCGGATGCGCTCAGGCCGCTGACCCAAGGGATCTGGAACGCCGTTGAGGATACGGTCGTCGAGCGTCGCGAGGGCGATGACTATCTCGGCTGTCGCGAAACGCTGGCCCGCTCGGTTGAATTGGTGGAACAGCGTCAAGGCACAGCGGAATTTACTGGCCTGACGCCGGCTCGCATTCTCACGGGGTACGTCGATTCATGGGGGCGGATGAATGTGCTGAATCAGGATGTGAAGAACACCTTTGAGGCGGCACGCACAGCGCTACGTGACCTGATAACGGATAAGGGCCTGTTGCGGCTCGATGCATTGTTATCAACGCATCTGTACTCAGCGAGCAAAACCCAGGATGCCTGGCGTCTGGCACAAGCTGTCGTCACGTTGGTTGAGTCCCTCGAAGACGAGGATGACGAGCCAGACGACGACGCGGCAGAACCGGAATCGCCTGTGCAGCAAGAGGCCAGCCAGGGTAGTGGTACCGATTCACCCGCGACGCAGTCGAGTACGGGTCCGGAATCCCAAGGGACTTCGGAATCGACGGGGGCGGGATCGGTCTCGGCCGGTGCTGCTGCGATCCTGGCGGATACGGGATTTGATCAAACACCGATCTTTGATCGTTCCCAGGTGGCGCACGATGCGACCGAGCGCGCGAACACCTCGAGCTTTGTTGGTGGGCGCTCAAGCGATCGGATCAGCCGTGCTGCTGACGATGACGCCGAGTATGCGCGCCTGAAGGCGTCTGTCTCCGGGGAGATTCGGCAGCTGCAACGCAGGATCGTATCCGAATATCAAACGCGGACTCGTCGGAAATCCGTTGTCTCAGAGTCGGGGCGTATTGATGGCCGTAGGTTGGCAAGGGCTCTCGCTGGCGAGCATAGGATCTATCGTGAGCGTGTACGCAGGCCTCTGCCGTATCCCGCGGTCTCCATCGTTCTGGATTGCTCAGGATCGATGGAGGGCGTGGAGATCGAACTGGCTAAGCAGGCGCTGGTGGCCATTTCCGAGGTCAACGCGAGTCTTACAGTAAAGACCGAGTTGATCGCTTTTGAGGGTGGTGGTGTCGAAGTCATCAAGTCGTTCGACGATGACCTGAACGGCCGGCGTGGGGCTATCGGGAGTCTGATAGCCGCCGGTGGCACGCCAACGGCAGAGGCGCTGTGGGAGGCTGGAAACCGCATCGTAGCCCGCAAGGAGGAGCGGAAGTTGATCCTGCTCCTGACCGACGGGCATCCGAACGACCTCGCCGGCGCAGGCCAGGTCTCAAGGATGATCACGGCAAGCGGGATCGAGCTGTACGGCATTGGCATAGCGTGCGATGCCGTAAGCCGTTTCTGTCCCGGATGGGAGGTGATCCATCGGGCGGAAGATATCGGGAGGGCTGTATTGGATGCCCTCCATACACGGATTCTCCGCGCAGTCTAATCGCGCAGAGTCCTTGTGTTGTCTCGCAGGGGTGCGTCTCTGGCCCCTGCGGGGCAGAGGCGCCCCTCGAACTTAGAGGGGTACTTCATGGAACAGTTGGCGATGTTTCAAATGCCGGCTGGGCCGGCAGTTGCCGAGAGACGATCTCGGCAGCGGGTAGAAGAGGAGGCGTGGCAAATCCAGCCACAGCTTCCCATCGCGCATCCTGATCACGAGGCGCTGTATACGTGGTCGGATAGCGCGATTGCGACTTTGCGTGAGTCATTACTCTATGCGTCATTCCGCGATATATGTGACAACAGGACGTCCAAGCGGACTCGCGAAGAAATATGGCGTTGGATTGAACGCGATGAGAAGTCGCCGTTTTCATTCCGGGTTTGTGTCACTGCGATAGATCCAGCAATCGATGCAGCGACACTTAGGTACGCCATACGCGCGCTCTCTGAACGGGTATTGGCCACACCGGAAGGGCTGGATGTTGCGGACGTTATGCTGACCGAGGTCATGGCATCCGCAGCGTAGTACTCGCTAAATCTTATCCCTCGCCGCATGGCGAGGGATTTTTTTACCTCGGCACGCAGTTTTTTGGGGAGCCCTTGGGAACCGCAATTTTGATGCCTATACTGGCAGTGAACTCATACAAAAAGGAGGCAGCAATGGCACAAACACAGTCTCACCAAGACCGCTGGACGAGCGTCTACCAAGCGTGCCGCTTGGAGCAGGAGGGTCTGGCGCTGGATAAATTCCTCGAAGCGCCCTGGCTTTGGCTAGAACATTACGGCCAAGAAGCTGCTTTGCGGTCGATTGCACAGGGATTTCGCCCTTTGTTGCCCGCACAGGTGAAGGTGGCACGACGCGTAGGCGCTGATACCGCCTCACAACAGCGCGGCACAGTCATCCCCTTCAAGCGCAAATAGCGGAATGGTCGGTATATGGGCGAGCATAATGGCTCTCTGATCAATCGCGCGCAGCTACAGGCATTGGTCTCGATGGGGTGCAGCCCAGCCATGTTACTCACTACATGGGATGAGGTGGTCGCACAGGTCGAGGACCTGTTACGGGCTCTTTCACAGTCCGTCTCAGACAGGGATCAGGCCAGTGGGCGGGACATCCTTCACCGGATCAAGGGCTCCATGGACACCTACGGTGCGATCATTGTTGCCGATGCTTGCAAGGAATCGGGTTGGATTGTTGCCGAGGATGCGGAAGACCAGTGTAAGCGTCTTCAGGAGAACTTTAGGCGCACTGACACAGAAATCCGGGGGATACTGGTCGAGCTCGGGGAGAGCGGCACAGATAGTCAGCGCTGATTACTCGCGCAAATCACTGCGGTTGCACCGGTATCGTGAAAACAATCCGGGTACCGTGACCTGGGTGACTCTCGACGTGCAGCGTGCCAGCTAGAGCAGCGACACGCTCACGCATTCCGATCAGACCATGCCGTTGCGGGCTTACCGCATCCGTATCAAAGCCAACACCATTATCCACGATGGATCCTCTGACTGACGTTATGTGCCCCGGGATAACATCAAGAACGACCTCTACGGTGTTTGCATTCGCATGCTTGACGATATTCGTCAGGCCTTCTTGAATGATGCGGTAAACGATACTGGCATAATCGATATCGAATTGGTTCAGCGCCGCTTTGTCAGCATACTGGAACATGAACTGGCAATCGGGGATCCGTTGGTTCCAACCGTCAACCAGGGCTGTGAGCGCCTCCACCAAGCCGCGTGTTTCCAGTACTTCTGGGTGCAGATCCTCAATGATGCGCTGGACACCTAACTGCAACGCGCTGACAAACTCAAGGATACTGGCGGCACGACGGGCCAGATCGGCGTGGGCGTTATCGCCTGATAATGCCTGTTGTATGGCCGCTGCCTCCCAGCGTACGCCGACCAGCGTCTGGCCAAGCTCGTCATGGATTTCTCGGGCAAGGCGTCGCTTTTGTTGTTCTACGACATGCGCAGCGGTCTTATGCAGATTGAGGCGCTCCGTCAGTGCACGACCGAGCGCGACACTCACACGGATCGTAGGTTCGATAGTGGCAAAATCCAGCGGCTTAGTTAAATACGCAATGATGTTGTGCCGGGCATTACCTGTAGCGATCGCTTTGTCGATGGCAGCCTGTTCATCGTGTTGGGTTATGAAAAGCACTGGTAGCGTAGAGAGCTCTCTTGAGAGATCGAGCCCCGAGCCATCAGGCAGGTTGATATCCATCAGCGCAAGATCAAAGCGCTGGGTGCGCGCAAGCGACTTGGCCTCACTACAGTCCTTGGCGGTGACAACATGATATCCCTGATTCTTTAGTATCTCACTCAGTACGCTTCGGAACCCGATGTCGTCGTCGATGACAAGGAGGTGCGCGTTGGTATGAGGGACATTAGGGAGAGTGAGTTGCACGTTACAAATCGAGTCGAATTATGCCGAATTTGACCGCAAGCAGCTTGAGGTCGCCTTGCCCGATATTGAGCCGCTTGCGGATCCGCACGGCTCGGTTCTCGATCGCCTTGCCTGATTGCCCCAAGATAGCGCCGATTTCATCATAGGACTTGCCTTCCGCCATCATACGGAATACGTTGAGTTGCGATTTGGTCAGTGCCTTGGTCGGGTCGACGTCTTTCTGCTCATTGGCCTTGTAGACAAGGATCTTTTCCGCCATCCCAGGCATGAAGAAGGTGTTGCCTGCAGCGACTTCCCGTATTGCTGTTAGCAGGACGTGTGGACTCGCAGCCTTGGTCACATACCCCTTCGCGCCGGCATCATATGCCGCGGCGATGGTGTAGATCGACTCGCGCATGCTGAAAACCACCACGCTCAGCCGAGGGAAGCGTTCAATGAATCGATCTAACGTGTGAATGCCATAATCTTCGTCCATGTTGAGGTCAAGAATTACGACATCTGGGGCTGCGTCCTCGCATTGCTCAAAGGCCATTGCCAGTGAGTCCGCCTCGCCGACAACCTGGATATCCTGTTGTGCCAGAAGATCCCGTAGACCCTTGCGGATGATGACATGGTCATCGCAGAGGAAGACTCTTGGCCGGGATGTCGATGGGTCGGTCATAGGGCTCAGAAAGTCAATTGGACGACGTGTATTCGGCATTCACTGGTAAGAATGGCAGGCAGTAGACTAAATAATTAATACAAACAATATGTTGTGGCCTGCTCGGCGTGGTACTGTCCAGATCATAATCGACCGAACTCCCGGATATGTAAGAGAATATCACATATCCAACATGGAACTTATCCCTACTCGTTGAGATCTCTCACCTGCAACTAGATAGGGACTTAGTCCCCGTCTAGATATTGACAGCATCCCTATTCACCGGAAAGAATAGTCCCTGACATATGCTCAATCGGGGTGATAACAATGAGACCAAATCTCGATCTCGTCCGGTGGAAGGAGGAAGCCCGTAATCGGGCGGCGACCTGCCGTCTCCGGTTAGCTGAGTGGAACCACGCGGTATTGGATGACCTGCGAGAGGGGGCCATCGTCGCCGGCGATGTCAGTGGGTCAACCGTTCTCAGCCAGCTCATCGCACACAGTTCCCAGGACTTCAACGACGCCTTGGCATCGTCGCTCCAGCCGATACTGAAAATTCTGCCAGAACATTGGGACTGTCTGGACAGTCCCGATAAGCTGCCAAAGCAGGACGCTACCAGAGCACGGCGGTTGTGCAGTCACGTCGAACATCTTGCGCAGACGATTCTCTATGTGCACGCACTGGACGCGGATATCGCGACCCTGATTACAGGGCTTTCGTACGTTCGCATGAATTCACTTCAGTTGGTGACTCGTGACGTGGTTGAGGCGTGGGCCAGCCGAGTGCCGGTCGTCTTCCAGCGAGCAAACCAGGTTGAATGGTGGCGCAGCCGCATCGAATCCGTGGTGCCCAATGTAGAGACCCGTCTTGGACCTTCGCTGTG
Source organism: uncultured Gammaproteobacteria bacterium (assembly GCA_964458835.1). Lineage (GTDB taxonomy): Bacteria > Pseudomonadota > Gammaproteobacteria > Thiohalobacterales > Thiohalobacteraceae > JAHJQQ01. The sequence continues at coordinate 59,692 of CAYWKV010000001.1, read as the reverse complement.
GCTGAGCACACTCGAAGGGTAGGTATGGACTATGGATCCACGGCATGCAGACCTACTACGCGAAATCGCACTCTGGGGCGGGACCAGCATCGCGGTTCAGGACCTTTTCGGGCTCCCATACAGGAAAACACTGCAGGTCTGGTGCACCAAGCTCCACATTACAATCCCGTCCACACTTCAACGCTGGAATGACGAAAACTGGGCTGAACGCCTTGAGCAGCGGGAGAACATCGCTGCCGTTGCAGCAGTAATCGAGATATACAATCGCCTCGTTGATTATCGCGGAATCGAGCGGGTTGTCAGGGCGATCTCCGTCTATCAACGGCAGTCAGAGACTCCCGTCTTAAGTTGGGATGCCTGTTATGCGGCCATCAAACTCTACCGGTTGGGATCGACACATCTCGAACGTTGTACAGAATGCACCACATTATTCCGCGCACTGAATCGTGAACGGCTTTGCCCATTATGCCGTCAGGCAACTATATGTCGCTGTGCTGAGTGTGGCGGGCCGTTGCCACCACAGGAGGGTCGGGGCCGACCACGCGCTTACTGCTCAGATACCTGCCGAGAACAGGCCAGCCGTAGAGCAAAAAGGATAAGAAAGGCCCAGCGGAAGCGAACACAAAGCGGTTCACTGTTCTAGCCTCGGAAGTTGGCCCCTGTACCAAAAAAATACAATCGCGCGGTGCCAAAAATAGTCAACTGGCGCTTTTTTGTGTCTCTATCGCCCCGTAGATTGGGCTGTATGTTCAAGCGACTCATGCCCTCCGCAAACAAGAAGGCCTTCTTTGTTGACGGACGCTGGTTTCGCGTGCCCGGTACCTGCTTGCTGGAAGCATTCAAACCCTTCGTCAATCAACTCCGCCGCGAGATCGATTTCGGCCCGGCACATCAGCCGGAGATGTTCGATAACGTTATCGAAATGCTCGCTGACTATGTTCAGGCTCTTCCGGCAAGCCTGTATGGTCACTACAGACAGCCGGGTGGGATGCTGGCATTCGCTCTACGGGTGGCCTATCTCTCCCAACGAAAAGCCCACGGGTTTGTTGTATCAGCACATCTTCATGCAGAGGACCGGTCATTGGCCGAACGGGCATGGCGATATGCGGCGCTTTTGGCAGGTCTCGTATATCCGCTGGGTGCGCTTGCACGCGCCGAGGTGCACATTCAGGGGCGGTGTTGGCGCCCGCAAGTCGCCTCGTTAGGATTCTGGCTCGATAGTCAGGGTTCACAAGAATATCAAGTTCGATTCCGGGCCGTATCAGAGACGGCTGTCACGGAAGACGCCGTTCGTCTATGCATGGCATCCCGCCTGGTACCCGAAGAAGCGTTGACCTTCATCGCAGCCCACTATCCGGAAGTCGTCGATGAATGGACCAGTGTTCTGGCGGGTGTTTCATCGGCGGGTGACCGGCTCTATGACGTCGTACATTGGGCATTCTCAACAGCGATACAGGAGGATGTGACGAATGTGGTCGGTACGGTGAGAGGCCAAGCCGCTGACAACCTCACCCAGCATGTGATCGATGCGCTCCGGGGTGCCGCAGCTAACTGGAGGCCCAACGTATCCGACTCGCCACTGCGGATAACCAATCTCGGGGTATTTATCGTTTGGCCGACGGCAGTGCGTAGCATCCTTACATGGGCATCAACGCAGCGGATGATGGGAATACCCGAAGATCCGGCGTTGATCGCGCGTTTGCTCTTGGAGGCAGAGATCATCGTGCCCACTGAAAAGGGTGACGTCGTGCACGAGCTGGTAATCGATATGAGGGGTATATCGGGTGTGGTGCAACCCGCCCTCCGGCTGATCGATGTGCGAAGTCTGGGACTCTACTACACCTGTACACCGGTGGACGCAGTGTATTACGCAGAGGAAGGTAATCATGGAACCACAGAAGACAACACGATGGAGATAGACCGGGACATTCTGTCAGATGTGCCAGCGACGGAAGACAATGCGGTAAGTACCTGCTCCGATGTCAGCCTCTCAGGAGAACAAGACGCCCATGCGGCTCGTCAGATGCAGGAGACACAGGGTGTGCCTGCGATACACAAACCCGCGACGCGCCTCGCTTTGAGGGCCCCAGCCTTGTTGCGTGAGGCAGGGGAGACGCTGAAACGAATTCTCGACCTGAATGACCCGCAGCTATCATGGTGGTGTGGACAGGGACGCGCACTCAAATATCCGGATGCAGCACGGGCCGTAGGTGCGTCACCTCAAGGGTTCATGCGCGCTCTCAAGGACGTCGGAGGCTTGGTAGAAGGATCAGAAAAGGATGTCCCCTGGTTACATGAACTGGCCTATGAAGGTCGGTACGTGACGGCCTTGGTGATACCGCGGCAGCTCCTCAGAGAGGCCGATGATGGCCAATGACCGAAAGTGGCGCAACGCCTACGAGGCGTATTCATCTGCGGCATGGCTTGCAGCTGCCGGGTGGACATTGCACTTGGGTGGTTCCGCATTCCTTGCGAGTCTGAGTGCATTGCTCACAGCCGCGACGGCAGGCTATGGGATATACCGTGGTTTCCAGGCACTTGATATCTGGAAAGCACGCCTTGCCCTGCTTGGAGAACCGGTCAGCGTCGTGACTCCGGCAGTGGTGCAGTCCAAGATGCGCGGACACCCGGATGAGTTCTGGCTTGGGTACGGGTTCGATTGGTCCACGTCGCACAGACAACGGCTCTACGATCTCGAGAAAATCGGAACTGAGAGGTTGATTTCGCCGTGGATGCGGTGGCTTCGCCGTAAAGGTCCCTCGAAGGGATCGCCGCTGGTGCACGGTGTGGAACCTGAGGAGCACGACGTATACATAAAGACGAGCGACATGGCCGGTCACGCCTTTATACCGGCCACAACCGGTGCGATAAAGACCCGTCTACTATCATTGCTCGCCCTTCAGGCTGTGCTACGTGACCCCAAGCAGTGCGTCATTGTGCTAGATCCGAAGGGTGACCCAGAGCTATTACAGATATTGAAATGGGCGTGCAAGGCCGCTGGACGCGAGAATGAGTTCAACTATCTTCATCCGGCGTTTGCGAAGCGTTCGGTCAGGCTGGATCTGCTGAAGAACTGGTCCACGACTACGGAGGGGGCAAGCCGCGTTGCTGAGATGATGGGTGGATCGGCGGAGAGCGCGCCTTTCAAGGCCTTTGGCTGGCAGGCCATCAACAACATCATCCAGGGCATGCTTGAGGTCGGTGCGCGGCCGCAGTTGATCTCGATCCGTCGCTATCTCGAGGGTGGGCCTGACTCGCTGATCCGTCGTGTTATCGAGGCTTTCCTTGAATCCAAAGGCCATGATGCGCATGCGCAGATACAGCGTCATCACGCCGATGCAAAGAAGGTCCGCGGGCGCGCAGCAACCACACCGATTGAAACGGTCGCGGCGATCCTCTGCTACAAGCGTGAGTTCCAAGAGACGACACCATCCCTCGCGGTCGATGGTCTTCTCACTATGTATGAGCATGATTCTGCGCATTTCACCAAGATGATATCAACTCTGCTACCGATCCTATCAATGCTGACATCCGACGAGCTTGGCGCATTGCTGTCACCGGACTATAACGATGCGTCAGACGAGCGGCCTATCCTGGATCTTGGTCGAATTGTCCGCACCGGCCAGGTTCTGTATGTCGGCTTACACTCCATGCCAGACGCGACCGTCAGTGCCGCAATCGGCAGCCTTCTGCTTGCAGATCTGGCTGCGGTGCTCGGCGAACGGTTTGTCCGTAATGAGCTCGAACCAAAGGTCATTCTATTGCTGGACGAAGCCAATGAGGTGGTCAATCCACCGCTGGTGTCGATTCTCAATAAAGGACGTGGCGCGGGCCTGCTCTGTTTCTTCTTCACGCAGACTGTACCGGACTTTATTGCAAAATACGGTTCGGAAGCGCCGGCCCGACAACTCCTTGGTAATGCCAACAGTTTGATCGCGGGACGGTCTACAGACGATGTGACGATTGAATACATTGTTGAGAAGTTCGACAAGACGATACTCCAGTCCGCGCAGGAACAGTTCTCGGTGAATCCGGTCGCTGGAGACCGGGACGTCACGAACTATCATGCCTCTTACGGAATAAAGCATACTGATCTGCAGGAATACTTGGTGCCGCCCAAAATGCTGGGAATGATGCCGGATCTGGAATACATCGCACGTTTCCCAGGCCGGCCAGCAGTCAAAGGCCGTATTCCGGTCGTCATGATGGAGTCGTAAAAGCTCGTGGGAATGCATCGACATATGACCGAAACGACGAGCGTCATTCTTATTGGTCCTACTGAGACACCACCGTCCATAGAACGAGTCCTGACTCGACAGCTAAATCACTGGGGTCTCGGTCATACATGGGGATATCTCGTTGAGGAACATCCACAAGCACGCTCTGTGGCCATGCAGATAGCGAGCTATCTTACGGACTTCGTGCCTGATCCGCTTTGCGGACGGCCCCTTTTAGGGAGCTGCCTGATAAGGGCGTTGGCCGAATGGGAGTATGGGACAGGACAAACAGCAGATCCTGCGTACCGGCTTGCGTTTTTCGTGCGCGGTCTGATTGCGGACCTGCCATTGTGTCTGCGCAGCACGGTTTACGTGGAGCAGGGCACCTCAGGAACGTCAATCTGGGATCCCTGCTGGGAGGGGATCTCGACATGGTGGGCACGTACTCATCAACGGCCACGACTGCATCAGAGACATGCACCAGGCCGGATGGGACACATTCTGCCAATCGACTACCGCATGCTTGTTCTCGTGCGTCACCTTGCCCTCACCCGTGAGGCACTGTATCCGCTATGGGACAGAATGGACTTCGTAATCGGCCGTTAGATCATGGAATCCAAGAGCGAAAGCTGGCTATCGACCGTGTTGCTGTTATCAGTAAGTGGTGCGCTGTTGCTTTGGCTGTTGGCATCGCCACAATGGATAGCAAGAACGGTCAAGGGCGAGAACGATATGATTGTGAGAGCCATTGGGACGAGTCTGACTGCCGAAGTCACGAGTCGCGCACAGAGCTGGGTGGCATTGACCGACCGATATCTCCTCAAGCGGAAATCCACTGCAGCACAACCGAGTCGCTGGATGCAGGACCGAGGTGAAACAGGGCGATGGTTGTTGTTTCAATTCTTCCAAAGAGTGTCACTGCTTGTTGTTTGGCTGTTTCTGCTGGGACCATTGTTGCTGGCGTCGCTGGTAGACGGGTTTGTTGTCCGCCAAAAGCGCAAATGTGGTGACGAATACGTCAACCCGGTACGCTTCAATTTGGGATTTCATCTTGCACATGCGATCTTCTTATTTCCACTGATCTATGTTGTCGTCCCGCTTCCAGTGCACCCCTGGATCATATTCTTGTGGGTATCGGCCATGGCACTAGCCATTCGGACAATTGCGGCCAATCTGCACTACCGGATTTAGGTCGTCGATACGATGTCGTAGCGTCCCACCCGATACCGCGAAAATATCCCGCAAAGAACCACAATCAGGCTGTTCGGCACCTTTTTTAAGCCACCACACGGCCAGTACGCTTCGTTCCCATGAACGAATTGCTCGTACTAGCCACCCTGCTTGTCGGTACCCAGACCGTGGTCCAGGAGCCACAGGGTTGGTACATCGTACCTCGGGATACGCAGCAAACCGCTGAACTACATCCGCTGGACACAACAGGCGTATCTGCGATGCGAGCAGAGGCGACAGTTGAAGTCTTGCGCGGGGTTCACGTGGCGTCCACGCAGACGGACCGGCCTGAACTACCGGTTCGCCTGGTGATCCAGTACCCCCTGAGCGGTGTCGCGGTCACGGATAAAGACCGGCAAGCGATCGAGGCGCTCGCCCGCGCTTACCCGGCGATAACCATCGAGGGTCACACCGACATCCAGGGGAGTGCGGAGGCAAACAATCGCCTGGCAGCCGCACGTGCGGATGTGGTCGCAGAACTGGCGCGCGCGGCATCTCCCGCCAGTGTGGTTACGGTATGGGTCGGCGGGGAACGATACCCGCTGTGTCGCGAACAGGCACCGGAGTGCCACCAGCGTAACCGTCGCGTCGTCATCAAGGCACAGTGAGGGAGTAATGAAGGCGATAGCGGTAGCAGTGACATGTCTAGCGGCGCTGATCTCGCACATCAGTCTGGGAGCAGACAATGGTGTACCTGTATCCGGAGACGCGCTGTCGAGAGCAGACGAGATGCGTGCCGCGGCCGAGGCGCAGTTCAAACTGACTTTCACCAACACTGTGCCGGAGTTCCTTGGGCCTTCGGAAGTACCTGGGATGTACGAAGTACTGACCGGCGGCCGACTCCTGTACTTCTGGCCGGATAAGAAATGGCTCTTCTTCGGAGAAATCTACGACGCGACAGGACGCAGCATCTCTGCTGAACGCCTGGGCGAATTGATGAAAGGGCGGGTCGATGCACTTGTCCTGGATGAGGCGGTCAAGGTGGGCGATGGGCCGATCAAGGTGATCGAGTTCGTGGATCCAGATTGTCCGTATTGCCGCCAATGGCATGAATTGGCAAAAACCCGGTCGGACCTCACGCGGTATGTGTTCTTCGTGCCTCAGGATGCATTGCATCCGCTGGCCGCGAAAAAAGCGGAACACGTACTGTGTGCCAAGGACCCGATCAAGACTCTGGAAGGTATGTATGAGCGAGCGGATGCGACTGACAAGCTCGTGGGGTGTGAGACGGGACACACCCGTCTGACACACCACCGTCAGTACGCACAGAGGTTGGGGCTATCGGGCACCCCATCACTGGTCATCAACGGACAAGTTGTGGCCGGATTTCAACCCGCCCGGATCAACAATCTGCTCAATCAAGCAAAGGAGTCGAAGCAATGAAGAACCTTCTGAAGATGGGTACTGGCGCCTTGACGGCATTCATGATGATGTTGTTTGCCGGCGCCGCCTCTGCGGTGACGTTCGCCACCGGTGCGGGCAACGCACTGTATACCGGCCTGGTCACCAACGTGCTGAACGGCGAAATCGGTTACGTGATTTCCATCGGTCTCGTGGCAATGGGCATCTTCTTCCTGTTCCGTTCGGCGGCGATGGGCGTCCTTTCGCTCGCGGCGGCGATCGTGTTCTGGAATGCGGAGAACATTCTCAACGCCATCGGCTACGTTCTGTAATCGCCCGGTACTCGGGCTCTGGTGAGGGTAAGTAGCCCCGGGTTACCGGGGCTACCGACCCAACGGCGCGCGTCAACGCCCCACGCGCCGAGGACTCAGTGGGAAGGGCGTCCGTGACAGGGGTAAGACATGATCTACAAGGTCCCCAACTACTTGCATCGACCGCTGCAGCTGCTCTGGTTCGAGCAGGACGAATGGGTCGCAGCCGCGATCGGTTATGCAATCGGCATGATCCTCAGCGGGTGGTTCTGGTTGGCATTGTTCGTCGTGCCATATCTGTACATACGCCTCAAGAGATCCCGCGCGCGCGGTTACATGCTGCACAGCCAGTACCGAGCCGGTTTTTTTGGATTCCACGGCTATCCCCACGCCTTCTGCACACGGTTCCGGGAGTAGTCGCATGCTTTTCGAACGCTTTCTTGCGGCATCGTCCAATGTCTATGTGGCGAATCGCCTCCTGTTGGTAACCGTCGGCGCTTTGGTATTGGCAGCCGGCCTGTTGTCGTATCAGCTTGCCAAAGAGCGCGACTCGCGCATGACGACGCTCGTACCTCTCACCGTCACCGGGCCAATGGAGGTCGGAGACCACACGGCGTCGCCTGAGTATCTGCGCGCCATGGCAAGGTACATCACCAATTTAGGGTTCACGTACACAGCGCAAAACGCCCGCCCGCAGTTCGAGGAGCTCATGTTCCTCTTCGCGCCGGAGGCTATTGAAGGTGAAAGGCGCCGCTGGCTCGAAATCGCAGAGCGCATCGAGAAGATCAAGCGAATCAGCCGTACCTATTTCATCGAGGATATCCAGACGCCAAAAGCCGGACTGATAGAAGTCAAGGGGTTCACGGTCCGACGCTTGGGAACCCAGCTGGAACAGACCCGCGCGACCATCCGCTTGGGCTACAGAATTACCCATGGAAGGTTCTGGATTGAAAAAATTGAGACCGAACGACCCAACCAACAGGAAAAGGGCACGACAACGGATCTCACCATCATCGAGGAGCAGATGGATGAATAGGGCAATCCTCACACTCGGCATAGCGATGCTGATTGCATCCGGCGGAGCCGTAGCAGATACCACCATTACGCCTGAACGGAGCACGAAGGTGCTGTTGAGTAATCGCGACGTCAACCGTGTCGTGTGCGAAGCCGGCCGGGTCGACGATGTCTTCTTCTCGTCCGAGAAGGGCGTGGTAGCCGAGACGGTCGGAGCCAATGTATTCGTGAAGCTGCAAAGGCAGAAGCGTCCCGGAGACGATGCCGTGCTTCTCGCCCAGGAAGACGTCGATCTGTTCGTGGTATGCAATGGCGAGGTCTTCTCCATGATTGGCGAATTGAAGCCCGTACCCTCGCAGAGTGTCCGTCTGAAGACGGGTGCTGGCGACGCCAAGAAGAACCTGGCCCTGATGACAGGCATGCCGTTCGAGAAGAAGGTGCTCTATGTGTTGGAGCACGCCTATAGAGACGACTACCCAGAGTCGTTCACGGTCCATGAGAAGGCTGAGCCAGTCGGTGCCCTGGGGCATGGGTTTGTCGATGAAATCAAGGAAGTGGAGATTGAAGGTGTCGGTCTGCGCCTGAAGGTATACCAGTTCACTGCTAATGCAGTCACGCGCATTGCAGAGGCCGATTTCTTACAACCGGTTTTCGGTGAGCATATTGCCGGTGTGTCAGTAGACAGTGAAAACGGCGAAATACGCGCCGGTGATCGTGTACGCGTGTTTGTGGTCGAGCGCCGGGCGCAGTGAGGAGCAACTCAAATGCAGAAGCTTAAGGACTACTGGGAGACGCGCAGCGCGAATGAGCGCCGCGGTATCGTCGTTGCGCTGATCGTGGCAGGCATTCTGCTGGGCGGGTACCTGGCAGTGGGCGGCAAGGCCGATGAGGCAAGGGCACGACGGGCAGAAGTCGCTGAGAAAAAGGATACAGACTCCCTGTTACTCGACAGCGACACCCTCGAACGGGATCTCTATGACAGGCTACAGGCAGAGCTGGAAAGCAAGTCCAATGAGCTGACGGAATCACGCAAGGAGATGAAGCAGGTCGCCGAGGATCTGAAGAAAGCCCTGTCGATGGTAGAAAACAAAAAGGCGCCGGATCCGAATAACCCGGCGTCACTCATGCCCAACCTTCAGGAAGGTGCCGTGCAGATCCCACCGCCACCGCCACCGCCTCAGATGTCGACGGCTGGGTCGATGGTTCGAACAAGTGCCGCAACGGGTATGCCCAATGGGCCTCAACAGGCTCAGGCCATCGAGGTCATCGGAGGAATCGGACGGGTCGAGGGTAAGGAAGCAGAGACAACAGTCACGGCTCAAAAAAAAACCGCGATCCATTTGCCACCCTCTTTTATGGAGGCAACACTGTTATCGGGCCTGGACGCGCCCATCGGGGGCGAAGCGCAGAAGAACCCCAAGCCCGTCATGATCCGAGTCGCAGCGCCGGCGATTCTGCCGAACCGGGTCAAGGCCAACCTGAAGGATTGCTTCGTGATAGCGCATGGCTACGGGAGCTTAGCGGAAGAACGAGTGAATCTTCGCTTGGTCAGCCTCAACTGCGTGGGGAAGGACAATCAGGCAGTCATTGAACAGAAGGTTGCTGGGTATGTCGTCGATGCCGACGGAAAGGTCGGCCTACGCGGACGCGTTGTTATGCGCGCCGGACGGGTGCTCGGGCTGACGTTCCTCGCCGGCGTTGCAGAAGGCGCAGGACGGGCAGTTGAATCATCCAGCACCGTTACCTCGACCAGTGGCATCGGTGTTACCCAATCCCTCAACACAGATGAGATTGCCAACGCGGCGATCGGGGGCGGTATCGCCCAAGGTTCGGGTGAGCTGCAGCGGTTTTACATGGACCTCGCCAAAGAAACGCTCCCTGTGATCGAAGTCGGGCCGAAGAAGAAGGTCACACTCGTGATCCAGGAAGGCGTGGATCTTGAGATCAAGTATCAGTGTTTGGAGGAAGCCGATGAATGCGTATCGTAACGGGCTGTGGGCGGCCATGGTGTGTCTTGTCTCCGGATGTTCGGCACTCAACCCCTACAATGAGACATCGATGTGTCCTGCGCTGAACGACTATGGAGAATGCGTCAGCATGAAGCAGGCCTATGACCATTCCCTCCAGGATGATGGCCAGGAACCACAACCAGCCAATTACGATGCGAATGCGGGCCTTGAAACTGCGAAAGGGGGTAACAAGGCTGAGTCAACGCCAAAGGCCGCACCGAAAACACCCCAGGCCGATTACCGCACCCAGCTCTACCGTGAGATGGCGAGCATCCTGCAGGATCCGCACACCCCGATGGTCAAGCCACCGAAAGTACGGCGCGCACTGATCCTCACTTATGAGGATGGCGCACTGTATATGCCTCGGTATGCCTACCTCATGTTGGAGAAGCCGCAGTGGATGCTCGATGAGACCGCCGGTGACACTGGCGAGTCACGCCCCGTTGAGCTGTTCATGCAAGGTAAATAGGGGGCCATATGCTGAAGCTGCTGTTGGGGGAGCGTGGAGGAATCAGCGAGCAGCGTATGACTCGCGATGTGGCCCGTGAGCGCCTATCCGACTACCTCCCGTGGGTTGCCTACGATCATGAACGCAAGACTTACCTCTCGCAGGAAGGCGCGCAGGGCAGCATCTGGGAATGCATGCCGCTTCCGTTTATGACGGAGAAAACCGCTGATATTCTGGGCGGCATTCTGCGGTTGGCCATGCCACCGGATACGGTGATCCAGTTCATTCTCTTCGCCGATCCCGACGTGAAGCCCTTTACGGATCTGTTCGAACGCAAGACCCATCGACCCGATCCACTTCTCAATGACTGGGCCGCGCAATATGCCGAATTCCTGCGTAAGGGCGCCATGGGACTCGACCGGATGTCGGGCATACCGACACGCATGTTCCGTCTGCTTGTGTCGATCAAAGCCGCAGATGGATTGACACAGGATACCGTTAACGGTGTGCAAGAGTTCCTGCGGGGCGCTGGTCTGCACGCTGAGCCGCTTGCGCCTCAAGGGTTGCTAAGGTTTCTACGCTGCGTCGTCGGCGGAGAGGATGCAGCCAGTGTAGTCTATGATCCTGCACGGCCCATCCGCCGTCAGGTGATTCGTGCGGAGGACGAGATCAGCATAGGAAAGGAATCGGTGAAGATCGGCGCGCGCTATGCGAAGTGCCTGACACCGAAGGTCATGCCCAGTGAAATCGACCTGCTGAAGATGAACCAGTTGTTCGGCGGTGTCATGGGGATGTCGCAAGACACCGAGCAAGTGAGCACGCCCTTTCTGTATTGCCTGACGGTTCTCCCGGAGCCGGTATCCACCAATATCACCGCGAAAGCGGAACTCATGTCCGCACAGAAGGCCGCGGGTGGTTTCGTGGCTCAGTTACGCCGGCGGTTGGATGAGTACGCCTGGGCACTGGGCGAGATGGACAAAACCACGTTCATGCGGATCGTGCCGACGCTGTGGGTCTTCGCTGATACCGAAGAACGGCTGAGAAACTCGTCGGCGCGCGTTCGCCGTATGTGGGAGTCCCGCGGGTTCGTCATGCAGGAGGAGCGCTGGCTGCAGTCCGTCCTGCTGGTCGCGAGCCTTCCGATGGGCTTGTACAACGTCAAGAAGAACGTGGATCTCCTGGATCGCCACTTCATTGTGCCCTTGGAAACCGTCGCCAGAATGATTCCGGCCCAGGCCGATTTTCGTGGTGGCGGCGATCCGGTTCTGGCCTATGTCGGACGTAAAGGGCAGTTGATTGGCCTCGATATCTTCGACCGAGGCGCCTCGAATCACAACATCCTCGTGGCCGCGCAGAGCGGTGGCGGTAAGAGTGTGTTCATGCAGAACCTGCTGACTAACCATTACCGCACCGGCGCCATGTGCCGTGTGATCGACATCGGCTACTCCTACCAAAAGCTTACCGCCCTCTTGAAGGGACGCTATATCGATCTCGGGGATGAGGCCTTTGTCCTTAACCCTTTCGACGGTGTCACCAATGAAAGCGATGCCGTGATGGCCCGGGCCGTCATCGCACAAATGGCTTACTCCCACCGGGCCGGGATCCCGACCGAGACCGAATGGACCTTGATCGGTGCCGCGACAGAATGGGCTATCGCGAAGGGAGACCCGGAACGGGGCGTTGAATTGGCCGGTGAGTTCCTAAAGACATTCCCCAAACATTCTGCAGATGACATTTCCGAGAGCATGGACCACGTCATCAGGGCTGCGCACACCTTGGCCTACAACATGCGCGACTTCATGCCGGGAGGGCGCTTGGCGCGTTATGTTTCCGGGAGATCCAGTGTAGACATCAGTCATGACGAGTGGGTGGTGTTGGAGCTGGAACATCTGATGAGCGATGAGGCGTTGTTCGCGGTGGTCACCCTGATGATCATCCATAAGGTGACTGCCGACCTCTACCTGGGAAGCAAGGAATCCCGCGAGCACCCCCGCTTCATCCTGTTCGATGAGGCCTGGAAGTTCCTATCGGCCACGGCCGGGGCCAAGGACTCGCCGGTGCAGGCCGTCATTGAGGAAGGCTATCGCCGTGCCCGCAAGTACAAGGGGTCATTTTCGATCGTGACACAGTCTCTGGTAGACACCCGTCGGTTCGGGGCGGTCGGCGAGGTCATTCGCAACAACTCGGCGTTCAAGTTCCTCCTGGAATCCTCGGACTATGGCCAGGCGAGGGCGGAGGGCATGTTGGAATATGACGACTTTGCCATGCGGCTGATCCAGTCGGTCAAACTCAACCGGCCCAAGTACAGCGAGATCATGCTCGATACACCCTTCGGCCTGGGCGTAGGCCGACTGTCTCTTGATCCCTATAGCTATTGGCTGTTTACCTCGGATGCGACAGACAACCTGGCGATCCAACGCAAGGTTGCATCTGGGATGACCTATGTGGAGGCCATCCGTGCGCTGGCGTCAGAAGCTGCGTGAGGCAGCTGCCCTATGCGTGGGTATGCTACTGGCGGCGCAGGGGACCTGGGCAGTGCCCCCCGCGAGCTGGGGCACCTACAACCCGATCACGGATGCCCAGAACACAGGCACGGCAGCTTTGGGTGGTCGGTATGACAGCCCGAACGCACTGATGAACAATGCCGTGCGCCCCATCCAGGGGAATACCCAGATGACCACGACAAACGGCTCGCAAATCTTTGATGGACACGTCAACTGTCCTGATGAAGGCGTGCTCTTGGAGATTTTTGCCGCGCCAGGGGCTACCGGCGATCTGAGCAGCGTTGTTGCCGCGGCGGACCTCGATCTTGATGGGACCTTCGACTCAAGTGTGACGGCGCCAGCGCCGGTATCGGGTGTCTGCGGCAATGGGTTTATCACATGTAATGTCGGTACCTGGAACAATTGCGGGTATTGGCGTTGGAATGCCACGACGGGTGCTATCGGATACGATTCCGTGGCATTGGATCAACTCTCCGGTTGTTACTGCATCAATAACAGCTGCAACTCCAATCTTGCCTGGAACAACCTCCCGACGCTCCTTGGCGACCTGAGCAGTGGTGTCTTGCAGCCTGTGCTGGCGCTGGATGCACGCTATGTCGTCTCGCGCAATGAAGTGACCAATACCAGCATGCGAGTCTATGGGATGTCGACCGCATCCTGCGGCACGGGCAACTCCAATCTACAGTCGATCGCGTCGGCGCCGGCGACTATGAGTACGCGTGTAGCGGCCGAAGTCGCCACCCAGTCGGCGGACCCCAACAGCGTTTATTCGCTCGTAACAAATTCTGGACTCGCGACCAGCGAGTCGACGACGTCGAATTCGTGCACGATTCAGCGGAATGTCACTTCCCAGCTGCTCACAACTCCTATCGGCACCGACCTGGGCACCGCTGCGAGTGTTATGCCGTTGCTTGGGTATAACCAAATCGAGATCCTGGTGGAGGCGGCGGGACCTACGGCAGCAGCTGTCCGGGTCTACACAGGACCATGGTGCAACCCGAATTATGCGACCACAAACACCTCGGCGGGATTGACGTTGCGGGCAAACCAGCCTGTGACAGTGTCTAATCAGGGCATTATTAATGTCCCGAACGCGCCAACGCATGTCATATACGACGCCTATCAGGCGGATCCAGGGCGCTTCCTAGCGTCGACCTACTCACGTCGTGGATGCGCAGTCATTCTACAGAGCGGAAGCTGCTCTGACACCCAGTGTACGCTAGGCATTCGACTTATCGATGAGTATGTCGGCGACGACTCGTACTATGCCAATGTGGATAGGACGCACACATTTACGTTCCCTTTATTGCAAGACCTACAGCTTACGGAAACAATCAGCGATACCTGTCAGGGCTATGACTCAAGCGAACTTTGTAGGCTGAGAAACGAGACAGTCGACGGGGTGCGTACTTATCAGAATTATCAGCCGACGAATCTTGTCCCATTACCATCGACGCGCACCTGGACCGGCGGCGGCATGTCGGAGTCACTGACGCGAGATTGGTGGCGTAAAGACCGCACCTACACCTGCAACGCTGCACCCAGTCAGTATGACTTCACAGACGCCTTGCACCGCGCCGATGTCGTCACGCGCACGGCCAATATTGGCACCGGCTATCGGGATGTTACCCGTAATCAGGCGGGGAACTGGGTGTCAAGGATGGAGGAGTTCGGCGAGCCCTCGATACTGCCGACGGTCGAGCCGTGTGAACGGGCCTGCAAGGTGCGGAAGACCATTATGGATGACCGTGTGGCATCGACCGGTGTGACCTCAGAGAATCGCCAACCGACGCCGGCGACGCGGTATGAATATGGATATTACACATGCACCGATAACGTGTGTCCAACACAGGCCGGTGAAACAGTCATCAAGGCCTGTCAGTGCCTCAACGAGTTCGCGGAGGCCGCCACCATTATGCAAATCATGCGTCAGGCAGGGCAGGACCTGTTATGTACGCAGTGATGTGGCGACTCTTCGTCCTCGTGATCGTATTGGCAAAGCCTATAAGCGGCCATGCTGAGAACTGGGTTTGTGGGCAGGATTTGAATCTGGATGGGTACACGGATGCGATCACAGAGACGACGTCATGTCGCACAACGCCACAGGGGCAATACTGCTCAGTGAGCTCCCAGGCATGCCAGACGAACTTCACGTGTCCCCTGGACGCTAATCAATCATGTGTGAATGGCAGTTGTACCGTCGGAGGGACATGTGCTGCGGTGACGGGCAGTACCACGCTTTCAATTGCACCCGCTGGATACTTTACATCGCAGACGACGTTATTGCTCACATACAACACGTCATTCGCGTCATCAGGCAATACTATCACGGTGTCCAAGGTGGCATTAGATGGGACGCCACAGCCGTCCTTCCAGATACGGGCGAGTGGCCTCACGTTCACCGGTACCGTGACAACGGGCGCGGCAGTCTCAGGGTATTTTAATTATGGACTTGGTATCGTTCGAGCAACCGGAACAAACACAATAACATTCTACCAGGCGTTATACCCTGGCAGCGGCGGTGTCTGTCCATCCGGGTTTGCGCTACAGCCTGTATGGATGGCTAATGCAAGCCAGCCGGCCTATCAATTCGACGCCTGTATTCGTTCGCGCGGATCGATTACGGTAACTGGTGCGCGTGTTACTACCTATGATGCACGAGGAACCGCGGGCGCATACTTATGGAATATATCACCCGCGTACCAGATGCAAGGAAATCAAATTAATGTACAAACACCAAATAACTGCCTGAGTGGCGCAAGCTCCTGCCTTTCTGAAGGACGTATTGTGTTCGATGTCACTGCATACCGGTGTTCATCGGATGGACAGAACTATGCAACGAATGCTCTTTGTACTGCAAGCTGTTCGCAAACGGCTACCTGTACTACGACCCAGCCAACCTGCCCAATAGATCCTACATTACCGTGCATGGAGGCCTCAGCAGGTAATTACCGCTGTTCACCTAATACCTGTGTCGATCTGGACGCAACGCCACCCATCCCGACTGATGTGTCTACACCGATGCCGCAGGACGATGGAGCTCGAGACACCTCGGGTAACTGCCTTGACCAGTTGTTGCTGTTCACTGGCCGCCCAATGACCTGTGGGAAGTCGGGTGTGCAGACCGGCTTCGTAGACTGCTGTGATCAGGGTGGCGATAACGTCATCGCGGACAATATGGGCACGGATGTCGGATCGTTTGTCACACAACAGGGCATATCCGCAGTCGCGACGATTGCAGGCCAAGCGGTCGCGAACTTCGCGGCAAACCTAGCTGCTGGTCAAATCGCCTCAGAGGCCGCCAGTAACGCGGCGACTTTCGCTACAAATAACGTCATCAATGGAACATGGTTTAACCCAACGACATTCTACATATCTGCAGCGATCTTCATTATCCAAAACTACCTGCTTGGACAGTGTGAGCAGATCGATCTGGAAACGGCTGTCATGAAGGAGTCGGATATGTGCCACTACATTGGCACTTATTGCTCTGACGAGTGGCCACTCGTCGGTTGCGTACAACGGAGAGAGACACACTGTTGTTTCAATTCAATGCTGGGACGGATTCTGCATGAGCAAGGCCGTCCGCAGCTCACCAGCTTCGGCGGATGGGGGGCTCCCGAAGCACCGAACTGCCGCGGGTTCACACCGGAGGAATTCCAGCAGCTCGATTTTGGGCAGATTGACCTTACCGAATATTTCGGTGTGTTGAGGACAGAGGCGGCGGGAGTTATCCAGTCGAATATGAATGATGCAGTGCAGAACTTCTATAACAACGTTCGCTAGCCTGTTATTGGTGATCCAGGCCGCGGTCGCGGAACCGGCCCGTATCGGCAAAACGTATGTGATACAGGAGGAAGATGCCCTCGTGGAAATCGAGCGGCGTGCGGCGTCTGTTGATCTGCAGGCCAAGGGCCGCGACGAGGTCAAACAGTGGGCCCTGAGTCAATCGGTCCACCTCGAGAACGCCACGGTAGACCGACGATACCGCATTGATATGTCGTATACCCTTGAGACCGATGTGCCAAACGCGCAAGGGGAGATCGTTTATCCAAGGGGCTACACCTTCAATCCTCTTGAGTATATGCAGCTTCCTTACCGAATCGGGGTGATCGGAGACGGGAAGGCGCAGCTGGAGTGGGCTCGTAAACAAGGTGAAGGCGTTCTCTGGTTGGCATCCGATGCAGACCCCTGGGCGTTGGCAACGGAGCTGGGGCAGCCGGTCTATCTGTATACCCCTGAGGTGGCGAAGCGGCTCAAGGTCCAGGCAGTCCCTGCCATTCTGGAACAGCAGGGATCGGAACTATGGGCCCAGGAGACAGCGCAAAAGGACAATGATGATGACTAAGTCTATTGCGAGGCTCATTGCCTGCTTCGTCTTGGGGATCTGCAGTCTCACTGCGGAAGCCAACTGTTCCGGAACATTCCTGAATCCCATCACGAGTGTTAACTGGCGCTGTGCCTTTCCCATGAATATTGGTGGTGTGATCAGTTTTGGCGAATCGGGCGGGACTGCCGGCACTGATTCAAACATCCGCCATCCGATCTGCTCATGCCTGCAATCGGGCGGGAGCACGATCATCGGGCTGGAAGTCAGTTTCTGGGAACCTGCCCGACTGATCGAGACCGTCAAAGATCCCTGGTGCTTCCCGTCGCTCGGTACCAGCCTCCCCAACCCGCGTCCTGGATCGCTACGTGGTACGGGGGCGCGGGACGGGAAGACGACCGCGACGCAGTCGCATTACTACATCTTCCCGGCGTGGGCACTCCTCAACATGTTCGTGGACGTACCTTGCCTGGCCGGTAACCGAGTTGATGGGGGAGGAAACGAGTTCGACCTCGCAATGATCACCGAGATCCTGCCGACCTGGAACAACGATCTGATGGCCCTGTTGATCAGCCCAGAGGCGCTGTTATTCGCCAATCCGGCGGCAGCGCTAGCCTGCATGGCCGATGCCGCCGCGGCAACGACGGGTATGCCGCTCAATGAGCTGTTCTGGTGTATGGGCTCATGGCCAACGACCTATCCCATGTCGGGCACGCTCCCTACGGACAACTACATCGTGGGAAATGCCGCCGCGGCAGGCCGCTCCCTGTTCATGATGGCGCGTAATGGTGCTGTATTGGATCACGGGCTCGACGCTTGTGGGTCGGTCCGGACCACGATCTGGAAGAAACGTAACTACCGAATCCAGTCTGCGTACCCCGTCAGGGACAGCGGGTGCCAGACCTTCGGTAAGCCAGGGGTGCTTTGGGAGCGATATAAGAACACGCCCTTGAATGGTGACAACTTCAGCTGGGTCCTGTTCCGGAGGGTGAAATGTTGCATCGGCTGGTGATCCCCGTGGTGTTCATGGGGGCTGCGTTAACTGCTAGCGCTCAGGAGCCTGTTGCGCTGCCAGACACTGTTCCACCGGCCATTCGGGCTCAAGTCGAAGCGGCAAAGGGTGAATTCCGCATTGACCCTGCCATTCGCGAGCAGGCACAGCGGGCCTATCAATCGACACAGACCGAGGCCTATCGGCAAAGGATGAACGCGGCCATCGAAGCTGTGTTCCCACAGAACAGCGCGGCAACAGATGAGGAAGCAGAGACAGGCATCAAAGCTGGCGACCGATTGTACCTGTTTGTGTCCCGGTCCGTGCCGCTCACAACGCTCCGGCGCTATGCCGAGGCGCTCGAGGAAACGCCGGGCGCGGTCATGCTGGTGAGGGGATTCGTTGATGGTGGCACCCGGATCAGGCCCACCTTGGAGTTCATAGCCTCGATCCTCCGGAAGGATGTGAACTGCACGGGAGCAGATTGTGAAATGAGACGGGTCGCGGTGCAGGTCGACCCCGTGCTGTTCAGGCGATATGGCATCCAGGAAGCACCCGCAGTGGCCGTCGTTGAGGGTCTGGTGACTGATGGTTCCTGTTCAGAAGGCAATACGGATGTGGTGACGGTGACCGCCCACCAAGTGGTCTATGGCGATGCGCCAGTTGGGACATTGCTGGAGCAGCTAGATCCGGCAAGTGTCGGGGCGGTGGCGCGGTACCGGACGTATTTCGAGAAACGTGGATTCTACGGGGGTAAGGGGTGATGTGGCGACAATTGGCAGTGAATATCGTGGTCAGTGCGGCAGTGACTGCTGGCGGGCTGGCTTACTACCATGAGCGGTATACACCACGGGTGCAGTATATCGACTACGAGGCCTTCGTGAGCGAGATGCAGCGCCAATACCAAGCCGGGGAAATCAAGCTTGGCGAGCTTGAGGGGCGCCTTCGGGACTATGCCTTGTGGCTGAAACAACGACCCGACAATGTGCTTGTGTTCACGTCCAATTCAGTCTTGATCGGAGGAGAAAAAATTGAGTGGCATAACAGCAAAGGCCAGTAATGCACTGCGCTGGTTCGTCTTTGGAAAGACAAGACCGGGATGGAAAAAGCTCACCATGGGCCTGTTTTGGGGGCTCGGGGCGCTTTTTTTGGGCCAGTGGGCGGTGCAGCATCTGGTCATCAATAGCGGGGTTTCTTTGCCCCAGACGTTCTTCTGGAAGACAGGCGGCG
This sequence comes from uncultured Gammaproteobacteria bacterium, assembly GCA_964458835.1. Classification (GTDB taxonomy): domain Bacteria; phylum Pseudomonadota; class Gammaproteobacteria; order Thiohalobacterales; family Thiohalobacteraceae; genus JAHJQQ01. The sequence goes on along the minus strand of CAYWKV010000001.1, from coordinate 40,070 downwards.
TGGTCGAGCAGGGCGACTATGTCACTTTCTGGATGGACCATAAGCTCATGCCAAGACCAGCGACCGTCGTGAAGCGTGTGGTATGCACGGAGGGGCACGTACTCGAAGAAAAGACGGGGTGGGTCTACTGCGACGGCGAGTTCCTGGGCATAAGCAAACCGGAGACGAAAGATGGCAGGCCAATGGAGCCATTCGTCTGGAATGGCCCGGTACCCAAGGGGAAAGTGTTCGTGATGGGCACGCATAGAGACAGTTTCGATTCGAGGTATGTTGGGTTCATTGATGCACAGGTCGTCTCGCGCGTGGTGCCGCTTCTTTGAGGAGCAGGTCAGGACTCTACCTATGAAGGCAGCAATCACGCTCATACTGCTGACGCTCATACAGTCACTGGTGATAGCCGCCCCGGTTGCGCCTGAACGAGATCAGGAAGCGTCCCAGCAGACGGATGATGCGAAGCGTGGGTACTGGTGGTACAGGGACCCGCCGCCGGCGGAGAAGCAAGATAAGAAAGAACCCACACACTCGTCAGAGCGCGAGCCACTCGGACCCTTGCCGTCATACAGCCAGATCATGGATATGCACCCGGAGGAATTTCGCAAGGTGTTCAAGGACCGCATGGACGAAGCGGTGTGGAGACCAACGCCGCAGAATGTCTACAACTGGATGTTGGTCAAGGATGTCGCGCGGCGCAAGGCGTTGGCGTTTACCCAGGTGTCGCAGTTCATGCTGCTGCGCAATCCGGAGATGAATATCGCACCAGATCAGCCGATGGACGATTTTGCGCGCCCGGTCAAAGTCAGACAGATGACCGAAGAACGTCGCACGATGCTGGTGAATAATCAGCGGATGTTCGCCTTGCTGTATTTCCGGTCCGAGACCTGTATCTACTGCCAAGCGCAGGACAATGTCCTGAAGTATTTCCAAGCGAACACAGGCTGGGAGATAAAAACCATAGATGTTGACAGGGACGCCGCGGCAGCAGAGACGTTCGGTGTACGTGTGACACCGACGCTCTATCTGATCTACCGGAACTCGAAGGACTACATGCCAGTCGGTGTCGGGCCAACGACGGCCAATGATCTCGAGGACAATATTTACCGGGCCATGCGTTTCCTGAAAGGCGAAATCACACCGAGTCAGTTCTTCATGTGGGAATTCGAGCGGGGCGGGACTTTGGACCCGGATGCCGATCCGACTCAGTACTTGAGGGTCAATAATGATGCGCCTTAAACACTCTGTTGTTGCGGTTTCATTTGTGCTGACCCTCGGAATGGCACCGGTCGTCTACGGTGGCTGGGTGAATGAGTGGATCCAGCAGAAGACAATGGGTGGGCCGGGATATCTCAATGTTCAGAACCGCGGTTATGTGTCTTTCGGCAATATGAATGTTCGCTTCAACCGGGGAACGCCACCGGCGCCTCTGGTCACATTCGAACGCCCTGAATTGAAGGCGGGTTGCGGCGGCATCGACATCGCCATGGGCGGTATGGCATTCGCTGACCCGCGGTACCTCATCGCAAAGTTTCAGGCGATTATCCAAAATGCCGCGGCGCTGGCTTTCGATATGGCGCTGCGCTCGTTGTCGGCCGAGCTGGAAGGCGCTATGGATGCGATTGAGGAGAAGCTTGGTGTACTCAACAAATGGTCCGCCGACGAGTGCTCTTCAGCGCGCCAGCTACTTACCACCCTTAATCAGGGTGGGCCTGTCGCCGTTGCAAGCGCGGTAGGCGAGTTCTTCACGATCAACAATGCGGGCGTGGCCAACGAGCAGGGGGTAGGCGAGTATGCCCCGTCAAAAGATGACGCGGTGGCGAACAATGCCCCACCGGTGAATGAGAACACCATACAGGTCTCATGTCCTGCGGCAGTACAGAGCATTCTCAATGATGGATCGCTTCTAAGTACTGCAGCATCTGAGTCGTCGCTCTCGAGCCTTGAGGACTCACTGCGTGGAATCGTTGGGGATATCATCGTCCGCCTGGACAATGGCATCTATATCAGCAACCAGGTTCCTTCGTGCTATAGCCAACGGCCGGTGAGCTGGGAGAACTTGATCGACGGCACCGTACAGCGCCGAGCAGCGGCACCAGGGAGCCAGTGCGTAGATGAAGACCCGACGCATACCGGCTTACGCGCCTGGGCATTCGAGCAGATCGATGGCATACGCAGCAACATGCTGACCGCCTCCGCACTCACAACTGACCAGCAAAACCTCATCAATGCCTTGCCGGGGGCTGTTTATCAGACTCTGCTCATTACGACCACTGCGGGAACCGCAGACGCGTCGGTGGAAATGCTGGCTGACTTCACCGCCACATCGCTCGCATACCAGGCCCTGGAGGATGTATATCTACTCGTCCTTAAGGCCTCAGCAGAATTGCGTGCGGCGTCATCGAACCCTAGGCAGTTAGAGGCCTGCAAAATACAAACGGCAGATACACTCCTGTCACAGCTAAACATCTGGACAGGCGAACTGTATGACAAGATCGGTCTTGCGCGGAAACTCTATGCAGCCAAGATTGGGGAATTCAACGCCTCGGTACAGCTAGCCCAGAATACCTATGAGGTAAAGGGTATGGTGGACCGGCGTGTCCGCACCTACATCAAACAGCCGGGCACGCAATGACGAAGCGGCAGAGTCTAATGGGAGCGTCACGTGGTTCACGCATTGTCGGGGTAATCCTGACCGTTCTTCTTTGCTTACTGCCGCTTGGGGCGCAGGCGGGGTTTATCTACACCTACGACAACATCGACCCCATCGTGAGTGGGTTGCAGCGTCTCGCGCTGATATTCAGCGACAATCAATACACATCAATAGTCGTCTACTTCGGATTGTACGGCCTCACCATCAGCGCCACGGTGTTCATGCATTCCGCGGTGACAGGGCGTGTAGGCAACCCAATCGCGATGTTTGTGCCACTGATCGTAGGAGGCGTGGTATTCACCGCGACGGTTATACCGAAAGACGATGTCTATGTTATCGACTGGACACAATCGCGCTTTGCACGCGTGACGGACGTCCCCGCAGGCCTGAGTACCGTACTCACCTGGTTGTCTCAGATCGAGACGACCTTCATCAACATGATCGATATGACGGCGCCGCCTGGATCGCAAAGACTGTGGTCATATCGAGCAAACCCGTCGGGATCCACGATCGATATTCTCTACAACCTCATAAAGGTCGCGCCGGAGCACCAAGACCGCTATCTCACAATGACGGTCGACGACTATATCCGGAATTGCTTCATGACGGAGATCGGACGGCCGGGTAGCAACATTAGTGTTGACGAGATACGTAGTGGGAATATCGCATTCCAGGACTATCTTGGTCTTGCGAATACGGAAGCGAAGACGACCCTTGTTTATACCAATTCAGAAGCGGGTAAGGCGGGCACGCCCGCAACCTGCAGAGCGGCGTGGGACGACATCGAGGCGAGGATATCTGTAGGCGCACTGTTTAACAATCAATGGACCAACCTCATGGCGAGGGCATGCAATGCGCATGGATGGCCAGTGGGCAACGATATCGAGCCAAGCCAGACCTATACAGGGCCAGGAGAGTTGCAAGTGTTCGCAAACTCATCCTCGTATGCCTGCAGGTTGACATTGGATGAGGCGGTATATTTGTTCGTTGGTGAGAATGGGACACCGCCGTGGACATCGGGTACCCCCGCACAAGATCTGGCGAAGCATCTGTATTTAGCGAGCAGACTACAGGAATGGGTGGACCGAGGCGATACCACCGCGCTCGGGAATTACTACCAGATACAGGACACCATGGGTGGCCTGGCACAGGCAGACCAATGGCTGCCGTATATTCGCGCCGCAATGTATGGTGTGACGTTGGCCATTCTACCCTTCGTGGTATCGCTGGCGTTTACCGGCGTCGCGCTTCGTGCACTCCTGTATTGCCTGGGTACCCTGGTCTGGCTGACCGTGTGGTCCATTATGGACGCCATAACCTTTCAATTCAGTATGGAGTACCTCTATCGCGCGTGGTTGGAGGTGCGCGATCATGACCTTGGCCTACAGGCGATAGCGCTTGCACAGACCGCCTCGGTGAAGACGCTCGCAGCATTTGGCAAACTCAAGATTATGAGCGTTTTGCTCGCCACATCGTTCATGTACGTCGTGTTCAAGTTCGGCGGGATGGCGGTGGCCGCGATGTCGGAACGCATCTCTGGGGAAACCGGGCAGTATGGTGCGGCCGCCGCCAGGCAGACTATGGACCCAGTGGGCGAAACGCAGTTCCGGGAGGCGATGGCTCAGGCGAATGCTGGACAATTCGCGGCGGCCACAGTCGGTGGATGGCAGCGCCTATCGGAATCGTATTCCCATGACCGCGGTACACAGGCGGCTTCATCACAGAAGGTCATTGGCGCCCATGGAGGGGTGAGTTCGTCGATCGAGGCCACTTCGTCGACAAATGCTGGCAACACCATTGGTGCCAACCAGGCGACAGACACCGTTGGCGGCATGGTGGGCAGGGCATCCGGTACGGCTGGAAGTCAGTCCTCTATGCTCCTGGGCGGCCAGGGGGCTGGAGAGGCGGTCCGCCGGCCGGGGGTTGCTGATGGTCTACGAGAGCAGGGTGCCTTCAGAACAGCGCAGCAGTCGGGATCTGGCGCGTTGGCGGCCAGCACTGGTGACGCAATAGGGGCGGGGTTGTCGGTTGGACAGGCCGGCGCTGCGATGGAAATGGGTGGTGCGAGGGCCTTGGAGGTCGTCGCCGGCATCAAGGGCGGCGAACAGAGCCAAGCGCTACTGGATGCCGCGACCGCATCCCGCGGCGCCAATATGTCGATCGCGATGAGTGGTGGTGAGATGAGGCAATTCTTCGCTGCGAACGGCCGTCCAGAGGGTATGTCCGCTACGCAGCAAGCTTATGCTGAGCAGCACGGTGGTGTTATGACCTTGTCGGTATCCTCCAGTGGTGGCGCCGAGAACCTTGTAGCTATGTCCTACCGGGCAGACAACTCAGCGGCCGTGAACGCAAGTGGTGTGATGGATGCGAGCCAACGCCAGGATGCCAGCAATACGGTCGATACCAGCACGAATCGCAATAGTGGGTTCAATGCGCGCGGTGGCGCAAGTTTCGATGGGATGGTCGCAGCCAATACTGCGTCGAATCAGGCGGCGTTTAATGATTGGGTGTCGAATCGCGCGCCAGGAGCAGTCAGTGCAGATGGAGGTGTAAATAGAGAGGCACTACAGGGACTACTGGAAAATGTCGTCAGTATGGAGGCAGCACAGCAAGGTGTTGAGGTTAACGCAGGGATGAGAGAAGTAGGCGGCGGAGGCGCTAGTGGTGGTGCTAAGCTCGGCGCTTCAGGGGGTAAAGGTGTTTTCGGCGGTGGCGTTAATGCGGGTTACAGCGGTGAGGATAACCGCACTGAATCAGTCACAAGTACGGGTTCTGGGTTCCTTAATTTCACGAAGGCAGAAGCTGAGAGGATTGCTGAAGCGGCAGAAACGTACGGGCAAGGCGACAGAGATCGAACAATTGCTGCAGTAACAGGGGAGATCTTACAGTTCTCCCGTGATGCAGAGCGTCATGTTGGTGCGTATGCAGATCAGGTGAGACAAGCAGCAGAGCAGCAAGGTGACATTGATGTCGTGGATGGAGGAGACGCAGCATGGCAGAAAGGCAGGGAGCTCATGCAGAATGCGGGTGAAAGCTTCTCAAGCCAGGTAGAGGCTGTCGGCTCAATGATTGAGCGCGCAGGACAGGCGGATAGATGATCATCTCAGGATAATTATTCGCGCTTTCGTTCCTCATCGGGGCCTTCCCCGTACGCATAGCCGGCAGAATCGAAGAGGCCATTCATAGGAAGCCCGGTGCCTGGGTTAGTCATGTTTGTATGAACACCGTCAAGCCATTCGCGGTCTCTCATTGATAGTTTATGGGCAGAAGGCCTATTTAGAACTCGTAGGTGCTCCGGCAACGGCGGAGTGCCGATATATGGTCGGTGCGATAAATACCGGCGGATTGCTCTCAAGCCTGCAGTAACAACCATTCCGCAAAAAATGAAGAGAGTCACGCCGAGGTAGAAATTCGACATGGGCAGGATCTTCAGGGCGCCGAGCATCAAGGCGGCGAATGTGATCAGTATGATAGGTAGCATGTCGGAGTGTCCTTCTATGGCGCCTTTTGCGTAGGGGGCCTGTCGCGCGCCTGTTCGAGAATCGCAAACTCTTCGTCGGTCAGCGCGGCCTGCCGGCCAATGTGTGCCAGCAGGGAACCTAACATAACACGCGTATCTGGGGTGACAGCTTCTTCCAGTATGGCGCGCACCTCGGCTTCAATACTACGGCCATGTGCTGCGGCCCTTACGAGAAGCGCCCGATGCAGAGTCTCTGGCAAGTCACGTACAGTCAGAATTGCCATCTATCATGTCCTCAATATGCATGTGGACCAATGCTTCATGCAGTTCTGTATAGAGTGAAATCAACATGAACGGCGTCAAACGGAAAAATTATGCGGCCATCGATGCTATCGAGTATCCCAGCAGCTAAGAGTGCTTTAACATCTCCGTGGACCGCCTTTACATCACGATTGATTCTACGAGCAGCCTCGCGGATCGTCATTGCACCTTGCCCCGTCATTGCCTGAAGAAGCTCCCAACGCTTCACGGTGAGCGTCTTCCAAAGCAGGTCGACAGAGGTGAACGATATATGCGTGTCCTGCTGCCGGCCATTGAAGGCGGACAGTGCACGACGATCCACGTCATCTCGCGAGGCTATAGATATCGTGACAGTTTTCATTCCAAAGATCCGCTGAGCTGGCGACGTGAAATTGTATTCGTGCCCGTGTGTACCAGTGAATTGTGGCTGACCTGGTACTCACTGAGTAACGGCTCAGCTCGTATGTTGGACCTTATACCAACACCTACAGGTGTTGTCAATTGCTCCAACATTCGATCGATGGACGACATACTCTGTTCAGGATATATATATGGTATCCATGCGCCCTCGGACGCAACGATCGGTAGCTGGCCGTTGAGCAGCAGGATCAGGCTTCAGCCTGGTAAAGCGACCCTGTGGGGGAGATTCCCCCGCACGGTCGCGGGGTATCTCCGCCCGTTTACTGGAGGAGATGTCCATGACCCATTTTCAAATTGGGTTGGCCGCCGTCCTGGTGGCAGCAGGTGTGGTGGTATTCGTCGTTCGTGAGTTGTTCTCCACGCTCCGTACTTGGGCACAGGCCCGGGCACAGATCGAAGAACAGCGAAGTCTGGTGAAGCCCACTGCGCTTGTGGTACCTGCGTATCAACCACCTGTCCTTACGGAAGTCGTGGTGATGAAGCAGGAACTAGGTGATGGCAACTGGCGTTCGGTTTGGCGTCAGATCGCGATTGCCTCGCGTTGGTTCGCCCTGCAGGTACGGCGGATCATTACCCGATGTCTGCAATTTGTTCGTCCTGTCGGTGATGCCGTTGTTCTGGAAACCGGCGTCAGCGGACGGCGCCTCGTTCTGCAAGGCTATCGCTTCGGATTGGAGCCGGTGGTGCAGATACGGGAAGTAGACAGCAATGGGTGGACGCTGGATCTGCTCTGGAGACTCGGTCGGGTCTCTGATGTGGCTCAGTGTTTCGAGGTGCCCCCAATGGGAACGCGCGCTTGCTTTACAAGTCGTCCCAGAGGAGGCAAGACGAGGATCGATCATTATCCGGGTGTCGTGCGGGTGATGATCGATACGCTCGTACAGGGCGAACGGTTCGTGAAGGTCATCGACTACGATGAAAAGACGGGTCGGAACGTCAAGTGGTTACTGGGTCGTATGAGCGATCCAGCAAACCACGATGCTCTCCAAAGCATCGATGCCACGCTGCAGGTGGCGTGAGTAACATGAAAAGCCCCAAGTGCATGCACCTGGGGCTTTTCTTTTTCATAGTTACCGAAGGAAATCGGCACCGATAGCCGACACGATATGCAAGCTATCTCCTGAACGAAGCTCCGCCGACATAGGAGCCTGTGCCTGTACTGTTGGAGGTGAGGTCAATGCTGAGGCCAGAACGGACAACTTGTGCCTTATAAAGTCCGCACGCAGGCTCCGTGGAACCCTGTTGATCATTTCATACAGTTCAGGCGTGACCGATTCCTGTATCTTGAGATTAATGCGGATTTCCCCTCCCTCTATCATGCCGCAACCTCGCTATTAGATGCATTGCGTGCACCCTGTGCCATCAGGAAGAAACCACGCACGTTGGCCATCACAGGCGTCGGCATCTGTTCCACATGATGCTTCGGGAAGGTCTGCTGAATCAGCGGTGTGATGATAGTAGCACCTCCACCACCAATGACGATGTGATCGATATCGAGACCTGAACCAACCTGGTTACAAAGCGCGTGGATTGCAGGAACGAGGCGTTCCCGCGCGTCCTCCAGGTAATGCTTGGCGTCAACTGGCTGGCCTGCAACGCGCAATTCACCGGATACAAGTGCACGGTCTAACGCCTGCAGGTTATCGTATCGGACACCTAGATCATCTGAGATTCCTCGCGCCATCGACTGTAGTACCTGCGATATTCCTGCTGGGAAACTCCCGGTCAGCCCTGGGAGGTACTTCAGCCCGCGGCTGGCAGTCCAATCAACCGTGAAGAAGCCTGGGTCGATAAGCAGCGTGGTACGCGACGCTGCACCAGGGTTGCTCCCCAGCCGTGTCAGGTGGTCGATCAGTCCGCCGAGCGGTTGGGGCAGGACCACCACGTGCTTGACTCTTACCTGCCCAAGACCAGGTACGGTATGGACTCCTGTCAGTCGTTTCTTCAGCTCATCACTTTGTTGCGACATGAACTCGACCGGCAAACCAACGGAGAGAACATTTATTTCCGAGAATCCTATATACGACAGTGCACCGAGAAAAAGCGCCCGATGCTCGGGCGTGTGGATATAGTTCTCGTGCAGAACAAGCGCTGTATGTGCACCTGACAGAAGATCCGCATCAGGACCTATTTCATATTGGGCGCCATCAACCTCCACGAGCCTGGTGTTGCGCCTGTCAAGCAGGCGAGCCGGTTGATTACCAGCCGCAGGGAGAGCAAGTGAGGGGAATATCAAAGAGTGAGTGGGATGATTGGGCCCAGCACTGAACATGCATTTGGTGTTGCGATATCCGATGTCGATGGCGGCGATTGTACTCATGGGATCTCCTTTCACAAATTGTGGTGGTAGAAAAAACAAACGCGCACGCGAAAACACGCCGCGTGCGGATGCACGTGGACGCTTAAGTACGGGTTCTCTATGTGAACCGGAGGCGCAATGCCTCCTAAGACGGGCCAAAACCAGATTGATCTGGGCTCAGCCTAGAAACAAGTGAGGATTGAAACCCCACTCATGCGGACGAGCTAACTATATAGCGGGGCAATGCTCTAATACAAGAGGTGACTCGTGCTAGACACCTACAGAAGTCCAAATGAAGTCGGCTCGGTGTCCGCACGCGCTACATGACGTCATAATGGCCGCAGAAGTCCAAACGAAGTCCAGAAGAAGTTCAAGAGCTGTTCGATGGTGATTGGCGAACAACGCATGCCAACTCATTAACGAGGTCAGGCCTGGTGGTAGCGGCCGAAACATGCCGCGGCCTTCCTGAATATGGAGCTGTCGACGCCGGCGTGCACGGCGGAAGTAGCTGTCATTGCGTTCGCCCACCCCTTGCCCAAACATTGAGTGTGAGAACGCAAAATCAACAAAACGCATAAACACAGTCTTAGCGCGATCCCAGAAATTAAGCGGTCGATTAAGCCATGTCTGTGTGGTACCCGGGTTGTTGACAAGGCGTTGTCGTCGCGCCAGTATGTGGCCACCTCGGGCGCACGCCCAAGCCGACCCAGCTGAGGTCGCTAAACGAGCAGCAGGTAGATTCCCCCGTATTGAACGGACCGGAATCGAGGACTACCGGGGCCTATCAGGACCGGGTTTTCACTCCCCCGGGCACTCAGGTGCCAGATGACCGCAATCAGCGGTCGGATCTCAAAAACGTTGCAGCGGATATACCGCTGAGTCGCCTACCCAGTCCGGGTACGCGTCGTGGCGCCGTGTGCGCCGTCTATCCATCCCGAGAACGCTCTGCGTGACTGGCTCAACGCCGGTCGCGGTCGCCTTTAACACCCTATTCACACCCGGGGGTGGTCCAGGTGGCGGCGAGGGGATGGGACGCAATGCCCACCGGTGGCAGGTGGGGGTTCCTTTGCGGGAAAGATTTGGTACTGCGAATAGCGCGGAAAAGCAGGTGGCACCGGCCTGCGAAGCAATACGACAAGGCCCAGCGCCGTTTCGACGCGGTTTCAGCCGTGGGACAGGAACGGAGATGGCCTGGCGTGGGCGCCCTAATCGGGCCGCCATGTCACGGTGAGACCCCTAAAGTGCAAGCCACGCGCGCAGGCGCGAAAGGAACCACAGCAACGAACATCGTCAGGATCGTCCGTGACCGCACGGGGCGCAGATAGGAAGGCGTCCGAGGGTGCGACCCGTGCCGAGGGACGGTCCTCTTGAGACAACCGAACAGAAGGAAACAGCGTCATGTCCAGAATGCGACAACTACGGCACAGCATTGAGCAGGTGATGCGGCCGGTCATACACAAGAGCAGTTCGAAAACGCGCCAGTCCGGTAAGAAACTGAGTTCCAAGACGGTCGCCGACCGCTGGGGCTTCTATTTCCGGCTCCCCGATATCCTGGATTCACTCAACTTCGGGCTCCGGGACATTCGGAACCTGGATCGCCGCCACATCGCGGCCCTGCTGCAATACTGGGAGGGGCTGGGGAGGGCGGCAGGCACGATGCAGACCTACGTCTCGATGCTACGGACGTTGTGCACCGCGATCGGCAAGGCGGGCATGCTGGATCGCCCGGAGACGTACTTCAACGACGCCTCGCGCTATCACCGGGCGCTGAAGTGCAATGAGTCCAAGGAGTGGTCGGACCTGGGGCAGGATGCCGTCGAGGTCGTTGCGGAGATCGGTCAGCGCGACAGCCTGGTCGGCCTGCAGATGGTGCTGATGGATGCCTTCGGGCTGCGCGTGCAGGAAGCCTGGTTGCTGCGGCCCAAGCGGGATTGGAAGGGTGACACCCTGCACGTCGAGCGCGGCACAAAGGGTGGACGGCCACGCGTGGTGCCCGTAGTCAACGAGCACCAGCGCCGTGTGCTCGAGGCGGCCGTGAAGGTCGCAACGGAGAACGGCGGCTCGATGGTCCCCAGCAGCTACCCGTTGAAGCGCTGGCGGTCCTACTACTACCACGTCATGGCGATGTTCGGCGTGACCCGGAAGGGCCGCGGGATTACCTCCCATGGTCTGCGTCATGGCCACCTGCAGCGGCGCTACGTCGAGCTGACCGGCATGGAGCCGCCGGTGAAGGCGGATGGTCTACGGGATCGGTACGCGTGTGACGACATCGCGCCGGCGCGTCGGGAGCTGGCCGAGGAGGCCGGGCATAGCCGCGCGAGTGTCGTGTCGTATTACGTCGGCTTCGACATGGACCGTCGGCGGTCACGTGCCGGGAAACCACGATCCCGTCCACAAGAAGAGAACATGAGCACCTGGAACAGACGACTCAACGACCCTGAGGAGAAAGTGTGATGACATCATTGTCTGAGATGAGCCGTGAAGCGCCCGACATGTCCGTCCTGACCGTGGCGCATGAACTTGCGTCCATGTGCTACGAGGCAGCGAAGAAACCGCCCTTTGAGCCCGGCGCAACGTTCGCCGGGCGGAGGTTACTGTCTCTGGTACACGATACCCTCATCACGTTACCTGGCGTTGAGGAGGTCCGAACCGTGGAGTTTGATCGGGACGAGGTCTCGGTTGAGCACGACTTCGATGTGTGCCAGGACGAGATGGACGGCGATCCCCAGATATGCTTACGTGTCGAGTATGTGACGAACTACGGTACGAGGAGATTCAGTGGTCGGCCGGTCGACCTGCTCATCACGGCATTCGGCTTGGGAAAGGACAACGATGGGCTTGTGTGCCACTTCTGCCGAGAGCCAGTGCCACACTTCAAGGGATTCCTTTCGCCCCCTTGTCCGTGTTGTGGCGCGCAGGTGGCCACGCATCCAACTGTGTTGGCCGAATACCTTGTGCACCGGTTGGAGGAGGTCTCGGACCCACGTGCGGGATTGCTGAATCAACTCCGGTGCTGGGATGACACAGCCGCGTTGGACCCGGTGACGGAGACATATTGGATACAGGACGTCATGGACCAATGTCCGCTCGCGTTTGCGGAGCAGGCCGCGTCGATCACGGGACCGGCTAAGCCTTCGGGCGCCGCTATAGCCGTCAACGTCCCACTCTACCTGCAAGAAGGGATCCTTGAGCCCGATGAAGAGGAGCAGGTGATAGGGGCCAAGCACCTTGATGATTGTTCCGAGGATACTTGGGATGATCTGCTCGGGGACATGATTGTCGTTCCACAAGGCTGTCAGGGCTGTCAGCACTCGACACTGACGCCCTCAGCGGGTGGACGGCCAGCGGCGGCCGAGTGCCACTGTGTGTTCCCACTCCACGGGGCGGAATTTGAAAGAATGGTGGCTGACTGCAGCAATGGCTTCACAGAAGCAGATGACCCGCTCGTCTTTGAGTTCGACGATGTACGCCGATTGTTTGGAGGGCGCTGGCTGGATGAGCACGCATTCCCGGTGGAGAAGGCGGCGTCGACGGTGCGGTTATCGATTCTGGGATGGAAGAATGAAGTGTCGATCTGTGGGCACTACCGTCTGGATCCGGATCGCCAAGTTCTCAACATGCGGCGCATGGAGATCATGGTACAAGCATTACTGAGAAATCGTCGTTCGGGGTTGCGGGTACCCGAAATGAGCAGCGTCTGACGTACAGCGGTGCACTCAGCTACGTCCCTGGAGTTTCGGATATGCTGGCCGGTGTAACGGGTAGTCATTTTGGCTGAACCAACCAACCTAAGAGTCGTCCTCGAGGGCATAGACGCCGCGCGCGTCGCTCGGCGAGCTGCGCCAGAAGATCGAGTACAAGGCTGCTTGGTACGGAAAACAGGTGCTGTTCGCGGGCCGGTACACGCCGACCAGCAAAACCTGCAGCGTCTGCGGCCACGTTCTGGATGCGCTGACGCTGAGCACCCGTCGCTGGATCTGTCCGGCCTGCGGAACGGACCACGACCGCGACATCAACGCGGCGCGGAATATTTTGAGTTTAGCTACGGCGAGTAGCGCCGGAAGCGGGCATGACGCCCAAAGCGCGTGGAGCGGGAAAGATCCTGTGGCGCCGGCGGTGCATACCGTCCGTGCCACGGCCTGCGGCGATGCGCGAACTGCAAGCGAACTGAGTTGATGCTGAATGAAACAGCAGAGACTCAGTCACGGGCGGACTCCGATGGTTTGTTGATGATTGAGCAACTGGAGCCGAAGGGCCTCAGAGCTTGTTCCGGGGAGGTATCACAAGGTTAAGCGTGCAACGATGAACTGGGCCTTCAGACGTAATGCGTCGGCCTGTTTTCTGGAGGGGAACCGCAATTTCAATAAATCCTCCAGATCACGAGCCTGTGGTCCGGAAATACCAAATACCCATGCGCATAAATCGGGGATGGCACCGAAGAGATCCTGGGCTATGGCCCTGGTTTCCGTAAGCGACCGTTCCCAATCTCGAGATAGCCAGACCTCCGCCATCCGCGAACCTAGGGTCAGGCAATCAGCCGCCTCATCACCGGTTGTCGTCAGGCTCCGGTGTATCAGGTCACAAATGGCACTTGAAATACCCAGTGTATGTAGCCAATCGATGCCATGAGCCCCTGTGTCGTTATACGGGACACATCGGCACGCTGTGAGCAACTCACGTACGTTCCGGAGTACGGCTGCTGTCTGGATGATTTCAACATCCGTACGGCGCAATCGTGTCGCCACGGCGCGAGCGTAGGCTGCCGTGAGTAAGGCGCAACGCCAGTGGCGTATACAGTCGCCATTGCCGACCATGTCTCTTTGCAGGATGTCACTGGTCAAGCAGGTGTGGAGCGCACGTCCGACGCCTAGACGTTCTATGGATGATCGTACGGAGTAATCCGTACGATCATATCGGCGTGGATAACCAGACGCGGCGAGCAGCGAAACCACACAGCCAGGGTCTCCCTGAACCGCCATAGCAAGCTGTGATGGCGAAATGTCCGTCATTTCACATAACGTGATAACTCGCACCATCGCGCGTGCCGTCGCTGGGAGCCTGATTCGGGGTATCACTGTGCGCCCCTCCACTGGGCCTCAAGGTCTGGTTAAAGGCAACGCGACTCCTCGCGAACATCCACCAGGGCGTCATTCTGGGATGAGGCGGGGTCCTTACGTTCGAATATCTGCACCTTTACCTTTGCACACCCGTTGGCATCCTTCTTGAAATCCAGGCGTCGGGCGAAGAGGTAATACTGGCTCCACTGCATGCCATGAACATCCATGGTGCGCGTGAGCACCTCGTCCATAATGCGTTCCAATGCGACTGTCGCCTCTGGGGTTGCCGGGTACTGATTCACCGTAATGTCGACCTTCTCAGCTCCGCCCGGACATAGGCGGAAATGCTCGATGCGGCGATCGTCTCGGGCCTGAAGTCCGACCAGCGGACATGTGTCACGACCACGCACAGTAGCCACGTCATAAGCGGATCCACCAATGCGGACGGTGCCGGCCGACACAGAGCTGGCCGTTGCTGTACTGGAAAAATCGTCCATCGAGACGAACTCGGTTTTACGAGGTGCACTGGCGCAGCCACTCAGCAGGAAGGAGAACGCCAACGTAGCAGACAGGAGGACGCTATTGACGGTACGACTGTGATTTACACTAATCATTGGGCTTGGCCTCGCGGGATTGTGGATTGAACTGTGACTTGCCGTTTTCTATCTCGGCGATTTCACGTTGGTACTGGGCGGCACCATCACATCCTTTCTCTGCTGCGGTACGGCGCAATGCGATCGCGCGCCCCTTGAGGCGGGCAAATCCTTCCTCATCTACTTTGTGGCCCAGCGTGCCATCCAGAAAGATACGTGTGACGGGAATGATCGCGCTGGCCGCCAGCTGGAGGGCATCGATGTTGGCCTGCGAGGCAAGCTCACGGTACATGTCAGACAACTGCTGGTCGACCGCTTGAATCCGCAAGTGCAGTGCCTGGCAGTCAAGCTGCGAGTAGTCCTGCGTGTTTGCTGGCCTGGATTTCGCGGCGATGTCGTCAGGGTGTGTTGCGCACCCAATTGCCAATGCACCCAGTAACAGGATTGTAGATGTGCGAAGTAGTATGGACATCCGAGCTCGTACTCCTTTTCTTCTGGATCGATAGCAGCATAACGCCCGCGTCCAAAATGCAAGGCCTGCGCTAAATAGGGCGCTCGTTGAAGGGCAGGGACGTTTCTTTTACGGCTGTTGCCAGCACGGCCGTGCCGGTGGCGACGACGATCAGGAAGCCGCCCTTGTTATGACTGATCGTCTCGTAGTCAAGGCTGATCCCAATCACACCTTGCGCTCCCAGCTCGCGGGCATGCTTGATCAGCGCCTCCATCGCGTCTTCACGTGCCTTACGGAAGCACCGCTCATAGGCCCCGACACGCCCACCGAATAGATTCTTGAGGTTGGCGAAGGTGTCTTTGATGACATCCGTTGTGACGATGGCCTCGCCGGCGACGATTCCCAGCGTGGCATGGGGACGAAAACCCGGTAGGACGTGAGTCGTCGATAGTTCCACAGAACCTCCTATCCAAATGCCGACGTACAGGGTCCAGTCAGACCGTAGATACGGTTACCGGAAACCCGAAGCCCGATGATCTGAGCAATTTTCTTGAAGCGCTCGTCGCCAAAGAGCAACGAACGGACGCCTGGGTGTTGTAGGCCCGGGTAGGTTTCAAGGACAGTACGCGTCCAGACCAACAGGAGAACAGGCCGGTTACGGGACTGGAGCGAGTGAAACAGGGCTATCAGAGCCTCGCCAGTAGGACGCCCATGTGGCCGCTGCGGCATGGCAAGTAGATCTTCGCCATCTACTGTGAGTCCCAGCATGCGCGCATACGTCAAGAATCGACCTGTACCAAGCAAGGCCTGCCGCCGTGTTCGATCCTGAAGAGTGGGTAAACGTTCTATGAGCAGATCAGACCAGTTACAGGCCCGAATCCGTGGTCGTGACGCGGTGAGCGACATTGCCAGGTCAATTGCGATGGCGTCCAGGTCCGGGAGCGACAGATTGCCGTAGATGACACTCAGTGTAGAGGGAGTCAGTGCCCGAACAGCATGCACCTGTGTTTGTTTGGAGTGACAAAGAAGCCAGTCCCCGATGATACCGAGACTTGGATGGGGAGAGACCAACACAACCGTCGAGCCAGGATGAAGATCGCTACAGGCATCGAACACCGTCATTGCGAACTGAATCAGCACGCCATGGCGGGTGTCCTGAACAGGAGGTATGACGCGACACTGCAGCTGTGACAGGCGTTCTCTATAGTGCGCGACATGCTGGGCCACGGTACAGACGTATGCGTTGTCGATGGTCATGACCCGTGCCAAATCCAGCAGCGACTGGATCAGGGCAGCATCACGCTCCTTCGGTGCGGCGATGACAGTGATCGATGTTCCCATGTGCCCCTTGATGTAGGCCCTTAGCGTGGGCCAGCCGGTGACACCCGCGCTCTGGAGGGTAAATCCGTCCGTTTGTGAGGACATGCGGCGCTGTGCCACAGCCGGTGTTATTCGCCACCACAAAGACACCTTCTGGTGCCTCGGGAGGACTCTCCCGAGACCTCTGCCGGCTGGGCGCCTGGATATTTGCCCCTCCAGGCGGGTGAAAAACTCAATGGGGCACAGGATAGGGATCCAGCGGTGCCCAAAAAAACATCCCACGTAGCCAAATTCGGTCCCCTGGAACGTTTTTTTGGGACCACAGCCCAGCCCACCATGAGCGCACCACGTACCAGAAGGGGAGACCGCAATGTTTGACGATCTGGCTGCTCAGCTCACCTCGGCGATCGGCTCCTGGGACCGCATTCAGAAACGGCGTCGCATGCGCGCCTTGGTAGTACTTTCAGTCGCCACGCTGGCGGGTGCGTGGTTCGTGTTGACCTAATACACCGAGGGAGTATCCATGCATCAAAACGACGATAACGGACGGACGCAACGAATGACGCAGGATGCGCGGCCCGCGGACCACCATGGCCTGCCGGTCGAGCGTCGCAAAGAGAACGAAACCACCGTCCTGAGAAAGATGGTCAATCTGATGCTTCGGCATCAGGACTCCATGCTCAAGCAGCAGCGCAGCGAGACGTTCTGGAAGAACGTGCGCTGGGGCGCCGTGGCGATCAGCTTCACCCTGTTGGCCATCGTCAATCTGCTGGGATTTGCCAAGCTGAGTGGATTCGGATCCCTGGCTGTGCCGACAGAAGAATACGTGGCCATGGTCAAGATTTCAGGAATGATTGCACCCGAGAAACCGGCCAATGCAATCGCCATCAGTGAGGCGCTGGATGATGCCTTCGCCGATGAGAAGGCCAAGGGCGTGATGGTACTGATCAATTCACCGGGTGGCACACCGACTCAGGCGGACCTGATCTACAAGGAGCTCCGTTCTCTGCAAGAGCAGTACCCCAAGAAACGGGTCATTGCCGTGGCTGAGGATCTAGCCGCATCGGGTGCGTACTACATTGCTGCCGCGGCCAAGGAGTTCTACGTCAATGAGAACAGCATCGTGGGTTCCATCGGCGTCAAGATGGAGAGCTATGGCCTTGTGGACGTCGCTCGCAAGCTGGGTGTCGAGCGTCGCATCTTTACCGCCGGCGAGCATAAAGTGCGGATCGACGATTTCATGCCGGTGACCGATGAAGACCGCAACAAGATCACCACGGTCCTGTCGGGACTCCACAGCAACTTCATTTCCGCTGTGAAGGCAGGTCGCGGCGATCGTCTTAAGGGCGATGAGAAGGCCCTGTTCTCGGGCGACTTCTGGACCGGTAACGAAGCCGTGGCGTTAGGTCTCGCGGACGGTATCGCGGCACCGACGGAAGTGGTCGAGAAGTACTTCAAGGCCAAAGTCGTGCGTGACTACACGCCAGTGACACCTCTCTTCGCACGCCTACAGACTGCGGTATCGCAGATTGCCATGGATATTGGCGTTTCAGCGCATCAGGGCCCGGTATTCATGCTTGGGTTTTAAGTACAGGCAGCGCCGCCCGGGCCGGACGGGCGACCGTGTCCGGCAGTTGAACGTGAGGGAAGTTCATGGCTAAGAGAGAAGCGGCAGCGCCGGCGACTCATACTGAAATCGCGCCGGGGATTGGGCCACAGAAGCAGACGATTGAGGTTCCTGTAGATCGCGGACAGGCGGCCACCGAGTCGCAACCCAGCCCGTCTCCAACCAAGCCGGTAAAGCGCAACCGTTCCGATGAACTCGAGTTCTGGGATAACGTCCCCTACCTCGAGGTTGGTTTCGAACTTTACAACGATGTGCTCATGGAGGCACTGAACCGGAACATTGGTCGGCTGCCACAGAATGCCTATCTGGTGGAAGGGTTGCCGCTCGCCCGTGATTGGGACGACGTGGTGGACATCATGCAAATCAAGTTGGACGCGATGTTCTCGGCGGTCGAGAAGCGCGTGATCGAGGAGCAACGCTCAGCGGACCTGCTCATCGAGCGCCTTGGGATCGATGCGTGGCCGAAATACACGCGACCCCGTGCTTTCACGATGCGTCAGACGACCCCTCGCGTGGGTGAATACATTTCACTTCTTCGGAAAGCCGACAATTTGCTCATCAAGGTCGAACTCCTCCATCTGACCGGCAGTATCAAGCGGGATGAGCTGAAGAAGCAGCGCAAGGAATGGAAGTCCATCATGACGCGATTGGCCAACCGTGTGGACGGGGAAGCCAACCGCGTGCGCAGCGCGCTCAAGCGTAAGAGTCACAAGCAGCGTGCCCTGGTGAACCTGATGAACGAGGGCGCCACGACGGACGCCCAGGGCGATGACGACACTGCTGAGGAGGAGACAGGCGATGCAGAATCGCTGGTGTAAGGGGTTTATCGGTGCAGCGATTCTATTGCTCGCAAGCCAAGGATTTGCGCTGGAGGCGCCAGTAAGCCAGAGCGGCGAGGTCCAGGTTGTGGTGTTTTATTCCCTGAGGCACCCGCCGACGTTGGCTGCCAACATCAACGAAAAGCTGAATCAGCTCCAATCACAGGGGTGGGCCATCGACACGGTCGACGTCGACGAAGTCACCGGCGGTGATACACGCGTCACCATCGTCATTCGGAAATAGCGACAATGCGCTTGGTATGGTTAGTGACGGTTTATCTGGCAATGACCGGTGTCGTCTCAGCGATGTGCTTTGAGCAAGCGGGCGACTACTACGGTGTCTCACCGGACCTCTTGCGCGCGATCGCCACGGTGGAAAGCAATCTGGATCCAGGCGCGGTGAACGTCAACCGTGATGGGAGTCGCGATATTGGGCTGATGCAGATCAATGAGCTGTGGCTGCCAAAATTATCCCGAATGGGTATCAGCGAGACCGACCTTTGGGATGCCTGTGTGAGCACGTTCGTAGGGGCTTGGGTATTGGTCCAGAATGTCGCGCATTACGGACCGAGCTGGGAAGCAGTTGGGGCCTATAACGCCGGCCAGAAGGATACTGCGGCGGCACAAGCGAATCGCGCCCGGTATATCGATCGGGTGAAGCAGGCGCTGTCTGCTTTGTCAGGCCGGGTAGAACGCCCCAGGTTTTCAGGCAACGGATGATGTCAGTGAAGACTCGGGCTACCTCCGCTAGGCATCGTTCACAAAATCATGGGCACGATCACTGACATCGGTGGACGTTGTGGCTGTTGCCACGGGAGCAGAGGTATGAGTGAGCGATACGGCAAGGAGAACCGTGCCCAGCGCAATGGCAAAGGCTGCAAGACCGTGCAGAGAGTGGTAGGACAACATTCGGTTAAGACACCACGCGACTGCGAAGGGAGTGATCCACATCTTGTAAATAAGCGGCACGTCCGCCTGGCGGAGATGGAGGAGAAGATCCTGATGCTGCATGCCAAGGGGCTGTACACACGTGATATCGAGTCGGCGTTGCAGGATCTGTACGGGGTGACGATCTCGCAGGCGTTGATCTGCGATATCACCGACGCGGGTCTGGACGAGGCGCTGGCGTGGAAGACGCGGCCGCTGGCCGCAGTCTACCCGATTGTGTGGTTGGGCGGGATTGTCATCAAGGTGCGCCACGACAAACAGGTGGTGAATCAGTCGGCGCATGTGGTGTTGGGGGTGAACCTGCGCGGCGAGAAGGAGGTGCTGGGGCTGTGGTTGGCTGAGCACGATGACGTCAAACCCTGGTTGGCGGTGCTGACCGAACTGTGCCAACGCGGCGTGCAGGATATCTACGTGGCCTGCATGGACGGCTTGAAGGGGGCGGTGGAGGCGGTTAATGCCGTGTACCCCAAGACGCTGACGCAGCTCTGCATGGTACACCTGGTGCGTGCCAGCCTGCGTAATGTGACGTCGAATGACAGCAAGGCGGTGGTGGCGGCCTTGAAGTGCATCTACCAGTCGGCCACGGCCGAGGACGCGGCGCGGGAGTTGGAGGCGTTCGAGTCGGCCTGGGGGGCGCAATACAACGCGGTGGCGCGGCTGTGGCGCGGTCACTGGGTCAATATCATTCCGTTCTTCCAGTTCCTTCCAGAAATCCGCGAGGTGATCTACACCACCAACGCGATCAAGTCTTTGAATATGGTGATGCGCAAATACGCCAGCACCTGGCACGATTTTCCAAACGACGACGTGGCGTTGAAGACGCTGTTATTGGCGGTACGCGAGGCGGCGAAGAACTTGAAGGCCATCAATCACCCCGCGCGGCAGGATAGTTGTCACTATTTTCTGTAAGCCCACGGGTTTGGAGACTGATCGCCGCAATATGCCGTCGATCGAGGTTCACAGGTTGCGATGCCCGCTCCACGGCTTGGTAGTGGAGACTGCAACGGCTCTGGTTTTGTTCCTGATACCACTAGCCCTTGACCATCATCCAAAAGGGTGATAAATATTCGCTCATCTTCACTGCGTCCTCTTCGGATGCATGAGTAACGGTAGCTGGCCGTTCCAAATAAGCAGCAGGTTGCTCGATTTCGTGCTCCGCACGATTGAGAGCTGACAGGCATCTTCGGATACCTGTTGATGGCTGGCCTTAGTGCTAGCTTCCAGATCTTCTGGATTTGGACGTTGCCTGGTCTACCAGGCTCGCCATTTCACGATGGCGACGAAAAAACCGCTCCTCGAAAGAGAAGCGGTTTTTTTATTTCTCAATGACTTTATGGCCCCACCGGGGGAGACATTCCCCGGTCTGGGGCGGCCCGTTTGGGATCCGCATGTCTCCTTTGGTGGTTACGTACGTAACCCTAAGGAGATCAACATGGAAACTTTGCATGGCGGAAAAGAAACGTGGCAGTCGTTCGGGAAATTCCTGGATCAAGCGAGTGAGTGCTCCCTGCGCATCACCCGCGAACGCGTAGTCGAGGCGCTGGAGACACCGGAAGTCCGGCACATGACGCCGGATTTCTACCAGATGCTTCGTCTGCTCGACCAGGAGATGGCAACCCGCGCGCAGTTGGCTCGCACGGTGTGCTAGTGGATAGGCCCGGCCAACCCCTTGCGGGTCCCGGGCCAGTCCCTTTACTCCGTTCCCTCGCCCTCACTCACAACCTGCAGCTTGCCGCGGGGTTCGAGCTGTGGGGAAAGCGTCTTGAGGGTGTCCAAGGCTTCCCTGTTTCCGTTCATGACCCAGTCGAGGGCATGCCCTACCGCATCCTCTTGCAGCGCGTCTTTGTTGCCTGGCAGCACATTCAGAGTCGGTTTCGATACTTTGTCGTCCATGTGAGACCTCAGATGACGTGTTTGTGATCGCCAGCAGCCTAGCCGATCACGCAAAAAATGCCAAACCAGAGGACTTCGCGGTTCCTTTGCGGAAGGGAAGTGCAAAGTCCTGATGGATTGTTTGTAGGCTGCAGCAATGCAGTCGAAGGTAGCTGGCCTTTAAGCAGCAGGCCCGTTTGGGAAGATCTCGCTTCCCATCGGGGCCGGGTCTGACCGAACGGTGGTTAGGCCCCCGGCGTCGCGCTCCGGGTGGTTTTCGTCAACCCGGAGGCGCGACCGGGAAAGGAGGCGCGATGTCGAAGATCGCGGATACCCTCCTGTCGTTTACCAACCGTCTTTTCTCAGTCGGTATCCTGGTCCCACTGGGACGGATGGCCGTTACCGGGGAAGTGACGCTGGTGACGTCGGGTATACTGGTGCTTTCCGCAACTTCTATCGTTGTCCTGCTTTTCCTGGCCCGTCGGCTTGAAAAAAGCCCATAACGGGCTAGGATAGGGGGCATGAGTATGGAAGAAATGAAAGTACTGATCGGCGAGCTGCTGGACGGCTTCGCCCTTGCGTCCCTCCTCACCGGCTGGGTGTTGGTTGGGATCGTGATGCTGTTCCACACCTGGGAACGGCGCCACAACACTTCCTGCCCGAAACCCACGGTCAGGCGGCGTTAGTTGTACCCCAATGAGAAGCACGCATCGGCGTGCTTCTCATTTCCTATCCAAGATTTCTCCCCCAAGCGTCATCGGTTTGCGAGAGTGATTTTCTCGGCGCCTGCGTGCGCCCGGTAGCTGGCCGTCAAGCAGCAGGTTTGGCGTGCGTCCGCACGTCGTCTTCACCCACGCGGGGAATATGCATCCCCGCATGGGGACGCATTCCTCTGGGTGGTCATCCATCCCTCGAACAGGGCCGGTCCGAGCATCCCTGCTGGGGGGTGTTGGGACGGGCTCCTGTCGGGGTTCGAGTTCAACCAAGAGGAGGTGTGTATGGAGATGCAACCCATCTCGATTGATACCCTGGCAAGTAAGTACGCGCTGGGTAAGGAGTCCCTGTCGGATGTCTACGACCGTGTGGCAGCGGCCCTGGCGCAGGCGGAGAAAGATCCCGAGCGTTGGCAGCCGGTGTTTCGCGAGGCCTTCGACAACGGATTGCTGATGGCTGGCCGGATCATGTCTGGCGCCGGCAGCGGTGTCGATGTGACGCTGCTCAACTGCTTCGTCGAACCGGTCGGCGACTCCATGGCGGAAATCATGAACGCCCTGGCAGATGCTGCCGAGACCATGCGTCGCGGAGGCGGTGTAGGGTACAGCTTCTCTCGTATCCGTCCGCACGGTGCGAAGGTCAAGGGCACCGGCTCAGTGGCATCCGGACCGCTGTCATACATGTCGCTGTTTGACGCCATGTGCGACACGGTCAGTTCCAAGGGATCGCGTCGAGGTGCCCAGATGGGCGTTCTGTCCGTCGATCACCCGGACATCGAGGCCTTCGTCGACGCCAAGGCGAAACCGTTCCAGGAGAAGCCCTATCAGAACTTCAACCTGTCGGTGGGGATCAAGGCAGGCTTCATGGAGGCGGTCGAGCAGGATCATGAATGGCAGCTCGTGCATGAAGCCGAGCCCAGCCAGGCGCTGATCGACACCGGTGCGTACCGGCGGGACGATGGTCTGTGGGTGTATCGCCGAATCTCGGCGCGCGCACTGTGGGAGAAAATCATGCGGGCCACCTACGACTACGCCGATCCCGGCGTATTGTTTTTGGATCGGATGAACGCCGAGAATAATCTCGCGTATTGCGAGATGATCGAGGCGACCAACCCTTGTGGTGAAGAGCCGCTGCCGCCGTTTGGATGTTGCTGCCTCGGACCGATCAATCTCGCAAAGCTCGTGAAACACCCGTTCACGGGCGACGCACATTTCGACTACGCGCAACTGGCGTCGCTGGTACGTGTCGCGGTTCGTATGCTCGACAACGTGCTGGACCTGAGCTACTGGCCACTGGAGGCACAGCGCCAGGAAGCCATGCAGAAGCGTCGGATCGGCTTGGGTTACACGGGACTGGGCGATGCACTGCTGATGATGGGCCTGCGGTATGGCAGCGATGCGGCACGTGATTTCACTGCGCACGTCACCCGCTGCCTGCGGGACGAGGCCTATCGGGCGTCCATCGAACTTTCCAAGGAGAAGGGCGCGTTTCCGTTGCTGGATAAGGAGCGCTACCTCGCCGCTGGGTTCGCGCAGAGACTCCCGGCGGACATCCGGGCCGAGATCCGTCAGCACGGCATCCGGAACAGCCATCTGCTGGCGATCGCACCGACGGGAACTGTATCGCTGGCTTTCGGGGACAACTGCTCCTCCGGTATCGAGCCTGTGTTCACCTGGCACGGTCAGCGACGGGTTCGTCAGGCGAACGGCCCAGCGCGGATCTACCCCGTCTACAACCATGCGTACCGGTTGTTCAAGCGTCTGCAGGGCTGGGATGCGGTTCCGGATGAAGAGATCGTTGGGCGGCTACCTGGGTACTGGGTTACCGCTGAGCAGGTCGATCCCTTCGATCATCTGGCGATGGTCGCCGCGGCGGCGCCGTATATCGACACGGCGATTTCCAAGACGATCAACGTAGGACACGACTACCCCTTCGAACGGTTTCGGGATCTGTATCTCGAGGCCTGGAAGGGAGGTCTGAAGGGAGTGACCACCTTCCGGGCTAATGCCGCCGTGGAGGGTGTTCTGCTCAAAGCGAGTGAGCCGTCGCCGGCGTCCGCCGATCTCGATGAGTCCGATCCGGATCGCCGCATTCGACTGAAGTCCGTGCCCGAGTTGACCCTGGCCAGTCTCCGCTGGCGCAAACGGCCGAGGCCCGTGAATGGAAACCCCGCGTGGGTGTACATGATCGAGCATCCACACGGCAGCAGTTTCGCGGTGTTCATCGGCCATATGCAGAACGGGAAGTCCTATCCGTTCGAGGTCTGGGTCAACGGTGCCGAGCAGCCGCGAGGCCTGGGTGCGCTCGCAAAGTCCTTGTCGATGGATATGCGGTCCAACGATCGAGGGTATCTGCGCGCGAAGCTTGCCAGCCTGATGAAGACGGCCAGCGATGAGGCATTTGATATGCCGTTCCCGCCCACGGGTGAGATTCGACGTATGCCGAGCCTTGTCGCGGCATTCGCGGCCGTCGTGGAGCATCGCTGTGCCGAATTGGGTGCGTTCGAGGACGGTGGCAAGACGCCCGTCCTCGACGCCCTGATGAGCCGTAAGGAGCCCAAGGCAGGTCCGGATGGCACGTTGTCGTGGACGGTGGACGTGAACAACGCCACCACCGCCGATGACTTCGTGCTGGGGGTGAAGGAACTCGACCTGCCCGATGGCACCCGGCGGCCGTATTCGATCTGGCTGGCAGGCGACTATCCGCGTGTGCTGGATGGTCTGTGCAAGAGCCTGTCCTTCGACATGCGGGTGCTGGACCCGGCCTGGGTCGGTGGCAAGCTGCGGCAACTGCTCGACTACGCGGAACCGCGCGGCGAGTTCTGGGCGAAAGCCCCGCGTGCGGACGGGCAGCAGCTGTACTCGTCGACCGTGGCCTATCTGGCACGCCTGCTCATCCATCGCTATGCGATGCTGGGTATCCTCGACGAAGAGGGGTACCCGATGCAGAACCTCGGCGCGGTCGACATCG
Organism: uncultured Gammaproteobacteria bacterium; assembly: GCA_964458835.1. Taxonomy (GTDB): domain Bacteria; phylum Pseudomonadota; class Gammaproteobacteria; order Thiohalobacterales; family Thiohalobacteraceae; genus JAHJQQ01. The sequence continues at coordinate 14,577 of CAYWKV010000001.1, read as the reverse complement.
ATGGCGATGAAGACAGCAATGTGGTTCCGCTCAGAGCGGCCGGCGCCATGGAGGTCCGGCAGTACGCCGGCAAGCGCTGCACGGAGTGCGGCAATTACAGCATGATCAAACGCGACGGCTGTGATTACTGCAGTGCCTGTGGTGCAACCGGCAGTTGTGGTTGAGCGCCTATGAGCCGGGGATCTGTTCCCCGGCTCCCTTTCCATTGGAGCAGCGCGTGAACCAACAATTCGAGCAGTTGGTGCCGGCGTGTGGTGGTACGGAAGCGCCGTTCGTGGTGAACGGTCGCCGGTGGGTCTATTGCTACCATCCGGCAACTCGACGGCATGCGTATCTGGACCTCGACAATGACCGAATTGTCTGGAACAGAGCCTTCCACCCGGCCTGGTCTCCCGAGTACGAGTTCGTGCCCGAGGAGATGTTCGTGACGACTCAGCCAACAACTCACCCTGAGCTGGTCGTGTCGTCTGACTATGACTGGTGAGTCCACCGGTCACACACAGAGATCCTCCTCCTCAGGAGGAGGGATCTCGCCCAGGGATTCTTGATGAGAATCGCTCGGCGAGGTTTTTGCCAACCGCAGCGCGGTGGGTGTGATCGGTAGCTGGCCGATTCAAAAAAGCAGCAGGTCCGTACCCCACCGGGGGCTTATCCAGCCCTCGGCTGGAGGCCTCCGTGGGTTGCGTTTTTCGGGATCTCAATATCCTGGATGAAACAATCAACGTGAGGGGCATCAATGCAAGAGTGGCAGTACTACCCGACGCCGGAAAGCCTGGCGCGAAAGGCCTGGGGATTGTTCAGGAACCGGGAGTTCATCCGGGTGCTGGAACCATCAGCCGGTGATGGTGCGTTGGCCAAGGCCGCACCCGGGCGGTCGTCATGGCAGGGTCAGCGTGTGACTGTCGACTGTGTGGAGATCGATATCTCCAGACATACTGAGCTTCGCAACGAAGGGTTCAATGTGGTGGGTATCGACTTCCTGCAATTCGGGAGTGGTTCGATGTATTCCCACATCATCATGAATCCCCCGTTCGCACAGGGCGCCCAGCACGTGCTCAAAGCTTGGGACATTCTGTGGGACGGTGAGATCGTGGCCCTTCTCAACGCGGAAACACTCCGCAACCCATTCTCGAAGGAGCGACGCCTTCTGGTCTCCCGGATCGAGCAACACGGATCTGTGGAATTTATCGAAGGCGCGTTCTCCATACCGGCGGCCGAGCGCAAGACCGATGTGGACGTCGCCTTGGTGTATCTGCGTAAGCGGGCGGATATTGAACGGGACATCCTGGGTTCGTTCGTCGACGACCTCAAGCAGGACACCATGACAGGTGAGGGCCTGGCAAGCGGCTATCACGACACGAACGAGATCGCATTGCCGACCTCGATCATCGAGAATTCCGTTCAGGCCTTCGACGCAGCTGTACGGGCGGCACGTGAGTCGGTATTTGCCGAAGCGCGCGCGCAGCGATACACCCGCTTACTGGGAAAGACGATGGCCCAGTACAACGGTGATGCAGACTACGATCCGCACGATTCGTCGGTTGAGTGGGTGACGCGGGAGATGCAAAAACGCTACGAGTCGCTGAAAGACCGGGCGTGGGCATCCATCCTGCGATCGACGCAGCTCGATGACAGGTTGTCCTCCTCGGCGCGCAAGCAGATCGAGTCGCAGTTCGAGCAGGTCAAGAGCCTCGAATACACCGTCAGCAATATCTATGGATTTCTCCTTGGGCTTGTTCAGAGCCAGGGGCAGATCCAAGTTGATATGGCCTGCGATGTATTCGACCAGATCATCCGGTACCACTCGGACAACACGGTGTTCTACCTGGGCTGGAAGTCCAACGACAAGCACCGTACGGCGGGTATGCGGATCAAGACGACGCGGTTCGTCCTTCCGCATCATGGGACTGATAGCTGGCAACGCGGCCTCAGTTGGGACTCAATGCAGCTATTGGCGGATTTCGACAAGGTTTTCGCCATGCTCGATAGCAAGATCGCGCCGGAAACCGCGCTGACCGACGTGTTCCGCCATCGTTTTGAGGAACTGCGACGGGGTGGTCGCGTGAGCAGTTCGTACTTCGACGTGCGTTATTACCCGGGCGTTGGGACGATTCACTTCTTCCCACGAGACAAATCGCTGGTCGATCGTCTCAACCGCTTGGTTGGACGGCAACGGCGGTGGCTGCCGCCGGAGGATATGCGCGTGAGCGAGGCCTTCTGGCTGCAGTATGACAGGGCCGAGAAGTACGACAAGGAGGTGCGTGCCGAGATCATGAAGCGTCACGCGGGAGGACGGTACTGGGATAACCCGCTGCACCGGTTAGGGACCCGGGACACCGCAGAGGGGGAGAGTGCGATGGCGGCCATCGACGAAGCGGTGGCGTCGGTACTTAGCCGTCATGGCATCGATGTGGACAAGTTGCTCGAGCCACTGACGCCGCGACTGACGGCCGCGTAGCCGACAAACACCTGGAGAGGCCCTTCACACGCGTGTGTGGAGGGCCTTCCTCAGGGCCATCAATCAGAAGTCATGTGCTCTGGACTGGGTACACCCCATCCAGGGCGCATCGGTAGCTGGCCGAGTAAAACAAGCAGCAGGCCCGTTGGGACATGTCACCCAACGGGGTGGCTGTCTCCTTCGGAATACGATGTGAATGAAAGGAGATAGCACCATGAAGATCAGCGTGGTTGTGCGTGATCAGATCATGGCGGCCTCGCCCGAGGCTTTGCGCAGCGCCTGCAGGCAGGGGGCGTCGTGCGGCTGTGGCCGGTGTATGCCGTGTGTCGTGCTGGAGCTGGCCAAGCAGTATCACTACCGCCGTTTCGTGTCGGTGCCCTGGCCTGCGCAGGCGGCATACTGGAACCGCTGGGACAGAATCCGGTACTTGCTCAGGCAGGCGGCTTTCCGGGAGATGGAAAACGAGACTGACCGTCTCAACACGTCACCACTCGGGGTATCACCCGGACGCGGGGAGATGTGCGATGTACATCTTTGACCGGTACGCCGAGATCGCACGCAGCTTTGCGGAGGGTCATGCAAACCTGGACGTGAAGGTCGAGGGCTGGTCGGCAGGCTACCCGAGGCGAAGCCTGGATGTAAAAGGGAACGTCGTCCTGGGCAAGCTCCTCGAGGAGGTGCGGGGCACGCGGGTGAACGGGATTCCCCTGGAACCTGACCTTGCCGTGGTCCTCGCCTGCTGGGATCTGGAGCTGGCCGTGTCAGGCGACATCAGCCGGTCACACGAGGATTGGCTGAGATATGGCGCCGGCGACGAGGATCTCGAGCCCCTCGCTGCGCTCACGCCTCTGCAGAGGGTGGGCGTGGAATTGTGCGTGCAGCTGATCGACCAGCTGTGGACCTGGATCACCCAGGATTGGGAGGCTTTCGATGAGTTCCTGTACGCACTGACCCAGTCGGCGAGTCTCGAGGTGCCCACGGACGTGGTGTTGCCCGCCGGCGTGTGCCGTATCGAGGTCGAGCGTCTTGGCAAGTCCTATACGGACTGTGTTCCTCAGTGTGCGTATCAGGAAGACAGAGAGGTCTACCTCGATGAGGTGGTCTATGGTCTGGCCGCCGGCGATTGGGACGCGGGTGAGATCCGCATCAGCACCTTTGATGCGGACGATGATCTCCTGGAGGAGATCGAGTCGGATGGTCTGTTCGCCTGGCGCAAGGACGAGCCACAGGCGCTGGCGGCGTTTCTCAACCACTGCATGGGTACTACAACCCCCCTGCAGGTCGAGGAGGCCGCCTGATGACCCTGGAGACGCTATTGGGTGGAGAGGTGCCGGTCGTCCACCGGGTGGTGCTTCTGAACCAGCTCGAACGGCTCGATGAGCTGGTCTCGTCCCAGTACGACCTCCTGGTGGAAGATGCCTCCGGCAGGACGATTTTCGACCTGTTGGCGCAGATGGGCCGCTGGCAAATGTTTGCGGCGATCATGAAGCGCTACCCGGCATGGGCGCCCGCTGTCCACGCAGATCCGGAATGCCTTGGCTCGTACCTTCTCGCCGTCACCGACGGGAAGGAAGGGTCCGAGCTTTCCGAGGACGATATGATGCTGGCGGCGTGCTTCGACTGGGCCGCCTGGTCCGCAAAGACCCTCAAGACAGGAACGGGGCGCATGACGGGCCTGGACTTCCTGGGTAACGCGGGCGAGTTGATCGACTATGCCGTCAGGGCCTGCCGCTGGCAGCCGGAGGCGGGCATGATCGAGCACCTGCAGGGCCGGGAAGCGAAACTGGCGTTTGCCGTCGGGCTGGGCGAGGACGCCGTGATGCGGGATGTGGTCGATGCAGCGTTCGGGCGCTCCTTCCAGGCAGTCCAGTGGATCGGGCCCGGTTCAACGGTGCAGGGTCGCGTTTTCCATCGGCAGGAACCCGATGACGACGATGATGCATCGGGGGCAGACACCGTTCTGGCCAGTCACGGAGAGGTACTGTTGGTGTTGCAGGGCCGGCCAGACCTCCGGGTCGGTGATTTTGTCCTCCCTGGGGAGGTCGTGTCGGTGCGATCGGTGAGCCCGTTCGCCTGGTGACAAATGGCAGGAGGTCCCCCTCCTGCCATTCTTTTTTCGGCTACTTGTCATGCGCCGAAAACTTCGGGATACTGCGCTCTAAGCTTCGTTTGTATGGGAAGCTCTCCAGCCAACCCCGGCTGGACGTGTCCACCAGGACAACCGCCACGACCCCGTGGCCATCGTGCAGGCAGCCGTAGGCGCCTGCGCTGTCTGACCGGTCCCCGGTCAAGTATCCCTGATATGAGCCACTGTGTGTGCTGCTGAGCACACCACGGAATTTCTTGTGCCTGCGTTTCGGCGTGGGCGCATGCGGTAGCTGGCCGCGTAACAAAAACAGCAGGTCGGACTGACTGGACGAAACCCGCCACCTCGGGATGTGTGTCTACACGCGCGCCCCAGGTGGGGGGCGTGCGTTCGGGAGGTTCCAATGAACCATCATTCGATGGGTTCTTCTGTCAGCAGTGCAACGCATGGCGCTGAGATCGGGACGGTGCTCGCCTACGACGATGGTCGCGCGTGGCAGGGCCTCGTACCCGGCTGGGGCGTTAACCCGGATCCCGAGATCATCCGTCGTCATGTCGCACGGTGCCGTGACCACATCGCGCGATTCGATCGCAAGGTTCCGGTGTTGTGGCCGAACGGGTCCGTGACGTGGGAGCAGCGTAGCAATCTGACGCCGGCGACCCGCATCGCCGCCTAGGGGGGCTTATGTCGAGCTACCCCAATTTACGGCGGTGCGGTATTGCCGCGACCGACGCCTATCGTGTGTCGAAACACGCACCCTCGGGTGGGCGAGTACCGCTTGCCAACGGTGTTGGTGACGTGGTGATCGACGGCGTTCGAGTTCATGTGCTCATGGTGAACGATCCTGGTGCTTGGGATCGTATCGGGTCTGTGATCTACGGGTCCTTTTGCGATCGATGGCACCCCGGTGCCCTATCGAATAGCCGCAGGTCCTGCGCACCCGCAGCCTGGTTCATCCCCGCAACGAACTATCGAACGTTACGGAATGAACTACATGCGGAAAAGCTTGGCCGCAGTCACGCCGATGCACTGGCTCGGCGATTGGTCGCGCATGCGCAGGAGCGAGCGCTCGCCTACGGCCATGAGTGGCGATACGTACGACTGATCGCGCAGGTTGTCCGTCAGGGGCGGGTGTGTCTGCAACTCGAAACGGACGGTGTGGAGTTCGAGCCAGGCCGTGAACGACCTGCGGCCATTCACCGCATCGCGTGGACACTGGCCTGCCAGGCCGCTGAAACCGTGCGCGGTGATCGTCACAGACGCGTGAGCGCAGATGCGTACCACTAAGACCGTTCACGGTCAGGAGGCATCGATGCAGCAGATGAACCTGAGTGTTCATGATTATGGCGAGCCCATCGACATCGAAACCTGGGCAGTGCTGGTCGCGCACGTGCAGTCCATGCCGTCGGTTATGCATCTCAATGACCGCTTGCGCATGACCTCGGACGAGGTGACGCGTTTCAAACGTCGTTATCCGCGCTACCGGGCCATGGCGGACCAGGCGATCAGACGATTGTGCTGGCCGGGTGTGGGGAATCTGCCATTGGCGATCTACCGGGCACATGTGCATGAGGTCCTCGGAAGAATACAGCGAGAGGAAGCGATCCAGCCGGCCACGGACGCCGAACTGCTGGTGGTGCTGATGAACCAAGAGGCACCGCTGAATCGGACGGCGGCGGCACTGTTCTCACAGCTCTTGAATGAGATCGGTTGCAGCGACGTTGTGCATGTCCAGGAGCCATGGGCTGGGGCGGCAGAACAACTGCAGAAGGAACTGCGCGACCAGTTGTCTGGTACACCGGCGCGATCGCCGCTTGGCGTGTCTCGCAAGATCGGTGAACAAATCATCCGAGCGTAGCGATACGCATGACTACGGGTTACTGCGTAACCCGATCCCACCGCTCTGGGTACGTGTACTGACGGCACTTCCCGAGCGGGGGAAGTGCCTTGGAGGTGTTCAGTGATAGCAGCCGCAGTTGAATCACCGGTGCTGCCGTTCTGGAGACGGCGCGGTCAGGTGAACACGGATTTTCTCGATGTCACTGACATCGCGCGTGCTTCGGGGTTCACCCAACAGGTGCTGATGTCGGACATGGTGTTCGAGAGCTGTGTCGCGTGGGATGGCAAGGACTCCTACCTCCAGTGTCAGCAGGACCCCAAGATGCGTCTTGAGGTTGTGCTGTGGATGGCGGCGTCCGTTGCCAGAATCACGCGCGACGGCGAGGCGGAGTTTGAGGTGTTTCGCGTTCCGCGTGACGGCGTGAGCCGTGAAGCGCAGCGCGTTCGTCTGTGTATCACCCTCACGCTGTTTCCGCGTCGGGTGGTGATCCATATGCCCGATGAAAAGGTCACGCTGGTTGACCCCATGAAAGAGGGCTAGGGGATGATCCAGACCTACAACAGCCTGGGTGAGATCAAGAAGGCACCGCCAGGACCTGGGTTGATCTTCATCTACCCGCACACAGTCGCTGGAATGGAGTGGGGAGTGGGCCGATCGCGGCATAACCACCAAGGCGACTTGGAAGTGGCTACGCTGGCGCTGTTCCCTGATCTCGGGGTCGCACAGCGTTTCGCGCAACATGAGCGCATAAGACTCGCCCACTGACGGGCCATGGCACGGGGTACATTGGTACCCCGCTGCTTTTTTTCAGAATCGTTCGTGCCAAGCGGCTGAGGGCTGTTTCGCAGGAACGATTTCCAACCCGCGCAAGCGGATCAGGTAGCTGGCCTTCAAGCAGCAGGGGTATGCCGACAGGTGTGCCACCCGCTCGGATGGAGAATCCGAACGAATCCCCATCGGGTCGATTCAACCCCGACGGGGTTGGTCGCCCACCTATACGGAGGGCAATTCCAATGCGTATCTACGCAAGTCTTCATGAACTGAGGACCGATCCGCCGCAACCCGGCGAGATATTCATCGTGTCACTCGAACACTGCGCCTGGGCAGTCCCATTCGCCTGGGAAGTACGCAGAGCTTCAATGACACCGGTGCGTGCCACGGACGCAGATCGGCTTGCCGGTTTCGGCGAACGGGGTCACGCAGAGCGTTTCGGGAACTGGATCGAGTCAGCGACATCACTGTCCATCCAGGCACAACGAACGACGAACGTCCACCATTGAACGGTACGAGGGATTGATATGTCATCGAAACTTGATCAGTACCGCCAATGGCGGGATGAGGTGCGCAGGGCCGCTGATGGACGTTGGCTCGAAATCCTGGTGTCGTTGGCGCCGGAACTTGCGCACGCCGCTGAAAAGAAGCCACATCATGTTCCATGCCCGAGTCCCGCCCATAACACGGGGCGCGACAAACCGAGCAAGGATGGGTTCCGCTTCTTTAAGGACGCGAATCGGACGGGTGGTGGTTGCTGCAATACCTGCGGCGCCCGCCATGATGGCTTCGAGATGCTGATGTGGCTGAACGGCTGGCGTTTCAGGGAAGCCCTGGAGGCAGTCGCTAGCCATCTAGGTCTCGGCCAGGGTGCGATGCCGGCACCGAACAAACCGGTGCCGGTTCCGGCACCCCCGCGTGCCATGCCCACGGACGAGGAGCTCACGGCCTATCGTGGCAAGATCCAGCGATTGTGGGATCTGGGTATACCGTTGGACCAACCCGCGGCCGAACCGGCACGTCTGTATTTCGCGCGCCGAGGCCTGCGGGATGTCCGAGGGGGCATGTCATCCAGTCTGCGTTATGTCGAACGCTTGACCTATCTGGACAAGGACACCGGCGAGATGGTCAAGACGCCGGGGGTGATTGCCCGAGTGACAGACGTCCGAGGCAGCATGGTTGGATTGCATAGGTTGTACCTGACCGCCGACGGTACAAAGTACGGCACGGACTGCAAACGTCTCGTAGCCATTCCCGAAGGAATGACATTGTCGGGGGCAGCCATCCAACTGTCGGATATTTCCTGCAGCAGTCAGGCTGGGATCACGGAAGGTTTCGAAACTGGGTTTGCCTGCCAGGAGGCCATGGGGCTGCCGATGCTTGCCGCCGTGAGTGCGGCCATGCTCAAGGCCGTCCAGTTTCCCCGTCACATCACGACCGTGTACGTCTTCGCGGATAAGGATGTCAGCGGGGCGGGCTATCAAGCGGCAGAGGCTTTGGTCAAGCGGCTACGGGAAGAAGGACGCAAGGCAATTGCCCTGCTGCCTTCCATGCCGATTCCGGAGGGCGCAAAAGGCGTCGACTGGTTAGATGTCTTGAACCAGCGCAGCAAGTCGGCGTTCCCGGACTTGGCACGTTACCAGGCTCTACTCGATCGGCGAGTCAGTGCCTGAATGGATTGAGTCGAGGGCAGTGGTTGCCCTCGACGGATCCTGAGGAGGATGTATGTCTGATGCAAGTCGTATCATGATCGACTTTCGCGCGCTGCAGGTCCGCTGGGACGCAGCTCACGAACGAGCTTACGCCCTTCCGACACCGGAGGTGTGCGAGGTACAGCGGCAGTTCGAAGATGGTGAGTGCGAGATCGAGGCATTTGAGGCGATGTTGGATGCTGCTGAACTGGCGGCCAGCACCGGGACGATGACCGAGTAGTCGCTGGTTAGCCGAAGGGTGGCGGTCTAACACCTTGCCCACGAACCCCACCGGGGAGACATCTCCCCGGTACGGGGGTGTTTCCCCTTCATCACACGATCAAGGAGAAGCACATGACGCATGTGTACTATCACGCCGTGTCGTCCGCCAAGACCTTCGGCGGAGCCCCGGAAGACTACATCCCGATCCACGAATGGTTCGACGCCACCAAGGAATCCTTCTGTGACTTTCGACACCGTGCTTTGCGGCACCATGCCGAGGGAATCTTCGAGGCCGAACGTGTCTTTGGGATCACCATCACCAACAGTGATGGGAAGCAGGTCCCCGTACGATACATCGGTGAGCAGCATGTCATCGAGGACTGCGGGGGACGGATCCCGAACCTTGCAGACTGGCTGTCCAGGATCCAGCCGGAACCGTGGATGGCCCGTGGATCGCTAGTCAGGCACGGGACACGGAGGGCTGACAAGTGAGTATGATGACTGTCTCTCTCGGTGAACTCAGACACTACCCGCGCAAGGTCGAGACGCCGTTCCAGAAGCTCCTCCAAGCGGGACAACTGGATGAAGAGGCCCTGTCAATGATTCTGGCCGCAGGTCGGCTCGACCCGAGCGTCCAGAAGGACGCTCAGCGTTTGCTGCCTTTCGCTGTAGGGTACCTGTACCTGCAATCCCAGGGCGTCCCAGTAAAGGACACAATCCGTATGGCGAGCGAGCTTCGCAGACGGATTAACCTCGGGTGGAGCCCGGCGCGTTGGAAGCAGGAGCATGATCGCCTGTCCAGGTTGGCAACGCTGAAACGCCTGGCCGGCGCCAATGTGGTCTACGATCTGTCAGCGTTCGACGCGGTCATGCCGGACGATATCTCCGGCTACCTGATCCGAACCAGTCGCCGGCTCGGCATGGAGGGACTGAGACAGCGTCACTGTGTGGCCAGTTACCATGACCAGGTCAACAGTGGTCACTGCGCCATTGCGGCGGTATTTGCCGCGGGGCGGCGTTGGACGGTCCAACTCTATCTGACTGGTAATGCAGAGCAACCGCTACGGATCGGGCAGATCAAGGGCCAGTATAATGCCCTGCCACCCAGGGAGGTGAATCTGCACATTCGTGGAATGATGGGTATCTCCATCAAGGACCATGCGGTGGTAGATGCGGCATCAGCGCCCGCAGGTCGGCTGTACATGGAAAACCTGCGCCGCGTGCTGCCTCACCTCAGGACCGCAGATGTTGCTGAGGTCCGCGTCTCGTTCGATGGCGGTGGTGACAGCGGGTCGATACAGTCCGTCGATTACGATGTTCAGATCGACGAGGCTAATATCGTTGTGGATGTGCTGGTTAACAGTCGCCACTTCGATGAGGGCACCTGGGTAGTGGCTCAAGAAACCGTGCGTAAATCGCTCAGTGACGCGATCGAAGTGATCGCGGATGACTATCTCGAGGAGACTGACGTCGACTGGTATAACGACGATGGCGGCTATGGTGAGATGGTTATCAACGTGGCGGAGGGCACGGTATCGATGGAGATCAACACGCGGTATACGGAAACGACCTGCGCTTTCTCAAATACGCGTGAGATTGAGACAGGGATCGAGATCGACTAGTTCTTAGTATATTGCCAGCCCGGCCTCTCATCGGAGGCCGGGTATTTTTTGGTTGATCTGCATATTGCGTAGGCCGCGCCGTGGCCAGCGGGCATTCGGTGGGCGTCTACCAATGGCTTCTGTGTTTCCTTTCTCTAGACTTAACGTCGTCCAAGTCGGTCGCAGTCTCGTCCATCACAATTCCGCACCCCCACCCTAATATCCCAGCTTTTCGTATGCCGCCAACTGAAACTCCGCATAATCTTTTGCGTCCACGAACAACCCTCGACCACCAGACCTTCTGCATAATTCCAAAAACTGATCGTAATGGCTGATAGTTTGATTCATCCAGTACTTTGCTTTCTCATATTGTTCAAGACGCTGATATCGAATCGCCAAAGCCAGCGGATATCCCACAAACCGATCTGGAAGAAGGATATCCGCACGACCGGCGTGTGCCTTGACATAGTCAAAGTATTTACTGACGTACGCTTCTGAATATCTCGCCTGCTCATTTGTCAGGCAGCATTTCGGATCATCGTACGGGCCTGACCTTATCTTTGTTCCCTTAACGGTCTGTGCACGCCCAAGGTCTTTCCCAAGATAGTAATCCGTGAGAGTAACGAGCGCGTCCGCATGCCCGTTGTCCGCCAGATATTTCATAGCTGCGAGCGCTAGCGGCGGACGCGTACTTGTTTTCTTGTCGATGTAGATATAGTTCCAGTACAAGAACGTCCCGTCATGGTCTCCTTCCTGCGCTAGCTTTTCGAGCGCCCAATGCGGCTTCACCGATCCGTCTCGTTGATACGTCGCATATTTGTTCTCTAGTGCCGGCGTGAGGATAACCCCTCGGAGTTCGGTATACTCGATAGGTAATAGCCTCTTAAGGGCTGGCGGATAACCTTCTTGTGCGAGATCAACGAGCAACTGATCCGCTTCTCGCTGTTTGCCCACAGCAATTAAAGCATCCGCTTTCGCATACTGCGCTTGCTCATGCCCACTCTCCACATACGGATGGATGACGACATCCATATCCGTTCTCGAATCAGGACGAACGAGTGTCTGTTTGCAGCCAGCAACACCAATAGCTAGGACGAGAAGTAGGATGGTGTAACGCAGTCTCATTTGCTTCCCTTAATTCGCGTTTTTATGTAGTCCCTAACAACTCTGTCCTCGCAACCGAAAGCTCATCCGGCGCTTCAATCCCAAGCCGCACTTGATTCCGGTTATGGACAGCATGAATCGCAATGATGATTGGTCCGTTGGCAAACAACTCACCAATTGTCATTCCAGGATTAACATCAGAAAACGGTTCAACAACCAGTGTTTCGCCTACACGGCGTGTCAACGTCAACATATCAGCCTCCTGCCGATTATGATTTTCCTACAGGCCGGAGTATATTCCAGAAAAAGCCAAAAGTATCAAGACTGCGGGGGAGGAAAACAATGGATACTGAGCAGCGGCTCGGAACCTCAATGGATACAGTAAAGCTTGGCATATTCGCGATGATTGTTGCCGCCGCTTCGGTAGTCGCCTGGCTCATGCGGTCGGACGGGTACGACCAATGCGGAAACTTCGTAGCTAATCTGTATTCTACGCTCCCCGTCATCACGCCATAATGCGCGGCCAGCGCTCGTGCACGGCATCTTCGCGTTGCGGATCGACGGTCACGACATATACGCGCTGTTCGTGACCCTCGCGCACGACCACGCCCTGAATCCATTTGCCCTTGGTCAGGTCGTACCAATGGCTGTTGCCCTCGATATCCTTCTCCATGAAGCTCTTGACGATAAGCTTCACCGGCTTCGGAAACCACTTATCCCAGCGGCCAGCATAGATCGAATCGAGCCGCGCCCAGCCGCCGAGCGGCAGAACGCCGGCCTGCTCCTTGCGCCGTCCCCACGGCAGCAAGATCACATCACCATCTTTCTTTTTGACGGGCAGCTGCGCCTTGGGGTTCGGAAAGTACACCCGAACGTCTTCACCCTGTAAGCTGTAATACACGCCGCCGCACATCAGATCGTCCGCCGATGGCCGTAGGGTTTCCAGGCGGGCGCGATGACGTTGGGCATGTCGGAGCGGTTCAGCAAGCGCGCGGGTGCCAATGTGAATTCGCCGTAGCGGTGGTTGATCGCATCCATCACCGCGTTGGCGGCATCGCGTTTCGGGTCATGGGCAGTTTCCGTGAACAGATCCAACTGACCTTCGGCGGGACGCGGGTCGAGCGCGGTCACCTGTACTTGGCTCACACCCTCGCCCGACCAGCACTCATTGAGCATCGTGCGGCACAGCGCCATCAACGGCGTGCCGTCGTTGGTCGGCTGCGCGGTTTTATAATGGCTGCCGATCCAGCCGAGATCGGTGCGCAGACCGATGAAATAGGACTGTGCGACCAACTGGTGGCGGCGCAGCCGCGTACCGACCTTGAAGCTCATGTGTTCCAGGTAAGTAAGCATCACGGCAGGCGTGCGCGTGCCCGGCGGCATCACCTTGCCATGGCCGATGCTCTTAGGTGGCGCGACACGTGTTTCGACCGGCGCGGGATCGAGGCCTTGCGCCATCAGCCAGATGCGCCGGCCAAGATTGCCGAAGCGGCGCGCCAATTCACTCACCGGAAGCTTCGCCATCTGTCCGCAGTGAGTCACGCCGCGTTCGGCGAGATAACGGCCGATGCCGCCGGCGATGCCGCACAGTTCAGTGACGGGGACATCGTGCAGACGTTTTGCCGCGTCCCACGGTGGAATGACCGTCAGGCCATCGGGTTTGTGCAGCTTGGCGGCGTATTTCGCCGTGGTCTTGTCCCCGGAGACACCGACCGAACACAGTACACCGGAGGCCTCATAGACCGTCTGCTTCGTACGCCGTGCGATCTGTTCGGGCGTTCCCAACAACTGCTGGCAGTGCGTGACATCGAGAAACGCTTCGTCGACCGAGAACACCTCCATATCCGGCGAGATAGTCGTCAGCGCGTCCATGATCGCCGTAGACACCTGAGCATAGCGTTGCGGCCGCGCCGGGATCTGGATGAAGTCCGGACACAGCTGTTTGGCCTCACGCACCCGCATGCCGGTTTTCACGCCGTAGGCACGCGCCTCGTAGGAACTGGTGATGATGCAGGTGCCAGTCAGGCCGTTGGTGATGCCGATGGGTAGGCCTTGGAGTTCGGGACAGTCGCGTTGCTCAACAGACGCGAAGAACGCATTCATGTCCACCAGGAGGATGGCGCGGGGCCACAACGCAGTGCGCATACAACACCTACCGGTAACTGCGCAGCTGGCCGGTAACAATCCCTTGTATACAGACCCGGCTGGCCGGGTAGATCATCGGCAGGATCGCGGGGTTCTCCGCGATCAGTTCGAGGGCGCCGTCCGGGCGACGTTTGATGCGCTTGAGCGTGGCTTCCTGCAGATCGATCAACGCGACGACGATGTCGCCATCCTTGGGCGCGACGCCGCGCTCCACCACCACGGTATCGCCGTCGAGAATCCCGGCACCGATCATCGAGTCGCCGAACACGCGCAGCGCATACCGGTTGGGACCGAGCAGGAACTCGGCCAGGTTCATGGTCTGCTCGTCGGGAATCGCCTCGATGGGCCGGCCGGCCGCAATGCGCCCGACCAGGGGCAGGCTCAGGGTCTCCTCGGCGACCCGGTCGGTCAGCGTAATGCCGTGATGGCGCCGGGGATCGACCTGGAGATAGCCCTGTTCGGCGAGCGCCAGCACATGGCGGCGCACCGCACCGCGTGAGGTCAGGCCCCGCCCCTCGGCAATCTCGCGCAGACTCGGGGCGCGGCCCTGCCTGGCCAGGTGCTCGCGGATGAAGCGCAAGGTTCGGTCTTGACTGGGGGTCGGCATAATGTACTCACTTCGTAGCCTATGAAAGAATAGTAGGCTGCGAAGTGAGTAC